>JBBSDJ010000001.1:0-82628 GCA_038249555.1 Caulobacterales bacterium
CACAGGCGGTGTCGACGCGCTGAACGACATCCTGATGTTCATGTGCTTTTCGAAAACGCCCGCCTTGTCGCCGACCGGCGATTGCCGTCCGTTCTCGAACAATTCGGACGGCACCATGCTCGGCGAAGGCATCGGCATGCTTGCCTTGCGCCGCCTTGACGACGCCGAGCGAGACGGCAACCAGATCCATGCCGTTATTCGCGGCATTGGTGGCGGGTCCGACGGCAAGGGTACCGCGATCTATACGCCGCTTCCTTCCGGCCAGGCCCGCGCCCTGCGGCGCGCCTATGAGCAGGCTGGATACGGACCCGAAACCGTCGACCTCGTCGAAGCCCACGGCACGGGCACCAAAGCAGGCGATCGCGCAGAGATCGAAGGGTTGCACATCGTCTTCGGCGAAGCTGACAAGGGCGAAGGCCCCTGGTGTGCTGTTGGCTCTGTCAAATCCCAGATCGGCCACACGAAAGCGGCCGCCGGGGCAGCCAGCATGCTCAAGGCGGTCGAGTCGCTTCGCCGCAAGGTCCTGCCGCCGACGATCAAGATCGAAGAGCCCGCCGACGCGATCCGGGACAGCGCGTGTTTCTATGTGAACACCGAAGCGCGCCCATGGATCACTGCCGACACACGGCCCCGCCGTGCGTCGGTGAGCTCGTTCGGCTTTGGCGGTTCGAACTTTCACGTGACACTGGAAGAATACACCGGCCCGACCGCTGCAAAGCCGGCGCGCGTGCATCCGGCAGAACTTTTCTTGCTCAGCGCAAACGATGCAGCGGGCCTTGCAGCGGTATTGTCTCAAATGGCTTCGGTGCCCGTGGCCGAGGACGCATTCGCCTGGCAGGCGGCTGCCTCGCACGAATCCTTCGATGTGCAGGCAGGCGCTCGAGCGGCCATAGTGGCTTCAGGTCCGGACGACCTCGCTGCCAAAGCTGCAAAACTCTCTTCGCAACTGACCGACGGAACATTTGGAAAGGCTCCGCTGCCGCAAGGATGCTCCGCGTCCGTATCGGCGCCGGCAGCGAGCAAAATCGCGTTCCTGTTTTCCGGTCAGGGCAGCCAGTATCCCGGAATGGGATCAGATCTGGCGATTGCTTTTCCCGCCGCTCGTGCGCTGTGGGATGTTGCAGCGAGCCATCCGATTACCGGCCCGCTGAAACTGCACAAGCTGTCCTTTCCGCCCGCAGCGTTCGACCAAGTGGAATATGGCAACCAGCAGCAACGCCTGAAGTTGATGCAGCACGCCCAGCCGTCCATAGCCGCCGTGTCCCTTGCGCACCTGGCGCTGCTCGAAGCGCTTGGTGTCGAAGCCGACCTGTCCGGTGGCCATAGCTTCGGCGAGATCATGGCGCTGCACTATGCCGGCGCCTTTGACCGCGAGGCTGCGCTGACGATTGCAGCGGCGCGTGGCCGGGAGATGGCGAAGGCGGCGGAAACAACCGAAGGCGCGATGCTGGCGGTCCAGTGTCCGGCAAGCCGAATTGAGCACCTTGTGAAGGAAATCGGCGGTGGCCTCGTCATCGCCAACGACAACGGCCCAAGCCAGGTTGTGCTGTCCGGCCCCGTGAGTGTTGTTCAGCAGGCGGAGCAACGCTGCACGGCAGAGGGGATCAAGGCACGCCGCCTGCCGGTCGCAACGGCTTTCCATTCGACGATTGTGGAGCCCGCCGTGGCGCCGTTCCGCAGCACGCTCGAAGGGCTGAAGCTCAAGCGCCCTTCCCTCCCGGTGTACGCCAACGCGACGGCGCAGCCTTACAAAGCGACCGCAAAGGAACTGGCGGGCGCATTGGCGTCTCAGATTGCTTCGCCGGTTCTGTTCCGGGAACAGGTTGAAGCGATGTACGCTGCCGGTGCACGCATCTTCATCGAAGTCGGACCCGGCAATGTCGTCGCCGGTCTGGTCTCCGATACGCTTGGCGATCGCGACTACACCGTGCTGTCGCTGGACAACAAACGCACCAATGGCGTCTCCCAGTTCCTGGCCAGCCTCGGCGCGCTCGCTGTCTCGGGCTTCAAGCTCGACCTCGCATCACTTTATGCGGACGTTCCGGCGCCCGTTCCGAAATCACCGCCTTCGAAACACGCCGTCTTCCTCACAGGCGCAAATTATGATCGTCCGTACCCACCCAAGGACGGCGCCGCCGGACGCGCGCCTCCCAATGCGGTTGCCACGGTAAACCTTTCCCCAACCCCTCAATCTCCATCGCCCGCTCAAAGGACCGAACCTCCCATGCCCGATCAGAATGGCCGGCACCCCGTCGCAGCCCCGCCAAGCCCCGTTGCTCAAACCGCCGGGCGCGTCGAGATCACTTCGCCGGTGGAACGTATCTGGCAGGAAGTTTCCAACCAGCATCAGAATTACCTCAATGCGATCGCGGACGGCCACAAGGCCTACCTGAACGCCGCCGCGGTTCTGCTCGGCCAAGCCGGTGGAATTCAGACCGAACCGCAGCTGCTCGCTGCGCCGCGCGCAGCGGCTCCGCAAGCGGCACCACAGCCCGTCTTCGCGCCGACCCCTGCGCCCGCACCTGCGGAGGCGCCCAAGCCGAAGGTCAACGGCTCTGGCGGCGCGCATGCGTTTGCCAATGAGCCTTTGAAAGCGCCGGCCGCTTCAGCGCCGGTCGTCGCCGAGCCTGCGCGGAAACCGTCTTCCGCAGCCACTTCCGTCATGGACTCTGCTGCCATCGTGCGCGGGATCGTTTCCGAAAAGACCGGGTATCCGCCTGACATGCTGGACGCCGACATGGACCTTGAGGGCGAACTCGGCGTCGACTCGATCAAGCAGGTCGAGATCCTGTCTTCTCTGCGCGACCGGCTTCCCCATCTGCCGGAAATCGAGCCCGAGCGGCTTGTCGAGCTGCGCACCATTGCGGCCATCGCGGCGATGATCGACGCCGCCGCGCCTGGTGGCGGGTCGGCACCCGCGCCTGCAGCGCCTGCGCGCGCAGAGACTAAAGCCATCCCGGCCCCTGCTGCTTCCACCCTGCTGGTTTCCCCAGATGTCATCCGTGCCCTGATCGCCGAGAAAACCGGCTATCCGACCGACATGCTCGAAGACGATATGGATCTTGAGGGTGAACTTGGCGTGGACTCGATCAAGCAGGTCGAAATCCTGTCGTCGCTGCGTGACAAGTATCCGTCGCTGCCGGAAGTCGATCCGGAACACCTGGCTGAGCTTCGCACGATCCGGAAGATCGCTGATTTTTTCGGCTGAGGGATGGCGGGGAGGCACGGGCTTCCCACCGTCCCCACCTGCCCCCGGCTGACATTGCGCCTTACCGGTGCGATGTGCGTCCGGTTGTGTGGCGCAACGCCGGCTCGCAAACAGCGTTCCAGCTGCGTCCGGGCGCATCGATCGAAGTGACCAATGCCAATCCTGACCTGGCCGCGGCTATAGCGGGCACCTTGTCAGAGCTTGGATATGACGTGCGCCGCGTGTCGCAGCCCTCAGGCTCTGCTGACGGCGCCATCCTGACTGAAGGAACCGCCTCGCGATCCCACGAAGACCGGCACTGGACCGCACTGCAGGCGGCCAAGGCGGCGCGCCGCAACAGCGGGGTTATCATCTTGCTGCAGGGCGCCGAACTATACTCCGGCCTAGAAGGCCTGAGCCGCACCTTGCGTAAGGAGTGGCCAGACACGCAGGTCTGCGCCTGGACGATCGCTGCCGCCGCTGCAGCGCAGGTCGTCCAAGGTGTCCAGCAGGGGTATGCCGATGGTATCATCACCTCATCAGGAGAGCTGCTGTCTGCAGAAGCCGGAGTTTCAATTGCGCCGCCATCCTCCGTGCCAACGACGAAGACTTCTGTTTGGCTCATCACCGGCGGCGCGCGCGGCGTCACCGCCGCTTGCGCCATCGAACTTGCACGAGCTGCGGGCGGCACCATCCTGCTCGCCGGAAGGTCCGCCGAAACACCTTGGCCGGCTGATTTGCTGCCAACGGATGATCTGAAAACCCTGCGCGGTCTGCTAGTGGCGCGCAGCCGGCAGACGGCGCACCGCGTCACGCCCGCTGAAATTGACCGCACGGCGCGCAACTTGCTGGCCGGCACCGAAATCCGGGAAACGCTGGAGGCTATCCGGACGACTGGGGCGAGCGCGGCCTACATCCCGCTCGACGCCGGAGACAGCGACGCCGTCGCAGACGTCCTCCGCGGCGCGCAACAAAGGTTCGGCGCGATCACCGGCTGGGTCCACGGCGCGGGCGTCCTCGCTGACAAGCTCGCGATGGAAAAAACCGAAAGTGAATTGCGCCGTGTGTTCTCTCCGAAAGTCGGCGGACTCATGAACATCCTCGCCGCGATTGATCCGATTCAGCTTCGCCATATAGCATTTTTCTCATCTGCGGCTGCATTCTTCGGCAACAAAGGACAGGCAGACTATGCCATGGCCAACGCCCTTCTCGCCAATGCAGGCCGTTCGCTAGCACAATCCCTGCCTGCCGCCCGCGTGAAGGTATTTCATTGGGGTCCCTGGGCGGGCGGGATGGTCGACAGTACTCTCGCCGGCCATTTCGAAGCGCAGGGCATTCCGCTCATTCCCGTCGATGAAGGCGCCCGCATCTTCGCCTGTGAACTTTTGGGCGGCGCGCAGGACCAGATCGAACTGATTGTTGGCGAAGCCTGGGCCACGTCATGAACCCGTTCGAGCCCATTGCGATCGTTTCCGAGGCCTGCGTCCTCCCGGGTGCCGAGACCGCTGCGGAGTTGTGGAATGTAGTCCGCACCCGGAAGGTCGTGACCCGGCCAGTCACCGCTGAGGAGCTTGGCCTAGGCACCGCGCCCGGACACCGGCGCCAGTATGTTTCGGGGCGGGTCGATCAGCGCGCATCCGATCATGAAGGCCTCGCGCGCATGGACGGCATCGACACCGCGGCACTTGATCCGGTCCACCGCTGGCCCCTGCAAGCTGCTTGGGACGCTTGGTCTGCAGTCTCCGGCGCCGGGAAAACGGATCCCGCTCGGCGCGGCGTGTTCCTCGCCAATCTCTGCTATCCGAGCCGCGCCAAGGTGGACTACGCCGAGGATGTTTGGCGCAACGGCCGCACGGATCGCCCGCTCACGGATACCTTGAACTCCGGCATGCCGGCTCATCTTATCGCAAGGATGATAGGTGCCGAAGGACCGGCGCTCGCGCTCGACGCGGCCTGCGCGTCTTCACTCTACGCCCTCGAAATCGCCTGCCGGAAACTTGCAGCAGGCCAGATAGACATTGCACTCGTTGGCGCCGTCAACGCCGCCGACAATTTGATCCTGCACATCGGTTTCGACGCCTTGAAGGCGCTCAGCCCTACTGGCCGCTCACGCCCCTTTATTCAGGGCGCTGATGGCCTCGTCCCTTCCGAAGGCGCTGCCGCTGTCGTGCTGAAGCGCCTGTCGGAGGTCCGCAAATCGGACAACGTGCGCGGCGTCATTCGCGGTATCGGTCTCTCCAATGATGGCAAGCGGAAGGGCTTTCTCGCGCCCGATTCCGATGGCCAGGTGGAAGCGATGCGCCGGGCCTACGCCATGTCAGGCATTGATCCCGCGACAATCGGCTATCTCGAATGCCACGCCACGGGAACGCCGGTTGGCGACGCCGTGGAAATCCAATCCGCCGGGGCCGTGTTCGGCACGCAGCGCAAACTCCCCATAGGATCGCTCAAAGCAAATACCGGACACCTGATCACGGTGGCCGGCCTTGCCAGCCTCCTCAAACTCACGGCTTCCCTGGAAGCTGAAGCTCTTGCGCCCACACCACTCGACGGCCCCCTCATCAAGCCTCTCGCAAATACCGGCCTCACGCCGGTCGCGGAAATACGCCCTTGGTTGCGCGATGGAGACGCGCCGCGCCGCGCTGCCATCAGCAACTTTGGATTCGGCGGCAACAATTCACACCTGATCCTAGAAGCGCACGAGCCCATACGGGGATACGTCAACGGCCAAGCAGCTATGGCTCCAGTTGCTCCGGACGACATTGTCGTCGTGGGGATCGGCCTTCTCGCAGGTCCGGACCGGGGCGAGCGCAGCGTCATCCGGCGTCTGATGAACTCCCCCGCTACGCCGGTCCGCAAGGCGGACCTCATCGGCGCTGATCCCGCAAAGGCACGCATTCCGCCGACTGACCTTCTTCGCGCTGAGGCTCAGCATCTCGCTATCCTTGATGTGTCGCAGATGGCGCTTGACGGGGTAACCCGCCCTGCCTCTGAAGAATGCGGTGTGTTTGCCGGCATTCGCTGCGCGGATGACTCCGCGCGCTGGCCTATCCGCGAGCGTGTCAAAGCCGAGCTGCTAGCGGCCGGGCGCAACGATATCGATGCGGTTCTCGACGCCATTGCTCCGCCGCTCGTCGCGGCAGATGTTCTCGGCGCCATGGCCAACATGGCGGCCAACCGCATCACGTCCAGCGAGGACTTCCGGGGCCAGGGCTTTGCAGTCGCGGCTGAGGAGAGTTCCAGCCTCGCGGCCCTGGATATTGCGATCGCCGCGCTGACAGCGGGCACACTTGATTTGGCCATTGTAACGGGCGCGGGAGTTTCGGGCTCGGCATATCCGGAGACCAATGCCGCCGACCACGCGGTCGCCCTCACCCTGAAGCGCAAGGCGGACGCGGACGCTGCGGGTGACCGGATCTATGGCACACTGGGCGCCGTCGAATGGACCCCCACTTCGATGTCTGCACCCAGCGCCGCGCTGACATCCGTATACGGCGAAACAGCCGCCACCTCGGGTCTTTTCGAACTCGCCGTCTCTCTCAGCCTCGCAGCCAGGTCGCACACGCTCAATGCCGATGGCGCCGTGGTATCGATCGGCGCGTCTCACCCGCCTGTAACCGTTTCCGCAGGCGGCACGCTGTTGGCGCAGAGTGCCAAGGTCACCGTGATACCAGCCGCGCCGCAGATATCGCCGGACATGCTTCGCCCGGTGCCGCATCTCTTTTTCTCGGCAGCGGCCTCTCGTGCTGCACTCGCCAACCGTCTCAAGGCCGGCAAATCTGGCGGAAGCGGGAAGTTGCGCATCGCAGTCCTTGGCAAGGATGCTGGCGACCTTGCGCAAAAATGCGCCGCCGCTGCTGCCGCATTTGAAAACAACGCCGCACCATCCGCCTCAGGCGTCTGGTACGGCGAAGGCGCACCCGAAGGTGAGCTGGCCTTTGCCTTCACAGGCTCTGCGGCCTCCTATCCCCGCATGGGGCGCGGCCTGCTGATGGCTTTCCCTGAAGTCGCCGAGGCTCTGGGCAAGTTGCCGAAAGCGCAGGCGATGACACCGCTGCTCGCAAAATCGTCATTGTCCGAATACGAACAGCTCTGCGCCGTTTCACTGGTGACGCAGGCCCATGCCATCCTGATGCGCGACGTGCTTGAACTGTCGCCGGACGCGGCCATCGGTCTCTCGCTGGGCGAGAGCAACGCTCTTTTTGCCTTTGGGTTCTGGAAGGACATGGGCGGCCTGCTCGATGATATCGAAGCGGCGGCGATGTATGAGCGCCACCTGGGTGGCGCGTTCGAAACCGCCGGTGAAGCGTGGGGCCCCAACGTTCCTGCTGACTGGACGAACTGGCGCGTTCGCGCACCGGTGGCGCGGGTCCGCGAGGCAATATCAGCCGCGCCGAATGTCGAGATCACGATCATCTATACCGATGATGACCTGATGATCGGCGGCCCCGCCGACGCCTGCCGCGCGCTCTGTCAACGTCTGGGTCCCGGCACCGGCACATTGATGCATCAGCATCTTGTTGTTCATGCCAACGCCATGAAACCCTTCGAGGACAAATGGCGGGAACTTCACACGCGGCCCGTTTCCCGCGCCAGCAACGTCCGTCTTTATGCGAACGCCATCAATGCCGCCTACGTGCCCACGAAGGCGCGCGTGGCGGATATGCTGACGCGCCAGGCGGTCACTACGGTCGATTTCCCCGCCACTATCCGTCAGGCATGGGAGGACGGTGTACGCACCTTTGTCGAACTCGGCCCACGCGATACGCTCACGCAGAGCATCTCGCAGATACTCGCCGGGAAAGACCATCTGGCCGTTGCCACAGACAGGGTGGAAAACGCCGAGCTTACACAGGTTGCCGAATTGGCGGCAACGCTTTTTGCGCGGGGCTATCCAGTACGGATAGACCGTATAGCGGAACGGCTGGATCAAGCCCGCGCCAATCCCTGGCACCATGCCTCTCCTTACAAGGTGTCACGTCCAGCACACCTTCCGCCGCCAGTTTTGCCGACGCGGAAAAACGAGTTTGGCGGACTGCCAAAGGCCCCCGCGCTGCCCCCGCCTCGATATGAAACACAACTTCGCTTAGGGGCTCCAACAGGCAAGTTCCCCTTCCCGCCGCCGCCCGGCTTCAAGACTCCGAAGGCCCCTCCTCCGGCAGGTGTCCTGTCCGGCCTCACACCGCTCGCTCCACGCCACCCGACAGGTAAGGCCTGGGGGCGCGCCGAAGTCGAGGCGTCGGCGCGTGGAGAGATGTCAGCCTTTTTCGGTGACACGTTCCGGGCGCAGGACCAGTTCATGCGTCAGGTCCGCCTCCCCGCTGCGCCCTTGTTGCTGGTGGACCGGATCACGGGTATCGATGCGGAAGCAGGCGTCGAAGGCGCAGGCGTGATATGGACCGAAACGGACATCTCCGCCGACGGATGGTACACCCATGACGGACGCGTCCGCCCCGGTCCGCTGATCGAATGCGGACAGGCTGACCTTACACTGATCGGCTGGATGGGCGCAGACCTCAAGAACCAGAGCGAACGGGTCTATCGTCTCCTAGGCTGCGAAATCACGTTCCATGAAGGCGGTCTGCCGCTCGCCGGAGACACGCTCAAGTTCCAGATCGAGATCACCCAGCACGCCACATTTGCCGGGGTGCGGATGTTCTTCTTCCAGTATGATTGCACCGCGAATGGGCGCCCGGCATTTTCAGTGCGGCAGGGACAAGCCGGCTTCTTCACCGATGGCGAACTCGCTTCTGGCAAAGGTGTCGCGTGGGACGCCGAAACCTCTCCGCCTCCAACCAGGGATGCCGCCCCAATCGACATTGCCCGGGCTAGCGCGAAACGCGCCTTCAACGAAGCCGATGTGCTCGCATTCCGCTCGGGAGATGCCTTTGCCTGTTTCGGCAAGGGATTTGAGCTTTGTGCGGCGCAATCCTTCCCCGCGCACCTCCCGGCCGGAAAACTGAACTTCTTCGAGAGCGTCTCGGCGTTTGATCCAGCCGGCGGCCCGTGGCAACGCGGCTATCTGCGTGCAAATTCACAGGTGCCGACCGACGCCTGGTTCTACGAAGGCCATTTCCACAACGACCCCTGCATGCCCGGCACGCTGATGGCGGAAGCCGCAGTGCAGGCGCTTGAATTCTATGCCGCAGCCCTCGGCTTGACGCAGGAGCGTGACGGCTATGTTTTCGAACCGGTGCCGGGCGAAACGGCAAAGTTCGTCTGCCGGGGGCAGGTGGTCCCCGACAAGGCCCACGACATCACCTATGAAGTCTTCATCGACGAAGTGATCCTCGGCGAAACGCCGCGCATCTTCGCCTCGCTGCTCGCGCGTTCGGATGGACGCAAGGTTTTCTACTGCCCGCGCTTCGGCATTCAGCTGCGCCGCAAATGGCCGGCGCCGCGCATTTCTGCCGCGCCGATCCAGGTCGGCCCGCGGCGCGAAAGCCGGGGCGATCAGGAAGCCCTGCTGGACTGCGCCAACGGTCCGCCCTCTGCGGCATTCGGCGCGATGTATGACCGCTTCGACATCGGCGGCCGCGTGCCTCGCCTGCCCCAGCCGCCCTATCATGTCATGTCGCGCGTTACGGACGTTTCCACCCGCCCCGGCGTGCAAGAAAACGGCGCCCGCATCGCCGCCGAGTACGATATCCCTCCGGATGCCTGGTACTTTGCCGACAACCGATCCGGCTCCATGCCGTTCGCCGTCCTCAACGAAATCATACTGCAGCCCTGCGGATGGCTAGCCAGCCATTGCGGCTTCGCGCTTGAAGGCGGCGACCGTTTCCGCAACCTCGAAGGCGACGGGAAGATCCACCGAATGATCGGGCCGCAGGACGGAACCATCTGTGTCCAGACGACCCTGACAAGCTTCTCGAAAGTCGGACCGATGACCATCGTCGCGTTCGATGTTTCTGCACGTCTCAAGACAGGCGAGCCGGTCATGGACCTCAATACGCGGTTTGGATTCTTCCCATCCGCCGCTCTTGTGCGCCAGGCAGGTCTGCCAATCACCGAAACGGATCGTGGCTATCTTGCCCTTCCCTCTTCGCCGAAGGACATTTCAACCGAAGACACCCGCCTCGCTACCGGCCAACTCCGCATGCTCGACCGGGCGGATTACTTTGACCCCACTGGTGGCTCCGCAAGCCTCGGCCTCATCCGCGGCCGCCAGGCGGTTGATCCATCCGCCTGGTACTTCAAGGCGCACTTCTTCAATGATCCTGTACAACCCGGGTCGCTCGGCCTTGATGCGCTCGAACAACTCCTGATGCGCGCGGTATTGCTGAAAGTCCCGGCGGCGGAGCTGAATGGCATGATCGCCGAGACGCCCGCCATCGGTGAGCGCGTGAAGTGGTCCTATCGCGGACAGGTCATGCCGGAAAAGCGGGAGGTGACGACCGTGATCGAACTGTTGAGCCTCGACAAAACGGCCAACCGGGTCTTGGCGGTCGCGAGAGGTTCACTGTGGTGCGATGGCCTGCGGATCTACGAATGCAACCCGCTGTCGATTGCCTTCCGAAAGCCGGACTAGACCCGTTTCTTTACGAGACTGACAATCGTGTCGCCGGCATCTGCTGTCCAGAAGTCAAACGTGCCGCCGAATGCCTGGAGCGTGCCCGCGCCGGGCGACAGTAATAGTTCCCAAGGGGTTTCAACCGCTTTGGGGCCCGCGCGAAACCCGCGACCCGTGGATTTGAGAACCGCCTCTTTCAGTGTCCACATCCGGAAAAATGCCTTGAGCTTTGACGCCGGGTCGCCAGGCGCCCCCTCGAATTCCGCGCGTTCCGCGTTGCTGCACATCATCGACAGCGCCGGCCTCCAATCCATCTCGCGAACAATTTCAATGTCCACACCGATTTCCGCGGACGTCTCGGCAAGCGCGACGACCGTATAGGCATCCTTGTTTGCCAGTGACATGGCCCAGCCCGTTGGTCGCAGCAGCAAGGGCGCGCCATCTGCCGCCGATATCATCTCGACTTCTTCCGCCGAGCCACCGGCCATCTCAGCGATCAACCGCCGGCGCAGCGCGAACGATCCCGCTATCTCGGCCTGTCGCCGCGGCGATTTCATGCGCCCAAGCCGCTCTGCCTCAAGCGCGGTGAACGCCACGTCTGTGCAGGGGTCGCTCAGAGGCCAAGCCCCCATCCGGCAGAGCGGATGCCCTGACGGACCCGCCTGGGCGAACGGATCGATCACATTGATGATTTGAGAGTTCCCGTCTTTGTGCATGTGCCTGAGTGTGGAGGCCGATCACCTTGATCCGCAACACCAAACAGGTGGCACAAATGCTGAAGCACGAAATTGTCCATAACTACTCGCGCATCAAGCGAATACGCCTGTCCAATACAATGTTGGAGGAACGGACATCTTGCTCCGGGAAGTTCTTCTTCGCGCAGTCCATTTCTCTGCTGTTTCCACGCGTTCAAATCGACAGCGCAAGCCAACGCAAGGAAATTAAATGGAAAAATGAGCTGGTCCGCTCTAAAGCGCATCCGGGATTCGCGACAAATGCGGGCAGCACAAGTTGAGTCGACAACCGGTTGGGGCGAAGTATTGCTGCGCTGGTTCTATTATGGCTTTACTTTATCCGGGGAACGAGGCGTCCCTCGTGGTCGTGCCGGCGCCTTCAAGGGAAATTGAAATGAGTCTGCGTTCGGAAGTGTCTGCGGAGAAGGTGACGCACAGCGTTCGCCGATTCCGGACCGCTTCCGGCGACGGGCTGCCATTTTTCCCTTACGGCCTGCTGCCCCTGATCGGCTTCATTCTTCTGACGCTCACCGCCTGGAGCGGCTTCGCGCATCACAGCATCGAGAACGTGGTTCGACGGACAGCTGAACAAGCGATCCGTGACACCGGCGCAGAGTGGGCAAACGTAGACGTCTCCGGTCAGTGGGTGACGGTTGCCGGTGAGCCTCCCACGCCCGAAGCCGGCGAGCGGCTGCTCAATTCCATCCGCACCGCACGCGCGCCCACATGGCTCGGCCTCGCCCGGCCCGCAACCAAAGTCACGGGCAACTTCGGCGCACGTTCTGTCCGGCCGGATCAGGCGTCCGGCTCAACGCCGCTTCTCTCCGCCGATTCCGACACACCGGAATACCTGTTCAGGCTTTCCGGCGCCAAGCTGACCCTGGATGGCCGCGTGCCGGACATTGCAACGCGTGACGCGGTCATCGAGGCCGCCAACACGAACCGCCCACCGCGCATTGAACTCGTTGAAAGCAATCTCGACACGATTGGCATTGCGCCACCAGAAGGATTTCGTGAGGTGGCCTTGCGGGGCGTCGAGACGCTCAAGCTCTGCAACTCCGGAACCGCGAGCCTGACAGCACTCCATTTTGACCTGCGATGCGAGCTTCCCGAAAGCGAAGCGGAGCGCGTGCGCACGCTTGCCAACGCGCCGCTCGCCTATGGTTCAGTCGGGGAAATCCAGATCCTCGTGCAGGAAGTTGTCGAAACCTGCGAGGAAGAACTCGCGCGCCTGTTGGAAGCCTCCCGCATCGAATTCGATCCCGGCAGCGACCGCATCGCGAGTTCAAAGGCTGCACTGCTCGATCTGACCGCCCGTGCCGCCGCCGATTGCCCCGGCACCCTGCGCGTTGAGGGGCATACGGACAATACCGGCAGCGCCGGCATAAACGAAAGTCTCAGCCGCCGCCGCGCCGAAGCGGTGCGCGCAGCGCTGATCCAACGCGGCGTGGCGCCTGCCCGCATTATCGCCGCCGGATATGGCTCGGCGCAGCCGCTAGGCGACAACGCGACCGAGGATGGCCGCGCCATGAACCGCCGGATCGAAATCCGCATCGTGAGGGCTGACGAATGATGGCCTCTCGAACCAACGCTCTCACAATTTCCGCATCCGGAGCCTGACCATGGCTTTTCTTCTTTTCAAGATCTTCTTTCTGCTCTGCCTCGCGGCGCTCATGGGCGCAGCGTTTGCCTGGTGGTGGATGCGCCGCAAGTTTGTGGACGTGACGGTGTCGCATTCGGAACTGAACCGCCAGGTCGATGCCTTCCTGGCGCAGGGCAAAGCACTGACGCGCGAGGATGTCGAGTATTCGCTGAAGATGGCACTGGCCAGCTATCGTCCGCCCCAGCCCGATTTCATGCCGGTCGAACAGAAGTTGCTGGACCTCGAGCGCGCCGTCTCGGCGCCGGACCAGAATGTGGCCGCCCTGCAGGAACGCCTCGGCGGCGTTGAGCAATCCGTGTCCGCCATTTCTGCGGCCATCGCATCGATGCGCTCTGTGCATCTCGAAGCCATTGACCAGCACCTGCGCGGCGTCTCTGCCCGCATCGACAACCTTCGCATGCCGGACATCGACGGCGTCAATACGCGCCTCACGGCGCTAACGACGCACGTCAGCGATTCCCGTTTGCCGGACCTTCGTGCCGCAATCGAACCGCGGCTGGAGCGCCTTGAGCAATTGATCTCCGGAATCAAGTTGCCCGTAGCGGATCTGGGACCGGTTCATAGCGGGATGGCAGCGATTCAGGTTGCGATCGAGAACCTGGAACTGCCGGAACCAAATCTGGCGCCGCTGCAAACCCGGATCGAAGAACTCTCGGTCCGTCCGGAGCTCCAGCGCCTGTCGAGTGAAATCGATGCGCTCGCAGTGGCAGCGAAGGCCCGCGAACCAGATCTTGATGTCGTGCTCCAGCGCGTCAGCGCGCTCGAAATGGCGGTGCGCGAAGTTCAAATACCCGAGCCGGATCTTGCGCCCATCGTCGAACGCCTTGCACTTCTCGAAGCGCGCCTCGCCGCGGGCCCCTCTTCCGAAACGCTGATTGGCACGCTTGCCGGTATCGAGAGCGACCTTGACGTGCTGTCACGCCGCCCTGTCGATCTGGAGCCCGTCTACAGCCAGCTCGGCGCGCTGGATGCCTCGCTGGCCGCGATCCGCACAGAGCTGCGCGGCCAGAACCGCACTGAGTCACTCGAACGCCGCCTCGCTGCTCTGCAGGAGGCGGTCCTCAATACTCCGCAGCCGGATTATACCCGTATCGACCTTGCCCTTCGCTCTATCGAGTCGACGTTCGATCTGGGTGCGCTGGAAGACCGGCTGACAGCTATCGAATATGGCCTCACGGCAGTTCACCACATGCTGCGCAATCGCGGGGAAGCGCCCCGCGCTGAGCCGGAAGTACGCCTTCGCGCAGAGACACCGGCCCCCTTTGAACCCCGCCCGGTGCCGCGCCCGGCGCGCATCGTGCCGGTCCCGCCGCCGGAGCCGCCGCCGCGTCCGGTCCGGCGTCTTGATCCGATCACAAAGGCCCGCCGCGTGGACGACGAAGCCAACCTTCTGACCCACGCCGCCTTCGGAACCAGTGATGATCTGGAACTGATCGTCGGCGTCGGCCCGATGCTCACCGAACTGCTGCACGAAATCGGCGTGTTCTATTTCTGGCAGATCGCCGAATGGAGCAGCGCCGATGTCGAGTACGTCGATGGAAAACTGCTCCACTTCAAAGGCCGGATCGAGCGGGATGACTGGGTGGGCCAGTCCCGCCAGCTTGCCTTGCTGCCGACGTCGGCAAAGCGACCTGAGGCCGAGTAAAGCTGCCGCCGCGATAAGTCTTGGCATTTCGGGCTGAGCGCGCCACACCCTTCCTGAAAAAACAGGAGGAGCGCGCATGCTTGAAGGCATCAAGGTCGTCGAATACGCGACATACATGGCAGCGCCGGGCGCCGGGTGCATCCTGCGCGACTGGGGCGCAGACGTAACCAAGATCGAACCGCCCGGCGGCGATCCCATTCGCCTCTTCTTCCGCACCATCGGCACCGACCTGCAGGACAATCCCGTCTTCGATTTCGACAATCGCGGCAAGAAATCCGTCGTCATCGACACCAGCAAACCGGAAGGTCAGGCGCTGATCCGGGAGATGGTGAAGGACGCCGACGTCTTCCTTACGAACGTGCGCCCCGGCGGTCTGACGCGGTCCGGCCTTGATTACGAATCTCTGAAAACCCTCAATCCCAAACTCGTCTACTGTTCCCTGACCGGCTACGGCCTCGAAGGTCCGGACGCGGATCGTCCAGGCTTCGACATAGCCAGCTTCTGGAGCCGCACCGGCGTCGCCAATCTCACGATCCCGAAGGGCGGCGAGCCCTTCCCGCTGCGCACCGCGTTCGGCGATCACACGACCTCGATTGCCGCAGCAGCCGGTATCTGCGCGGCACTGGTCGAAGCGGGTCGCACGGGCAAAGGCCGTCTCGTCGAAGCGTCGCTCTTTCGCACAGGGCTCTACACGATGGGCTCCGATCTCGCGATCCAGCTCTTCTTCGGCCGCGTCGCCTCTACCAAGGGCCGGGGCGAGCAAAACGTGCCGATCTCGAATTTCTTTCAGACCAAGGATGACAAGTGGTTCTGCATCGTCGCGCGCCAGGGCGAGACGGATTGGGCGCCGCTCTGCCGGGTCGTCAGCCGCGAGGAGCTGATCAACGATCCGCGCTTCAACAATGCCAAGGGCCGGCGCGCGAATTCGGCGGAAGTCGTCGCCATTCTCGATGCAGGTTTTGGCGTCTATGACATGGCGGATCTCGCCGCGCGTCTCGACGCGGAATCCATCGCCTGGGCGCCCGTGCAGACGCTCGCTGATGTTTCCAAGGATCCGCAGGCTTTCGCGGCCGGTGCTATCGTCCAGACGCCGAGCGCCAAGGGCGATGGAACGACCTACGCCTCGCCGGCGTCGCCTGTGCGTTTTCCGGGTGCGGATGATGGGCCCAAGGGCCCCTCGCCGACTCCCGGTCAGCATACGGCCGAAGTGCTCGCCTCCCTCGGGCGTAGCGAAGCGGAAATCAAGGCCCTCTTCGCGTCTGGCATTGTTGCCTGACGCGGTGAAGGCGCTGTCTAGTTGCCGTTGAAGATCGGCGCGCGTTTCTCGAGGATCGCGTTGACGCCTTCCACATGGTCGTTCGTCTCGTGCATCAACGCCTGCGCGGCGGCCGACATTTCCATGATCGTGTCATAGGACGACGTCGTGCCGTGGCGCATCAGCGTCTTGGCGAGGCGAAGGGCCTGCGGCGGTTGCTGGGCGATCTTGTTGGCCAGCGCCATCGCTTCGTCCATCAACTTGTCCGCCGGCACAACGCGGGACACGAGGCCCCACTCGGCGGCGGTCTTGGCGTCGATCACATCGCCGGTGAACAGGAGCTCGGCAGCGCGGGAAGCCCCGATCAGGCGCGGCAGCAACCAGGCGCCGCCATCACCGGGGATCAGGCCGAGCTTCAGGAAAGTGACGCCCATCTTGGCCGTGTCGGCGGCGATCCGGATGTCTGCCATGCAGGCCACATCGCAGCCAAGGCCGATGGCGGGGCCGTTGATGGCCGAGATCAGGGGCACTTCGAGATTGTAGAGTGCGCGCACGATCATGTGGATGTTGCGGCGATAGCCTTCACGGATGTCTGCCGGGCTGCCACCGAATGCGCCGGTCTTTTCCTTCATCGCCTTGACGTCGCCGCCGGCGGAGAATGCCCGGCCTGCTCCCGTCAGCACAGCGCAGCGGATCACGGGATCTGCAGTGATTTTAGCGCAAACCGCAGCCACTGCCGGGCCGTCGCCTTCCTGGCCAAGGGCGTTCATCATCTCGGGACGGTTCAGCGTCAAAAGGGCAACTGGCCCGCGTTTTTCAAGCAGAAGGATCGACATGGCAGAAGGCTCCCTGAAAGGCTTTATGTTGGGCAAGTCTCGTAACGCGGGCGGACGTCTTGTCCAGTCTCAGGCGGTTGCGGCCTTGCGGGTAAACCGCGTTCCTGCAGCAGGTGGCGGGTTTGGCGCGCCGGCAAAGCATTGGGCCTTGCTCATCCAGTCGGTGGCTACTGGTCCGGTCACTTTCAGGTTGGTGTCGGCAATGTTTCGGGTCTGGGTGACGACCTGACAGAATTCTTCTGCGAGTCCTTCGATTCGCTCGGTTTCGCTGGGGTCGCCGTGGGTCCAGATCTCGCCGGACGGGGCCGTGAGTACGAGATTCGGCATCGATCCGGGTGGTTTTTCGCCTCGCGTGGCGTACGTCCAGCCAAATGTATTGACGCCCAGGGTCACAATATTTCTCACCCGGTTATCATTTTTTCTCACGACGCCGGCATGATCGTAAACTTCCTGGCCGTGCGCCCAGGTTTCCATCAGCCGTGCCGTGATTGACGACCGCGCGCTCATGTCGGGCCCGGCCCATTTGAGACGCGCTTTCGGATCTGCGGTCGCAAACAGATCGGCGGTCGTCTCTGCAAACGCAGCCCACTCGGCAACAAGGCCCGCAGGCGAGAGGTGGCGCAGCTGTTCGGCCTCGTAGGCGCGCATCGGGATGCCGCGTGTGGCCATGGTCTTGAGGTGGCCCACGAGGGCGTCCGGATCGCTGAGCTGGAAATGTGCCATCCGGTTCCAGAAATGCAGGTGGCGGATCACATCCACGATGGTCCAGCCCTTGAACTGGGTGGGCTCTTCATAGGTGCTCGGCGGGAGTGAGGCGACGAGGCCGTGGAGGGCGCGCGTTTCCTGCCGGAAGTCTTCTGCCTGTTCCACGTCCTGTCTCCCGCCGGTTTGCGCCAATGTCCGCGCCTGCCGCATTTGGCGCAACACCTCCCCCGGCGGGAGGTCTGGCGGCCCACGGCGCTGGCAGGCACATTCCGGACAAACAGGGAGAACCGCCATGACGAAGACCACCACAGATGCCCCGCGCCTGCTGATCGAAGCCCGCGGCCCGGTCGAATGGGTCACGCTCAATCGACCGGACGCGCTGAACGCGCTGAACCCCGGCATGATCGAGGACCTGCGCGACTATTTCATGGGCCTGCCGGATCGGAAGGATGTGCGTATCGTCGTGCTGCGCGGCGCTGGGCGCGCTTTCTGCGCCGGGCTTGATCTCAAGAATGAGTCCTCGGCCAATGATACCGCCTCCGGCGGCGGTGTGCAGCGCGGGCTGAAGACCCAGCGGCGGATTGCGGAGATTGTCATGGCGATGCGCCGGTGTCCGCAGCCGATCATCTCGCTGATCCAGGGACCGGCCTGCGGCGGCGGATTCTCGTTGGCGCTGGCGTCCGACATCCGCATTGCCGGCGAAAGCGCGCGGATGAACTGCGCTTACATCCGGATCGGCCTTGGCGGTTGCGATATCGGTTCATCCTACTTCCTGCCACGCCTTGTCGGCGCCTCGCTGGCGGCTGAACTGATCCTCACGGGCAAGTTCATCAACGCGGACCGCGCGCTGAGGGTGGGCCTTGTCGCTCAGGTTGTGCCGGACGCGGACCTTGAAGCGGCCGCGCAGGAAGACATCGACCTGATGCTGACGACATCCCCGCTCGGCCTGCGGATGTCCAAGGAGGCGCTGAACATCAACCTCGACGCAGGCGGGATTGAAGCAGCTATAGCGCTGGAAGACCGCAACCAGATTCTCTGCGCCCAGACCGAAGATTTCCGGGAGGGTTTGAAGTCCTTCCTCACGCGCAAGCCGCCTGCCTGGAAAGATGCCTGACGCGCAGCAGAGCCTGCAGTTTCGATTTGACCGCAATGAAGCGAATGTTGTCTTGTTGGCTGTTGCTGGCACCCTTTCGTGCACCCGCCCCGGAGTGAGGACGAGATGATCCGCTTTCTGTTTCTTGCAATCATCCTTGTGATTGGCATCGTCGTCGGTCTCGCGTTTGTGCCGCTCGCCACGGCGCTGAAGCTGTCGGGCGCGGCAGACAACGGTGTTTCCTGGACGGCCGCGCGCGGCACGATCTACAGCGGCGGCCTGGACGGGCTGTCGGTCAACGGCACGAACTACGGAAACGCGGACCTGACGCTGGATGCCTCAGCACTTATGAGCGGCACCCTTCAGTACGCGGTTGACTGGATCGGCACCCATGGTCAGGGCACCGCGAAAGTGTCGGTAGATTCAGGCCGGACCATTACGCTCAAGGATTATGTGATCAATCTTGATCTCGAAGACTACGAGCGCGCCGCCAAATGGATCCGCCAGGCCGGCGGCAAGATCAAACTTGCGGGCCCGGCGATCCAGTTCAAGGGCAGCGAGTGTGTTCAGGCAGAAGGCGTTGCGACGAGTGACGTGCTCGACCGTAACCGCGAAGTCCTCGGCTCCGGCTGGAGCGAACTGCGCGGCGATATTGTCTGCGATGACGGCAAACTGCTGGTACCGCTCGAATCGGAAAATGCCGCGGGCACGCGCTTCTCTTCCTACCTGCGGGTCGCGCCCGGAACGCCGGGCAAGTTCGAGGCGCGCATTTCGGGCCGCGTTTCCCGCGCGCTCGCCTTCGCGCTGCCACTGGCCGGATTCACCCGTGATGGTGATGCGTTTGTTTACGTTCCGAAAGCGGCCACCAAACGGGTGGCTGCGCCGGCCTTGGCGGTTACGCCGTAGTAGGTCAGCCCTGATCAAGCAGCAGGTCGACCTGGACTTCCAGTGCGCTGGCAAGGCGCTTGGCGGTCTTGAGGCCGTAGGACATGCCGCGTTCGATGGCCGAAATATGGTTCGGCCGGATGCCGCTGCGTTCGCCAAGTTCGCGCTGTGTCATCAACCGGAACTGGCGCACGGCGCGGACAGGGTTTTCGCCGTCCGAGATGCGCTTCAGAAGCGCTGCCGGAAGTGGCGCCAGGCCAGCCCCGGATTGCGTCTTGCGGCCCGCCAGAAGGGTATCAACCTGCTTCTCCAGACCGTCGATCTTCTTTTCGAGATCCAAAACGCGGATCTCGAGAGAATAGATGAGTTTCGGATCGCCCATGGAACCCATGCCCCGGTTGCCTTTCTCCAGCATTAGGGGCGTTCTGAAACGGTTCGGTGTCGGAGAAGTCACAGTTTTGTGTCGTTTTTCGACGGTGTGACAAGTGGTGCCGGCAACAGGACTCGAACCCGTGACCCCCTGATTACAAATCAGGTGCTCTACCAGCTGAGCTATGCCGGCACGGGTTTGCGGATACCGGAATCGCCCCATCGGCGCAAGCGCGCGAGGCGGTTTGCCTTGCCAGCAGCCTCAATCTCGCCAACACTCGCCTTATTCTACTTCCGGGGAGGCCCAGCATGGCAGACCGTGCCCTGATGCCTGACCTGCTCAGGGCGTTCGCCCTGTTCGGCATCGCCGTAGTCAACGTGATCGGGTTTGCCCAGCCGTTTACCAGCGGGTTTCACAATGGCGGGCTCGATACGGTCGCGGATCAGGCGGCCTACAGCCTCGTCAGCCTACTGTTCCTGATGAAATCCTATCCTTTGTTCTCGATGATGTTCGGTGCGGGCCTCGCCTATCAGTTAATGGCCGCCGAGCGGGCGGGGAAGGATTTTGCACCGCGCTATTTTCGCAGGATGACCGCGCTGATCGTGCTCGGCATCCTGCATTTCATCTTCTTCTGGATCGGCGACATCCTGCTCAGCTATGGCCTGCTGGGATGCCTGCTGTTCGTGCTGCGGGGCGCTTCGGTCAAAGTACTTGTCCGTACCGGGATCGCCTTGATCGCGCTGAATACCCTGCTGCTGTTTGCCTTTGCAGGGATGATCTGGGCTGGTGAGACCTACGCGCCGGAGGCCATGGCCGGGGCGGGCTATGACGAGATGGACGCGGAAGCGTTCGCAGCGTTCGGCGAAGGCAGCTTCTGGGACGCCGCGCTGTACCGGCTCGAACTTCTGCCGTTCGTCCTGCCGAGTGTGATCGTCCAGCAGGGCATCTCGGTGTTCGGGTTTTTCTGCTTCGGACTTGCGGCCGTGAAGGCGGGCGTCATCGACCAGCCGATGGCGCCGATCTGGAGATTGTCGCGGCGCGTGTTCCTGCCGATCGGGATGGCAGGCAGCGCGCTCGGCGCATGGATCCTGTTGCAGGCCTCGTCTTCGGTGGACAGCACCTACATTCTTGGCAGCGGCGTGATCATGGCCTTCTCGGCCTTTTCTGCCCTCGGCTATGTTGGGCTGATTGCAGCGATATCCGGCGGCGTCGCCAGCCCCCTCCGGCGGTTCTTCGCGCGGGCCGGCTCCGCGTCGCTGACGGCGTACCTGCTCCAGTCGGTTATTCTGTCGTTGATCTTCTCGGCCTATGGGCTGGACCGCTTCGGGACCATGGGGGCGGCCGATGCGATCCTCGTGGCAGCCCTGGCGGCGATCGGATCCCTTTTGTTTACAGGTATCTGGCGGAGTCTTGCGCCGCGCGGGCCAATGGAAGTCCTGTTGCGCCGGGTAACCTATTGGGGCCGCGTGTAGCGCTTTCCTTTGGCGCTCAGGGCGTTAAAAGGCGCAGTCTCCTGATCCATAAGGCTTAGACGCGTGCCATGACCCCAACCCGTCGCATCCTAATCACGTCCGCCCTGCCCTATATCAATGGGGTGAAGCACCTCGGCAACCTTGCCGGGTCGATGCTGCCAGCGGACGTGTATGCCCGTGTGATGCGCCTCAAAGGGCATGACGTGACCTATATCTGCGCCACGGACGAACACGGCACGCCTGCCGAGCTGGCAGCGCAGGCTGCGGGTCAGACTGTGCAGCAATATTGCGACGAGCAGTACGAGATTCAGCGCAAGGCGGGCGAAGGCTTCCTGCTGTCGTATGACTGGTTTGGCCGGACGTCGCGGCCGGCGAACCACAAGCTGACGCAGCATTTTGCGCAGCAGCTGGAGAAGAACGGGCTGATCAAGGCGCAGACCTCGAAACAGGTCTATGCGGTGGACGACGGACGCTTCCTGCCGGACCGGTATGTGGAGGGCACGTGCCCGCATTGCGGGTTTGAGAAGGCGCGCGGCGACCAGTGCGACAATTGCGGGCGGTTGCTCGATCCGGTGGACCTGATCGATCCGTACTCGGCGGTGACCGGCAGCCGGAACATCGAAGTGCGGGATACAGAGCATCTGTACCTGCAGCAGACCGGCATGCAGGACACGATCCGTGCCTGGGTGAACGAGAAAGGCAAGGCCTGGCCGTCGCTGGCGGTGTCGATTGCCAACAAGTGGCTGGACGAAGGCCTGATCGCGCGCTCGATCACGCGCGATCTCAGCTGGGGGGTGAAGGTAACGTCCGTGGACGGATCACCGCGTCCGGGCTTCGAGAACAAGGTGTTCTATGTCTGGTTCGATGCGCCGATTGGCTACATCTCTGCGACGCAGGAGTGGGCCGAGGCGACCGGCAATGACTGGGAGAATCTCTGGAAGCGCGACAAGGGCGCGGACCAGACCGAGTATGTGCAGTTCATGGGCAAGGACAATGTGGCGTTCCACACGGTGAGCTTCCCGGTGACGCTTCTGGGGTCCGGCGAGCCGTGGAAGACTGTCGACAAGTTGAAGGCGTTCAACTGGGTCACGTGGTATGGCGGCAAGTTCTCGACCAGCCAGAAGCGCGGCGTGTTCATGGATACGGCGCTGAGCCTTCTGCCGGCAGACTATTGGCGCTGGTACCTGATTGCGAATGCGCCGGAAGGCTCTGATGCCGCGTTCACGTGGGAGGGCTTCCAGGCGTCGGTGAACTCGGACCTGGCGAACGTGCTGGGCAACTTCGTCAACCGGATCACCAAGTATTGTGCCTCGAAGTTTGACGGCAAGGTGCCGGAAGCCGGTGAGCCCGGCGAGGCGGAAGCCTGGATGGCGAACGAACTTTCGACGCGTCTCAAGGCGATCGACGAGTATTATGAGGCGATGGAGTTCCGGAAGGCTGCTGCGGAAACGCGGGCGCTGTGGGCGGCTGGGAACGAGTATCTCACCAAGGCCGAGCCTTGGGTGAAGTACAAGTCGGATGTGGACGGCGCGGCGGTCGGCGTGCGGGCGGGGATCAACCTCGCGGCCGTCTTCGCAATCATCGCGCAGCCGATCATCCCGGATGCCTCGAAGAAGGTACTCGATGCGCTCGGGATTCCGGAGGGCAATCGCCGCTGGCCGTACTGGAATGACACTTCCTTGCTGGATGCCATCCCGCGCGGCGCGCCGATTACGCCGCCGGACGTGCTGTTCCAGAAGATCGAGGACACGCAGGTGGCCGAGTGGACCGAGCGGTTCGGCGGCGGCAAGGAGTAGGCCCATGGTGCAGGCGCGCAGCGGGGGTTGCCAGTGCGGGCGGGTCAGGTTTCGCGCCGCCAGCCTGCTGGACAATCCGCACGTCTGCCATTGCCGCATGTGCCAGAAAGCGACCGGCAACTTCTTCGCGGCGCTTGTCGGTGTTCCGCTCACGGACTTTCAGGTGACGCGCGGCATACCGGCCGAGTTCCACAGTTCGGAAAAGGTTTGCCGGGGCTATTGCCGCGATTGCGGCACGCCGCTCTACTATCGCCACCACGACAGCCAGCACATCTCGATGAGCATCGGCGCCTTCGATGAGCCCGCCTCCATTCCGCTGAACTTCCAGCTGGGGATGGAAGGCCGCCTGCCGCAAATCGACCACTTGCCGGGTCTCCAGCATTTTGGCGCGACGGAAGACGAGATGCCGGAGGAAGCGACGCAAATCCGCCGCACCAACAACCAGCATCCGGACCATGACACGGACTACTGGGAGCCGAAGTCTTAGCTGCGCTGGAAGACGACTGTCAGGTTGTTGGCGGGCATTTCGGTGACCGCCGTGAGCTCCAGGCCTGCGGCGCGGGCCCGCGGCGATATATCAACGTCAAGATCGCGCACACCCCAGTCGGGGTTGCGGGACTTCAGGCTTTCATCGAACGCGGCGTTTGAAGGGGCGATGCCCCCTGAGCGGGCGAACGGTCCGTAGAGGATCAGCAGGCCGCCGGGTCGAAGCAATCGACCTGCCCCGCGGATCAGGCCTTCTGCGGCTGGCCACGGCGCGATGTGCACCATGTTGGCGGAGAAGACCGCGTCCCATGGCGTGAGGCCTTCTGCGTCGTCCCATTCGTCCGTTGACGCGTCAATGCGAAGCGGCCCTGTCAGGCGGCCGGTAGTGTCAGCCTTCGCCCAAGCGCGCTGGCTGGCGACACTGTCGGGGTCGATATCCGAATAGGTCCAGCTCAGGTTGGGCAGTTCCGCAGTCAGGAAAGCCCCGTGCTCGCCGGTTCCGGAGGCGATCTCGAGCACGCGGGCGGGCGCCGTGATCAGCGGCGCCAGTACATCGCGGATCGGTTCGCGGTTGCGCGCCGCGGAGGGCGAGTAGCGCCGCCCGTCTTCGCCCTCGCCCCGGTTCTCGAGCGCGACCGGCGGCTTATCCGCCACGAGCCTGCTTTTCGAAGTCGTACATTTCGGTGGTCACGCTTGCCTGTCCGACCGGGTTGTAGCGCGGGCCTGCGGCGCGTTCGGGCGTGAAGTGCGCGTCGAGGCGCGCGACCTGCGCGGCGGTGAGCGTTACCGACGCCGCCGCGTGATTATCTTCGAGGTGGGCGCGCTTGGTGGTGCCGGGGATCGGGATGACGTGGTCGCCCTTCGCCAGCGTCCAGGCGAGCGCGAGTTGCGCGACCGTGCAGCCGGCTTCACGGGCGACGGCGCGGGCCTCGTCCAGCAAGGCGAGATTCTTCGGATAGAATTCCGGCGAGAAGCGCGGGAACATGAAGCGGCGCATGTCGATATCGTGGAAGGTCGCTGGATCAGCCGGAGGATCGGCCAGAAAGCCCCGGCCGACCGGCGAGAAGGCGACGAGCACGGTGCCAAGTTCCCGGCAGGCGTCGAGCACGGCAATCTCCGGATTGCGAACCCAGAGCGAGTATTCCGATTGCATGGCGGCGACGGGATGCACCGCATAGGCGCGGCGCAACTGCGCCTCACCCATCTCGGAGAGGCCGATGAAACGGATCTTGCCGGCCTTCACAAGGTCCGCCAGCGCACCGGCGGAGTCCTCGATCGGCACCTTCGGGTCGGGCCGGTGAAGGTAGTAGAGATCGATCACGTCCGTGCGCAGACGTTTCAGGCTGGCCTCACAGGCGGCCTTGATCGCTTCCGGCCGGGCATCGAGCACGCGCTGGCCATCCTGAAAACCCAGCACGCACTTGCTGGCGAGGAAGTATTCCTTGCGCCGGTTGCCCAGCGCTTCTCCGATCAGTTCTTCACTGCGGCCGAGACCGTAGATTGTGGCGGTATCCAAAAAGTCGCAGCCGAGGTCGAGCGCGCGCACGAGCAGTGCCTTTGCTTCGTCCTCCGGCAAGGGCGGCCCATACGCGTGCGTGATGTTCATGCAACCGAGGCCCACGGGATGGACATCCCGGTCGCCGATGCGCCGCTTTGTAATGGTCATGCGATCACGCTCTCGCTTTGAAGCGCTGGCGCAGTTCCGACTTCACGATCTTGCCGTTTGCGTTGCGCGGTAGAGGCTCGTTCAGGAACTGGATTTCGACCGGCACCTTGAACGCCGCCAGTTGCCCGGCGACGTGAGCGCGCAGTTCGGCCTCGGTAGCGTTCTTGCCGGGCTTCAGCTGCACGATAGCGCCGACTTCCTCACCAAGGATCTTGTGCTGGATGCCGACGACTGCGGCGTCCATCACGGCAGGGTGGTCGTAGAGGGCGTTCTCGACTTCGATACAGTAAATGTTTTCACCGCCGCGGATCAGCATGTCTTTCGCGCGGTCGACCAGGTAGAGAAAGCCTTCCTCGTCGATGCGCGCGAGGTCGCCGGTGACGACCCAGCCATTGCGGAAGGTTTCGGCGGTGGCGTCCGGGCGGTTCCAGTAAAGCCGGCAGTTGGACGGACTTTTGCACCAGAGTTCGCCGACAGCGCCCGGCGGTACGTCCCTGCCCTCGGGATCACAGATCTTGATCTCGACCGCGCCCGGAGGCGCGCCGGCGCTGGAGGGGCGGTTTACATAGTCTTCGCCGATGTTCAGCGTGGCCGTTGCGCAGGTCTCCGTCATGCCCCAGCCGTTGCCGGGGGCCGCTTCGGGAAAGCGCTTCTTGATGGTCGAGACGAGTTCGGGCGCCGAAGGCGCACCGCCATAGGAAATGACCTGGATGCTCGAGAGATCATATTTGTCGCGGTCTGGATGTTCCAGCAGCTGCCAGGCGATCGCAGGTACACCGCCTACGGACGTTATCTTTTCCGCTTCGATGATCGGCAGCGCCTGCCCGGCGTCCCACTTGTACATCGACACGATCTTGTCGCCGCGCAGGGCGGAGGGGATCAGGATCGCGAAGGATCCGGTCGCGTGGAAGAACGGCACGGCAAGCAGCGTGCCGCGCATCGCGTCCGGGTCGGGTGCAGGGATTGCCTCCCCTTTGCGCAGGTACATGCGGGCTTGGCAGGTCGTCGAATTGAACATGTTGGAGATGACGGCGCGGTGCGTGGCGAGAGCGCCCTTCGGCTTTCCTGTGGTGCCGGATGTATACATGATCGTCGCATCGTCATCGGGTCCGAGCTCGACACCGGAAGGACCAACGTCCGGCAGGTCTGCCCAGGAATTCGGATGACCCACAATGTCATTCAGGGAGGCGACGCGCGGATCGGCAATTTCTTCTACGGACTCGCGGGCAATCAGGATGTGCTTCAAGTCGGGCAGACGTTCGAGCATGCCCCGGATGCGCTCGTAAATCTGGGCGTCCACGATCGCGGCTTTGACGCCCACGAACGACAGTCCGTACTCCAGCTCCTCGGCTGTCCACCAGGAATTCATCGGTGTTGTGATCGCGCCGGCGCTCAGCGCGGCGTAGAAGCCAAGCGGCCATTCGGGATAGTTGCGCATGATGACCGCCACGCGGTCGCCCTTCACGATGCCGAAATCCGACACGAGCGCCTTGGCCAGCTTGCGCGAGGCCAGATGCAGGGCGCGGAAGGTGACGCGCTCGTTTTCGTAGACGATGTAGGTCCGGTCGGCGAACTGGGCGGCGGCCGCTTCAAGGATGAAAGGGATGGTGGGCGGCGCGTTCTTGTAGACCTTCATTGGAACGCCGCGGATCACGGCATCCTCCAGCTCGACCGGAGAGCCCGGCCCGGCGAGCGCTGCATTGGCCGCCGCAATCGACATCACGGGCCAGTTCGAACTCGCGCCTTCGGCCATGGTCATTTTCCTCCAGATTGTTTGGTTCTCGTCAGCAAACCATGTCTGGAGGGCCCTTTGAAGGGGCCGCGGGCCAAATTTGGCAGGGATCGCCGCTCTTGCGCCAAGCAAATCGGCCGCAGACCTCCGCTTGACGGGCAAGTGATGGTCTGCGGCCGCAGGGGGCCGGTCTGGATTACGCGGCGCTCGCCGCGCAGGTCGGAGCCTTACTTGCCGAAGTCGCAGAAGCGCAGGCTGCGGACGGTGCCGTCGCGGTCAGAGACCGAATAGGCGCGGCCGGTGAGGTTGGAGTCGTCGCAGAGATAGCCGATCTGGTACATCGCCAGCAGCTCCTCGTTGCCCGGCAGGATGTCATTGGCGACCATCAGGTCGATGGCGTCCTGATGACGGCCAAGGTTGAACAGCGCGAGGAACTTGTCGGACCGGGTTGAGTCAACCGATTCTACAGTGGCGAGGTGGATGGCAACGGCGGCTTCGGCGGCCGGCAGGGCGGCGGCGGACTGTTTCGCTGCGGCGGTCGTTGCGAAGTCTCTCAGCACTTCGTTGAAATAGTCGACGGCGCCTTCTGCGTCATATCCCGTCGGCGAGATGCTAAGCTGGCCGAGTCTATGGAGCACTTCGGAGCGCTGCTGGGGCGACAGGCTGGTATCACCAACAAGCTGCATGAGGCGCTGGATGGCGGTCGGCGTGTTTCCGGCGGCGACGAGTTCGTCGGCGGTTTGCAGGCCAAGGTTAAACGGCGAGACGACGACCGAGGTCTCGGTCGCTTCGGGCTTGGTTGGGCCCGTGGAAGTCGATGAAGCGCAGGCGCCGAGCACGAGCGCGGAAGCCACGGCAAACAGGAGGGGACGAAGCATCGGTTTTCTCCGGTGAAAAGCGTTGAGTCGCGCTGAAAGAAGGATGCGCAGCGCTTTGCTTAGCGTGGCAAGCCAAGCGGCGACAGGGCCGAACTGAGGTCAATTTGTGGCGGGTGCGGCCTCAGGCGCGGGCGGTTCTGTCGATTGCCGCAATGTCACCTCGCCCGAGGGCCTCGATGGCGCGCGCGGCGATGTGGCGGGCGTTGAGGCCGGCCGTCTCGTACATGGCGAACGGCGAATCCTGATCCTGGAAAACGTCCGGCAGGGTCATGATGCGGATCTTGAGGCCGGTGTCGAGCGCCCCGGCATTGGCCAGGTGTTCGAGCACGAAACTGCCGAAGCCGCCTTTGGCGCCTTCTTCGATCGTGATCAGGACTTCGTGTTCCTTCGCGAGACGCTCGACCAGTTCGGCGTCCAGTGGCCGCGAGAAGCGGGCGTCTGCAACTGTGGTGCTGAGCCCTTGGGCGGAGAGCATTTCGGCAGCCTTCAGCGCCTCCTGCAGGCGTGCGCCGAAAGACAGGATCGCGACGGTGGTTCCCTCGCGGACGATCCGGCCCTTGCCGATCTCGAGGGCTTTCAGGTCGGACGGGATTTCGATGCCGATGCCCTCGCCGCGCGGATAGCGGATGGAGCTTGGGCCGTCGTCGATCTCGAGCGCGGTCTTCACCATCCGGGCAAGATCGGCTTCGTCGCCCGGTGCCATGCAGACAAAGCCGGGCAACGCGCCGAGATAGCCGATGTCGAAACTGCCGGCATGGGTTGCGCCGTCAGAGCCTACGAGGCCGGCACGGTCGAGCGCAAAGCGCACGGGCAGTTTCTGGATCGCCACATCGTGGACGACCTGATCATAGCCGCGCTGCAGGAAGGTCGAGTAGATCGCGCAGAACGGCTTCATGCCATCGGCTGCGAGACCTGCCGCGAACGTGACGGCGTGTTGCTCGGCGATGCCTACGTCGAAATGGCGGTCCGGGAATTTGGCGCCGAAGATATCCGTCGAGGTGCCGGACGGCATGGCGGCCGTGATGGCGCAGATCTTGTCATCGGTTGCGCCCAGCTTGGCGAGCGTCTGGCCGAACACTTTCTGATAGGTCGGCGGGCCGGCCGCGCCCTTGGCCTGCTCGCCGGTGACGACCGAGAATTTCGAGACGCCGTGGTACTTGTCCGCAGAATTTTCGGCCGGTGCGTAGCCCTTCCCTTTCTGCGTCACGACGTGAAGCAGGATCGGGCCGTCTTCGATGTCGCGAACGTTTTCCAGGATCGGCAGCAGCGTATCGAGATCGTGCCCGTCGACCGGGCCGATATAGTAGAAGCCCATCTCCTCGAACATCGTGCCGCCCATGGCGAAACCGCGCAGGTATTCCTCGGCGCGGCGGGCTGGGGACTCGAGGCCCATTGGGGCAACAACTTTTTTCGCGAAACGGCGCAACCCGCGATACGGGCGCGAAGAGACGAGGCGCGAGAAATAGTGGCTCATGGCACCGACCGGCGGCGCGATCGACATGTCATTGTCGTTGAGGATGACGATCAGGCGTGACTTGTCAGCGCCCGCATTGTTCATCGCTTCATAGGCCATGCCGGCCGACATCGACCCGTCGCCGATGACGCAGACCACGTTGTTCTTGCGGCCTTGAAGGTCGCGGGCCTTGGCGAAACCGAGACCGGCGGAAATGGAGGTCGAAGCATGCGCGGCGCCGAAGGGGTCGTATTCGCTCTCGGAACGCTTGGTGAAGCCGGAAAGCCCACCGCCCTGCCGGAGGGTGCGCATCCGGTCGCGGCGGCCGGTGAGGATCTTGTGCGGATAGCACTGGTGGCCGACATCCCAGACGAGCTTGTCATCCGGCGTATTGAAGACCGAATGGATCGCCACGGTCAGTTCGACCACGCCGAGGCCTGAGCCAAGGTGGCCGCCCGTCACCGCGACCACATCGATGACTTCCTCGCGGACTTCGTCGGCGATCTGCTTGATCTCGGCGCGCGAACGGCTCTTCAGGTCCGCTGGGGAATTGATCGCATCGAGCAGCCGGTTGGGGCGAATTTCTGTCATCTCGCGTTGTCTTTTCTTGATGTCAGCGCAGCGGTTTCAACGTGGCCTATTCAATACATAGTCCACGGAATGGAGCAGGATAGCGGCCTTGTCACGGAAAATTCCCAGATGTTCCTTGGCCTGGGCCGCCAGTAGCCGGACCCGTTGGCGCGCCCCGTCGACCCCCAACAGGGTCACGAAATTGGCTTTTCCGGCAACATGGTCCGTCCGGAGGGGCTTACCAGCGACCTCTTCGTCGCCTTCCGCGTCCAGGATATCATCGGCAATCTGGTAGGCGAGGCCGAGGTCATTGGCAAAGCCGGCCAAGGCGTTGCGCTCGGCTTCGCGCGCATGACCGATGATCGCGGCGGCTTCCATGGCGTAGGAGATCAGGGCGCCCGTCTTCAGGCGCTGCATCCGGGTGATGGTGTTGAGGTCCCGGGGACTGTCGAGTTCCAGCATGTCGATCATCTGACCGCCCACCATGCCGCGAGCACCCGAGGCGTCGGCAAGACGCTCGATCAACATGACCCGGATGGCCGGATCGTCATGGGTTTCATTCGAGGCCAGGATCTTGAACGCCAGCGTCAGCAGGGCGTCGCCCGCGAGAACGGCCGTCGCCTCGTCGAAGGCCTTGTGGACGGTGGGTTGGCCGCGCCGGAAATCGTCATCGTCCATGCACGGCAGGTCGTCGTGGACGAGCGAATAACAGTGGACACACTCGAGCGCCGCCGCAGTGCGCAACAGGCTTTTTTCGGAAGCGCCGAACATCGCGCCGGTTTCGAGCACGAAGAAGGGCCGCATCCGTTTGCCGTTGGCGAGGGCCGCGTGGCGCATGGCGCGCATCAGGTTGGCTTCAGGGCCGCTGGCCGGCGGAATAAGCTGATCGAGCGCAACCGTCACCCGGTCTGCCACTTCCTTCAGCCTTTGCTCGAACCCGGTAACGTCCCCCATTGCCTGTTCGAACTCTCAGTCGAATGCTGCAGGTTCGGTGGCTGGGCCGTTGGTGCCCTGCACGATCTGCTCAACCTTCAGTTCCGCAGATTTCAAGCGCCCCTCGCAATGGGCCTTCAGAGCCGCGCCGCGCTCATAGATCGCGATGGATTTTTCCAGTTCGACGTCGCCCGTTTCGAGCTGACGCACGATGCCCTCGAGTTCCGCGAGCGCTTCCTCGAAGGTCATCTTGTCGACCGGTTTGATCTTGGTCTCAGCCATAGTCTGGCATCCTGCTCCCGCCGCTTTTTGAAAGTTCTAGAGCCCCCGGCAGGGACCGACAACCGAAATACCGGCCACCAGCCGGATTATCCCCCGCGATACGTGTAGAGGCGGTAGCTCCAGTAACGGTCTCCGCCGTCTTCCACGCAAACCCAGCCAAGCTGGCGGAGTTCCGGGCGCAGCATGCGGTTGAACCAGCCATGGGCAGCCAGATAGACCTTTCCCTGCGCAGAAGCCTCATGCAGTCGCAGCGCCGCGATCTTGGCCCGCAGGCGCGCCTCTTTCGAGTTTTCGCCGCCAAGGCTGTGGCCGGCCAGCCAAGCGGTACGCGCCAGCACGTTCCAGGTTTTCGGCAGGGCCTTCACACCGGCGAACTTTGGCGGCGGCAGCGTTGCCTCATTGAACACGGGATCATGCGCGGCGCTCTTGTGCGGCAAAGCGATACCAGCGGTTTGCTGGGCCCGCAGCCGTCCGGATGCAAACACCACATCGGCGTCCGCGACGAGGTCCATCAGGGCTTGAGGCGCTTTCTGGCCGTCGGCGAGTGGGCCCGCTTCATACCGATCCCACCAGCCGACATACTCACGCCAGCCGAGCTTTGGCCCGGCCCGGCGATCCAGCGCAGGTCGGCCATGCCGGGAGATGATGATGGGTCCGCGCCGCGACCCGGCCGATGTCGTGTCTGGCATCGTCCTTCCCCCGAGTAGTTCAAGCAAGGCTTCTCGCCCGCCGCTTCCGACTAACGGCGTTGCCCGGTCCGGGCAAGCGCGAAGCCAACGGAGCGGCGGGTTAAACTAGAGTCCGCGCCAGACGCGCTTCTTGCACTCCTCGCCGTCCTGCAATTGGCAGCGATGGAAGGTCAGCAGCACGGTATCTGCGCGCCCGATCAGGTGATCCGTTGGGACGAAACCGATCGAGGCGTCATCCGGATCGCCCCGCAGCGGGCAGCCTGCACGGTCGACCACGCCGTTGATGGGCGGGCAATGGCCGGAGAGTTCGCGGCTGTCGTAGGAATTGTTGCGGTTGTCACCGATCAGGAACAGGTGATCTTCCGGCACGACGAAGAGCAAGGTGTCCGAGACCGGGCGGCCGCGAAGGCCCCTGTGGGTGGTCCAGGTCCGGTCGCCGATCGTTTCGGTCCATTCCTGAACCTGTTCTATCACCACTTCCTTGTCAGGCGCATAGCGCACTTCGCGGACCAATTCGGACTCCACCGGCTGACCGTTGATGATCAACGTCTCGCCGAGGATCTGCACCGTGTCGCCGGGCAGGCCGATGATACGCTTGATCATGACCCGGTCGGAATGGGTATGTTCGAAAACCACCACTTCGCCGCGTTCGGGCGTGCTCGGGAAAAACCGGCCTTCGCCGAGTGGCAGGTAGCGGCCGAGGCTGAGCGGGAGAGAATAGCGCCCGTATCCATAGGCAAACTTGGCAACGGCGACGCGGTCGCCGACTTCCAGCGTCGGCACCATGCTTTCGGAGGGAATCACGCGCTGCTCGTACAGGAGGCCCGTGAACAGCAGGAATGCCGGCGCGACGATGGCCAGCGTGGCGCCCCACTCCTTAAGCTCCCGCTTGACCTTTTCCCAAGTGGACGCTGGCGGCGCCGGTTGGGTCTGGGCATCGATTTCGCTCGGCATCATGACCTCAAGAATCCGCTTCGGGGGCAGTCTTAGACGAAAAGGTAATGCTCTGCGAAGGCGAAATACCGGGTCAGACTGCTATTCGCCGGGTTGGGCGACATGGCCGAGGTTGTAAAGCGCCACGCCGCTCTCGGAGCGGGCAACGGCCAGTTCGCCCCGGTGTTTGAGGTAATTCAGGTGTGCGAGCGCCTCACCCGTGGCCATGCTAAGTTCGTCGCCCTCGATCGCCCGGCCGAATACCGAGACAAACGTGTCCAGCACGTTGGCAGGGCCCTTCTCGAGGCGCCGCCGCAGGCGCGTGAGTGCCGTTTCGTGGCCGTTGATCAGGTGCTGCAGACGCTTGTGGGCACCGGTGAAGGGCTCGTTGTGCGCCGGCAGGACGAGGCAATCTTCCGGAAGCGCGTCGAGGAGCTTGCGGCAACTGTCGAGCCATTCTGCCAGCGGATCTGCGTCGGGTTCTGTCGGGTGGACCGACACATTGGACGAAATACGCGGCAGGATCTGGTCGCCGGAGATCAGGATGTTGCGTTCCGGGCAGTACAGGCAGGCGTGCTCGGGCGAATGGCCAGCGCCCATGATCACCTGCCAGGTCGCGCCAGCCATTTGGAACGCATCGCCATCCGACAGGCGGTGGTAGGCATCCGGCATCAGGCTGACGCCCCGGCCGAAGCCGCCGAAGCGCGACTTGTAGTTCTCAAGGGCCGCCTCGCCCCAGCCGGACTGGCGGTAGAACTCGATGGCCACCGGCGGCGCCTGGCGGCCGGTATCGGCGACCAGCATCCGGCAGGTGATGTATTCCAGACGGCTCATCCAGAGCTCGGCGCCGTACTTGTGGCAGAGCCAGCCGGCGCTGCCGACATGGTCCGGATGCATGTGGGTGATGATGACGCGTTTCAGCGGCTTCTGCGGCGTGACGCGGGCATCCAGAAGCTGGCGCCAGGCGGACTTGGTTTCCGGCAGCGGGAGGCCCGTGTCGACTATGGTCCAGCTGTCGCCGTCATCGATGAGCCAGAGATTGATGAACTTCAGCGAGAAGGGCAGCGGCATGCGCACCCATTCGATCCCCGGCGCAACGGCAATCGTCCCGGCGAGGCCCGGCGTGACGTCCCCGAAGGGATAATCCAGCCCGAAACGGCTGGTCGGTACGTATTCAAATCCATCCATCCCGGGACGATACCCCGGCAACGAGGCACGTCGAGCCGTCACGCAGGGGAATGCTATTTGATCGGGTTGCGGGGCCGCGGCGGCAGCTTGGTGCGCCGGAAGCCCTCCCCGGTCAGGCCGTAGTTGCGGGTGCGGTAGGGTACTTTCGGGGCGAGTTCCGAGGCCACTTCCTTGGATTTCCCGGAAGATGATTTGCGCGCCTTCGGCCCCGGCGCAGGTGCCTTCTTGGCTGACTTGGCCTCTGCCGCCTTGCCGACGCTGGCGGCGATCAGGGCCGCGCGTTCCTTGTGGCTGAGCGGTCGCCATTTGCCTTCCGGCAGGTTGCCGAGCTCGACCGGGCCGACGCGGATGCGCTGCAGGTCCGCCACGCGGAGATGGACGAGCGAACACATCCGCCGGATCTGACGGTTGCGGCCTTCGGACAGAATGAAGCGGAGCGTGTCCTTGCCTTCGGCGTTGACCTTCGCGGGGCGAAGCTTGCGGCCGTCGAGTTCGAGGCCATGCCGGAGCAGTGCCAGTTTGTCCGGCGTGATTTCGCCGAGCACCTTGACCACATATTCCTTGTCGACTTCGCTGAGCGGTCCGATGACGGCTTTGGCCAGCACGCCGTCTTCCGAGAGGATCAGGAGGCCGCGCGAGTCTTTGTCCAGCCGGCCGAGGGGCGCCATCTTGTTGTTGCGCCCCGGGATCGCGTGGGCTTCGCCCTTGAGCGTGGCCTTGGTGATCAGGCGGATGGCGGGCGTCTCGCCGGGCTCCGGCGTTCCGGAAACATAGCCGACCGGTTTGTTGAGGACGATCGAGAGCTGATTGTCGAGCTTCTGCGCAGCCTTGGAATTCAGCTTGATCGTCTGTCCCGGGACGATCCGTTCGCCGAGTTCCGTGACCGGCTTGCCGTCGATCTCGACGAGCCCCTGTTCGATGAGGGCATCCGCCTCGCGGCGAGAGCATACGCCTTCCAGCGCCAGCCACTTGTTGATGCGGACGGGCTCTGCGCCGTCATAGGTTTTGGTCCAGGCGGCCATGGTCTAATCGATTCCAAAAAGTGCGCGGCTATTGTCGAGGAAACGGTCGCCGCCTTCGGTTATGCCGGGTACGCGACCCGGCGCAGAGGCCAGCGACGTTTCGGCGAAAAAGCCCGCGAGCGCCATCTGCCGGGCCCGGAAGTCCGGATCCTTCTGCCGCGCCGCAAGTGCCGCACGCGCGAGGAAATGGCCGCCGATCACGTCGCCGGCGAGCGACAGATAGGCTGTCGCTCCGGCCAGCGCCTTGTCCTGCTCCTCGGCTTTCATGCGCGCGAGCATCCAGTCGGTCGTTTCCGCCAGCGCCTTGGAAGCGGCCCAGAGACGCTCCGCCAGCTGAACGAATTGCGGGTCGTTGGCGGAGCGCGCGAGCCGCACGGTTTCGTCGATCTCGGTCAGCATGGCGCGCATCGAGGCGCCGCCATTGGCGGCGATCTTCCGCCCGACGAGATCGATAGCCTGGATGCCGTTGGTGCCCTCGTAGATCGGCGCTATCCGGGCATCGCGGTAAAGCTGCGCGGCGAGCGTGTCGTTCATGAAGCCCATTCCGCCATGCACCTGCACGCCGAGACTGGCGACATCGACGCCCATGTCGGTGCTCCATGCCTTGGCGATAGGCGTCAGCAGGTCTTCCCGGGCCTTGGCGGCGGCGCGAACTGACGGGACGTCGGAGGCATGCGCGAGGTCTGCCGAGACCCCGCAGGCGTAACAGATGGCCCGCGCAGCCGCGACGCGGGCGCGCATGGTGATCAGTGTACGGCGTACATCCGCGTGATGCAGAATGGGCGCCGGGCCGGACACGCCCTCAGCGTTACCCTGCCTGCGGTCCTTCGCGTAGTTGAAGGCCGCCTGGTAGGCCGCCTCCCCGACGCCGACGCCTTCTAGCCCGACATTCAAGCGCGCCGAATTCATCATCGTGAACATGCAGGCCAGGCCCTTGTTGGCTTCCCCGATCAGCCAACCGGTCGCGCCTGCATACTCCATGACGCAAGTCGGGCTCGCATGGATGCCGATCTTCTTCTCCAGCCCGATGCAGCGCACGGAATTTCGAGCGCCCAGGGATCCATCGGTGTGCACCAGAAACTTGGGAACAAGGAACAGAGAGATTCCCTTCGATCCTTTCGGCGCGCCTGGCAGGCGCGCGAGGACCATGTGAATGATGTTCTCGGCGAGGTCGTGATCGCCCCAGGTGATGTAGATTTTCTGCCCGGTGATGGCGTAGCTGCCATCCGCTTTCGGGGCCGCCTTGGTCGTGAGCGCACCGACATCACTGCCGGCCTGAGGCTCGGTCAGGTTCATTGTCCCGGTCCAATCACCCGCGACGAGTTTCGGCAAGTAGGTCTTCTTCTGCACGTCCGTTCCATGGGCGAGCAAGGCTTCAACGGCGCCGTAGCTCAGCATCGGGCAAAGGCCGAACGCCATGTTCGCCGAGTGGAACATCTCCATCACCCCGAGGGCGAGCGAGCGCGGCAGGCCCTGTCCGCCCCACTCTTCCGGCGCTGCAAGGCCCATCCAGCCGCCTTTGCGAAAGGCGTCGTAGGCGGCCTTGAAGCCGTCTGGTGCGATCACCCCTTCATCGCCCAACCGTGCTCCTTGCGAATCACCTATAGGATTCAGCGGCGCCAACACTTCGCTGGCAAGTTTGGCGGCCTCCTCAAGGATCGGGCGGACGATACCAGCGTCGTACGCCTCAAGACCTGGCAGTCCCGCCAGTTGACCGATTCCGGCTAACTCCTTGAGAAAGAACTCTATTTCATTAATGGGGGCGTCGTAGGCCATCGGAATTTCGTGTCTCGGATAGGAGTTATGCTGTGCAGGTGATAGCTTAGTGGATGCAGGAGCGAAAAGTCTGCGCTACTTGATTGGGCGACCCGTTGGGCATTTTGGAGACGAAGACAATGAGACTTTTCCTGATTTCCGCGAGCGTGCTCGTGCTCGCCGCCTGCACCCCGGCTGCCGAGACGGCCGCACCCGCCGAAACGGCCGTGCCGGCTGTTGACGCCGCCGCAACAGTAGCCGCTCCTGCCGCTGATGTGGCCTACGGCAAGGCTGCCACCTACAAGATCGATCCCACGCATGCCTCGATCACCTGGCGCGTGAACCATTTCGGACTGTCGAAGTACACCGCGCGCTTCACGTCGTTCGACGCAACCCTCAACTTCAATCCGGCCGACATTGCAGCAAACTCCGTCGAAGTATCGATCAATCCGGTCTCGGTCGAAACGGATTATCCGGGTGACTACAAGGCCGGCCATGCCGACAGCCCGTTCGCGAGCTGGAACGAGGACCTTGCGAAGAACGCCCAATGGTTCAACGCCGGCGCTCATCCGCAGATCAGCTTCAAGTCCACGAGCGCGACCCAGGCCAGCCCGACGACCGGCACCGTGACCGGCGACCTGACCTTTCTGGGCGTCACCAAACCCGTGACGCTGGACGTGACCTATAACGGCGTCGCCCAAATGCCCTGGGCGCCGGATCAGGACAAGATTGGCTTCTCCGCCAAGACAACGCTCAAGCGGTCAGACTTTGGCATGGGCGCCTACATTCCCAACATCGGAGATGAAGTCGAAGTGATCATTGAAGCCGAGTTTGATGAAGTGGTTGCCCCGTAGCCAATGAATACTGAAACGCCCTCACGATATACTGGCGTCGCCATTGCCCTTCATTGGGCAATGGCGGCGCTGCTGTTGTTCATGATCTGGCTGGGCTGGAACATGGAAGACAATGAGGCGCGCTTCCAACTTCACAAGTCGATCGGCATCACGATCCTGTTCCTGGCGCTCGCCCGGCTCGCCTGGCGATTTGCCAACCCGCCACCGCTCTTGCCTGAGGGCATGCCCAAGATTGAAAAGACGGCCTCGCATGCCGTCCACATTGCCTTTTATGTCTTGATGATCGCCATCCCGCTCGGCGGCTGGCTCATGGTGTCTGTGTCGCCCTTCCAGGTCGCGACGGTGCTTTATGGCGTGGTCAGCTGGCCCCACCTGCCCTTCACCGAAGGGCTGATCAGCAAGGACCTCTACGAATTCGTCGAGTTCTTTCACAGCAAGGGCGCCTGGGTGATCATCGCGCTTCTGGCGCTGCATGTCGCCGGCGCGGTGAAGCACGAGATCGGTGCCGAAGATGGGGTGCTCAAGAAAATGATCCCCGGCCTGTTTGGCAAGTCGAACCCGCCGGCCCTGCCGCCCAAAGGCTTCCTGTTCGCCTTCGGTGGCAGCGCGGCGCTGTTTGCGGCCATAGCGGCTTTCGCATTGCTTGGCTCTGGACCTGCAAACCCCAGTCCTCCGCCTTCGGGCTCGTCAGGGACCGGCGTCCAGGCGAACTGGATTGTCGACTACGAAAAGTCAGAGATCGCTTTCTCGGGCCTGCACGAGGGCAAGGAATTCGAAGGCGTGTTCGAGGCCTGGACCGCAGATGTGGCGTTCTATCCCGAAGCGCTTGAAACCTCGCAGGTGCAGGTTTCCGTCGATACCCGCACGGCCAAGACGGGCAAGAAGCTTTACGATGACAGCCTGAAGGCCCGCGAATGGTTCAACGCATCCCAGTTTCCGCAGGCGACCGTTGAGCTTGATGACTTCAAGCAAGCTCCCGGTGGCTATCAAGCCACCGCGACCCTGACCTTGAAAGGCAAGCCCGTGAGCGTGCCACTGACCTTCTTCCTCGATATCGATGGGGACGAAGCCCGCCTTGAAGGCTCCGCGACCTTCTCCCGCGAAGCGCTGGATATGGGCCAGGCATCGGATGCTGGCGCCCAGTATGTGGCGGATGAGGTGACCGTATCGATCTCGGGCCGCGCAACACGAACACCGTAAAGGCAACGTTTGTGTCGCCGCTCAGGGGTGGTATGGCCGCGCCATGACCGCGCCGATTGTCCCGATCCTGCCCGAAACGATTGCCCTCGCCGCCGAGATCCTCAGCGAAGGCGGCCTCGTGGCGATTCCGACGGAAACAGTCTACGGCCTCGCCGCAGATGCCGCCAACCCTGAGGCGGTCGCCCGACTTTACGAGGCCAAGGGGCGGCCCCGGTTCAACCCGCTGATCGCGCATGTCTCGTCCTGGGTAATGGCGGAACGCGAAGCCGAGTTCTCGCCGCTGGCACGCACCTGCGCCGAAGCATTCTGGCCGGGCCCGCTGACCCTCGTCCTTCCCGCCAAGGCCGAAGGCCGCGTCTCCGAACTTGCCCGCGCCGGTCTGGAAACCCTAGCTGTGCGCTGGCCCAAACACCGCGCGGCGGCGGCCCTGATCGAAGTGTTCGGGCGCCCGCTTGTGGCGCCTTCAGCCAACCGTTCCGGCCATGTCAGCCCCACTCGCGCCGAGCATGTCGCAGAAGATCTGGGCGAGCGCATCAGCCTGATCCTTGACGGCGGCCCCTGCGATGTCGGGATGGAATCCACGATCCTCGGCTTTCAGAACGGCGAACCGGTCCTGCTCCGGCCGGGCGGTGTTGCGACGGAAACGATCTCGTTAAGACTTGGCCGCAGTGTGCCGCCCTATCGCAGCGAGGCGGGCATCAATGCGCCCGGCCAGATGAAATCCCACTACGCCCCCAGAGCGCGTCTCCGCTTGAATGCGATGGCGCGTGAAGACGGCGAAGGCTTCCTCGCCTTCGGACCTTTCGTGCCCGGAGACCTCAGCCTGTCGACCTCCGGCGACCTCGTCGAAGCCGCTGCCAACCTGTTCGAGATGCTGCGCAGCCTCGACACGCAGTTCGAACGGATTGCGGTTTCGCCGGTCCCTGCAACGGGGCTCGGCGAAGCCATCAATGACCGATTGGAGCGCGCGGCGTACCGCGAGGCAAGCTGATGGCTCAGCCGCCCATGATGTCTTCCTTGAGGACCGTCATCATGAACTGGTACGAGGTCTCGCCCTCTTCCTCGTCTTTGTAGACGACGGCCAGGAACTCGGCGCCGAGGTAGACTTCGAGGGAATCGTTCAGCTTGTCGCGCGAAAGAAGGCGCAGGCCGGGATTCAGCTTCTCCTTGAGATAAGCCTCAAGGCGCAGGGTTTCTTCTTTGTTTATCATGGGATTTCCTGAACCAAATCAATACGCGCCGAGATTAGACGCTTTGCGCGCCTGAGCAAAGTGCTGCGCTGCAAGGTAGCCGTCCTAAGTTTCAGCGGTGTCCGGAAGGCCCTGGTCCATGGTCTGCGCCGGCTGGCAGCACGTCGGGCCCGCAACGACCTTCGCGGGCACCCCGGCGACCGTGCAATAACCCGGCACGTCCTTGAGAACCACACTGCCGGCCGCCACCTTGGCTTCGTCGCCGACGGTGATGTTGCCAAGGATCTTGGCGCCCACGGACAGCAGCACGCCGCGGCCGATCTTCGGGTGCCGGTCGCCGACTTCCTTGCCGGTCCCGCCGAGCGTTACGCCGTGAAGCAGCGAACAGCCATCCCCGACGACTGCCGTCTCGCCGATGGTTATCCCGGAGGCATGGTCGAGCATAACGCCGCGCCCAATGCGAGCCGCGGGGTGAATATCTACGTCAAACAGTTCCGACGCGCGGCTCTGGAAATGGAAGGCGAGCGTCTCGCGGCCGAGGCGCCACAGCTGGTGTGCGATGCGGTGGGTCTGGAGCGCGAGGTAACCCTTGAAGAACAGGAAAGGCTGCAACATGCCCCGTGCGGCGGGATCGCGCTCCAGCACGGCCTGCATGTCGGTTTCGGCCAATCCAACCAGTTCCGGCGCGCCTTCGTAGATGCCCGAAATGACGTGGCGAACCTGCTGCGTCGCCATCGCCGGGCTCGCGAGTTTTTCGGCGAGATGATACGACAGGGCATGGCCGAGGGTCGCGTGGTTGAGGATCGCGGCGTTGAGATAGCTCGACAGCGAAGGCTCTTCCGCAGCGGCGGCGGTCGCTTCAAAGCGGAGCCGTTTCCATGCGGGAGCCGGGGCGCCGATGTCTGGATTGTCGATCATGGCGGGCTCCTGAAGGGCATCTGGCGCGTAAATGGCGTCAATTGGCGCGGAATTCAATTGGTCTGGCCCGGACGCGCCATTTTGGACGCTTCTCCTCCGGCCCTGCCCGCATTAAGCCAGACAGCCATGACCAAACGCTTTCCGCCGCCACCCCTCCGTGACGCGCCCCTCGCCGGCGCACGCCCCAGCGCAGACGCCCGCGCGCTGCTCGCGCTGCGCAAATCCGCCAACAAGCTGGTCCTAGGGGCGCCTGGGCCCGATCCGGCCGAACTCGATGAGCTGCTGCTCGTTGCTGCAAGGGTCCCGGATCACCGCAAGCTCGGGCCTTGGCGGTTCGTGGTGCTGGAAGGTGATGCCCGCAGCAAGTTCGGAGGTGCGCTCGCAGCGATTCTGAAGAGCCGGGCGGCGCCTGAGGCGCAGATCGAGGACGCTGAAAAGTCGATGCTGCGGGCGCCCGTGGTTGTTGCCGTTATCTCAAGCCCGGTTGAAGATGGCCGCACTCCGGTCTGGGAACAGGAGCTTTCAGCGGGAGCACTCTGCTACAATCTGCTGGTGGCCGCCAATGCCAGCGGTTGGGCAGGTGTGTGGCTGACGGAGTGGGCCGCTTACGACGCCGAGGCCGGCGCTCTGCTCGGAATTGAAGCGCGCGAGCGAATTGCGGGTTTCGTCCACCTTGGAACGGCCAAGGCAGCGACGCCAGAGCGCGTGCGCGCCGAAATCGGCCCACGCGTCCGGCGCTGGACCGGCGCCTGATCAGCCCCGCCCGCGATACGGCGCGACGCCGGTGTCGGGAACATACAGGCCGTCTGGAACGGCGCCGGACTGCCAGAAGACGTCGATCGGTATGCCGCCGCGCGGATACCAGTAGCCGGAGATGCGCAGCCAGCGCGCCTGGGTGAAGGCAAAGATCCGTTTGCCGATCGATACCGTGCAGTCCTCGTGGAAGGCGCCGTGGTTGCGGAAACTCGTCAGGTAGAGCTTCAGGCTTTTCGACTCCACAAGCCAGTGACCCGGCGCATAGTCGATTACAAGATGCGCGAAATCCGGCTGGCCGGTCACCGGGCAAAGCGAGGTAAACTCCGGCGCCACAAAGCGCGTGAGGTACAGCGTGTCCTCGTGCGGGTTCACGACACGCTCCAGCACCGCGGCTTCGGGGCTGGCCGGGATGGCGCTTTCCCGGCCGAGTTGGCCGAGGCCCTGGTAGATCGTTTCGTCAGACATTGGGGATCAGGTTCACTGTTGGAATGAGGTCAAAAGTCAGGCCCATGTAGAGGATGTAGCCGAGGAGGAGAACCGCGCCTTCCCAGCGCGCAATCTTGCGGCCGGTCATTGCGAACAGCATCAGCAGGCCCGCCGAAAGTACCAGCGCGCCGACGTCCACGGACGAAATGATGCTGACCGGCTCGGCGCCTGCCAGGGCATCGGCCGTGATATCACCCCGGATCGTGAACGGGCTGACCAGCGAGGTGATGCCGAGAATGCCGAGAATGTTGAAAATGTTCGAGCCGATGATGTTGCCCAGTGCCACGTCTCCGCGCTTGCGGTAGGCCGCCACGATCGAGGTTGCGAGTTCGGGCAGGCTTGTGCCGACCGCGACGATCGTCAGGCCAATGACGGTTTCACTGATGCCGATGGACCGGGCCAGCGAGGTGGCGCCGGTGACGAGCAGGTTGGCTCCGATTACGACGCCGGCCAATCCCGCGACCGCGATCGCGAGGCCGACGCCCAAACCATAGTGCGCCTCGACGGACTCGCCTTCGGCCTTATGCAATTCAGCGGCCGCGCTTTGGCGCCGCTGGTCGGCAATCAGCGAATAGGCGAGGTAAGCGATCAGCAGCGCGAGTAGCAGGATCCCGGAAAGGCGGTTGAACTGGTCAAACCAGAGCAAGGCGCAAAGCACGCCGGTGACGGCGATCATGAAAGTTCCGTCACGCGCGAGCGCCTTCGGATGCACCAGGACCGGCGAGATGATCGCGGCAAGCCCCAGCACGAGGAAGATGTTGGCAATGTTCGAGCCGACGACGTTGCCGATGGCGATCCCGACGGCGCCCTTGTCGACCGCCTGAAGGCTGGTGACGAGTTCCGGGACGGATGTGCCGAAACCGACCAGCGTCAGGCCGATTACCAATTCGGAAATGTTGAGTTTCCGGGCCACGCTCACCGACCCGCGGACCAGCGCTTCACCGCCGATCAGCAGCAGAACAAGACCTCCCAGGACCAATAGGTACATCATCTCGCCGAATCCCGCCGTGTTTCCGGCCATATAGGGTCACGAAACCGTGAGAGGCAAATAGGCCCGAGAAGGCCAATATTTAGCTTTCACCTATCAAGTGAACGTTATGGTTTCACCAATATGAATGGGCCAATACTTGCAATACTGCCCCGGCAGAAAGCTGAGACAAACGATGAAAGTGGCGAAACCGGCCAACGCTTGGACGATGACCCGGCCTTTGGCCGGGGTCTGTCTGCTGGCGGCGACGTCTGCTTGTGCGTTAATTCCGGGCTTTCGCGACGTGGTTTCCCAGGAAGCCGAAACGACGCCTCGCGCCACCGTTGAGGGCATGCCCCCCGCACTGACGGCCCGTGCCAATGACCTCGTTCGCGTCGCCGAACCAGCGCCGCGCAGTGTGCTGGAGGCCCGCAACCGGATGAACAGTTCGGCGGACCTGCTCCGCGACCTGATGTCATCCGAAGGCTATCTCGCTGCCGAAATTGCGCCCTCCCAGATCGATGCGACCAGTGATGCCAGCGTGCTCGTTGCCGATCCGGGCCCGCTCTTCACGGTCCTGTCACGCGACTTCAGCGGCCGTGATGCGATGGTGCCGGAGGTGGCCCGCAGCCTCGAGACCGAACTGGGCAAGCTGCCCGTAGGCGCGGTTGCCCGCACACAGAGCATCGAGCGGCTCGATGATGCTCTTGTGCTGCTGCTTCGCCGGCAAGGGTATGCGTTTGCCCGCAGCGAAGGCATCGACGTGCTGGCCTCGCGCGAAGAGGCCAATGTTGAGCTGACCTTCCTCCTTGTGCCCGGCCCCCGCGTGTCGCTGGGTGCGCTTGAAATCACGGATGCTGATGCGCGCAGTTCGAAAACCGTGCGTACGCTGAAGACCTGGTCCAACGGGGACCTCTATACGCCCGCCATCATCGATCAGCTGCGCACGCGCCTGCGTGCCACTGGCCTTTATGAAGGTATCGGCGTGACGATTTCCGAAACGCCGGGCCCGGATGGGTTGCATACCGTTTCAACGACCCTGGTGGAAGGAAAGCCGCGCACGGTCAGCGCCGGTGTCACGGCCTCGACCACCGAAGGCGTCGGCGTCGATGCCTATTGGGAGCGCCGCAACCTGACCGGCCGCGCCGACCGGCTGCGCGTAAGCACAAAGGTCGCGACGCTGGGCCAGAATCTGACAACCACCTACGAGCGCCCCAACATCGGCAAGTATGGCCGCACGCTTTCTCTCGAAGCCGGCGTCCGCGCCGAGCAAACGGATGCATATGACCTTCTGGGCGCGCGCGTCGGCGCGGCGCTTGCCCAGCCCCTCTCCCGCGAGCTGACCATATCAATCGGCACCGCCCTCGACGCGACACGCACGGTCGACGAGCGCGCCCGCATCGTTGGCGGCATCGAGCGTGACCAGTTCACTCTTTCCTTCCCCGTGTCCGCAAACTACACCGATGTCGGCGATCCGCTGGATCCACAATCGGGCTTCCGCTTCTTCGCCGCCGCGGACACCGGCATCTCGATCGGCGATGACACGCCGGGCTATACCCGCCTTCAGCTTTCCGGCGCGACTTACAGGGCAATTGCGGACGATCTCGTTGCGGCCTTCCGCGCCGAGTACGGCGCCTTTATTGGTTCGGACGACGTGCCGCCTGACAGGCTGTTCTTTGCGGGCGGCGGCGGCACGGTCCGCGGATACGACTATCAGAGCCTCTCTCCGCGCAACGCATTTGGCGATCTGGTAGGCGGCCGCAACCTGTTCTCCGCCTCCGCCGAACTGCGGTGGCGGGCAACTGAGCGTTTTGGCTATGCGCTGTTCACCGATCTCGGCGCCGCGAGCGATGATCCGGGGTCGGTGTTTTCAGATGCAGCCGCGTCGGTGGGACTTGGCGTGCGCTACTATCCGGGTTTCGGCCCTATCCGCCTGGATATCGCCACGCCGCTGGATCGCCGGGACGGCGACTCGCCGGTGCAAGTGTATATCTCGATCGGCCAGGCTTTCTGATGCCGGACCGTTTCAACCCCTTTTCCTTGCTGCGGCGGCGCCCGGTTTCGTCCGCGGTGGTGACGCTGGTACTAGCTCTGGCTGTCCTGCTGACCTTTGCGCGGTACTGGATTACGACGGACGCTGGGCGGGATTTTGTCATCTCCCAGATCGATGGCCGTGACGTTGCCGGATATGGCCGCCTCAGTGTCCGGAAGCTTGAAGGCGACCCCCTGTCTTCGCTGTCGGTAGGTTCGATTGAAATTCGTGACGCGTCAGGCGTCTGGTTCTCGGCGGATTCGGTGGACCTCTCCTGGTCGCCCATGGCGCTCCTTTCGCGTACTGTCGATCTGTCTGAACTGTCGGTGTCGGAAATCAACGTCCTGCGCCGGCCTGTGCGCGCCGATCGGCCGAAGACCGACAGCGACCCATGGGAAGTGCGTCTGGGACAGGCAACGATTGACCGGCTGGTCCTGGCCGAAGGCGTTGCAGGCCCCGCGTCAGCGTCCGCCATTTCGGCCCGCTTCCTCAACGCGCGCAACGGATCGATCGATGCCCAGCTCGATATCTCGCCGCTCGAAGGCGCGGGCGATCGTATCGAAGCGAAAATCCTCCGTGACGAGAACTCCGCGTTCGACGTCATCATCGACGCGACTGCGCCTGCGGGCGGCGTGTTTGCGCATCTGCTTCGGCTTCCCCAAGGAGCCTCTGCGGTCGTAGCGGCTACCGCCGCCGGCGACCTGAACGACGGGCGCGGCGAAGCGCGTCTGACCGTCGACGGAAGCGACAAGGTCTTCCTTTCGGGCAAGCTGGAAAACGGCGCGCTCGATGCCAGTGTGCGGATGGATGCCGGCGCCTTGCCGATCTCCGAAAAACTCGCTGCCTTCCTTGGCCCTCGCGCGGAAGCCGATATCACCGCCGCCTTCGAAAAGGCGCTCGTTTCCTTCACGATCGACAGCCGCATCGCAGCCGGCAACGTGAACCTCTCGGGCAAGGCAAGAGCCAACCGCCTGGAACTGGCCGAGCCTGCCCGGCTGACCGCTCGCCTCACATCCCTCGCGCCGTACTGGAAAGCCCCGCGTCTTGTCGTGCTCAACGGAACCGTCGAGAAGCAGGAGGCAGGCTATCAGTATTCTGGCGACACACGCCTTGAAGTGAAACCGGAAGCGGACCTTCCGTTCGAGTGGCTGGCCGGTCCGGTAACCGCCAGCCTGGAGGACGGCCGCATTCCTTTCATCGGCGATGTCACGGTCGGCAAACCGTTTTCCGGCAATTCCGAAATCGCCGAAATTCTCGGTGAAGAGGTCCACATTTCCGGCAACGGAAATTATGACATCGGGACTCGCCGCCTGCTCGTCGATGCTGTTGAACTCACGCACAAATCCGGCACCGCCCAGCTTCTGGGCGAAGCCAGCTTTACCGACGACTCGATCAACGTCTCGGGCAAGATCACGCAATCCATAGGCGCGCTTCCCGGCGGTTTCGGCGGCAATGCGACCGGGTTTGTGCAGGCGAAGGGCCAACTGCGCGATTTCGAACTTGGCCTGAACCTGAACCTCTCGGGCCTCACCACCAGCATCAACCAGCTCAAACCGCTGGTCGAAGGCCGCGGCACGATGCGCGGCATGCTCGCCATCACGCCGGAAGCCGGCACCGTCCGCCGGCTCGATGTGCGCCTGCCAGGCGCTGAGGGACAGGTCACCGGGCGAATCTACGGCCCGCAGAGTCCGGATCTGCAGTTCGTTTTTCAACAGCTTCAATCCCTTGATGTATCCGGCAACCAGGTGGACCTTGGGGCGGTCACCGCGCACCTGAAGCGCCGGTCTGGAAATCTGTTGCTGACCGCAACGTCAGAAAACGGCAGCGCAGTCGTCAGTGGACGGAGCGTGTCCAATCTCGCTGCCAAGGCCGAACTCCGGCTGGACGATGGCGACATTTCCGGACCCGTCACATTAACCGGACGGTCAGATGGGCAGGCGTCTGCTGTTTCTTTCTTGCTGGACCGCACCGGCAAGACCACGCGGTTCAACGCCATCGACGGCCGTCTCGGCAGCGTCGAATTCTCCGGCTCTGCATCCCTGCACGACGGCGGTGAGATTGAAGCGGATATCGACGCCGAGGCCGACACGTTTGAAATCGCAGGCATCACGTTCGGTTCGCTGAAGCTCAAGGGTACAGGCGGGCGCACGGGCGGCGACCCGTTCGCGGTGGGCGCCGAGTTCGAAGCGCGCAACATCCGCCTCTCCGAGCGCCTTGAGATCGACGAAGTCATCGGCACGGTCACGACCACACCGGCCGGATACCGGTTTGAAGGCCGCCTCGTCGATGCGCTGCCAGGCGCGAGCAGCGATATGGACTTCTCCGGCCTCGTCGCGATGGCAGACGGCCCGGCATCCGGCACCTTGTCGCTTACGGGCGACCTGCTCGGGATCGCCATTGCCACGCGCGACGACGTGGAATGGTCGCTAGGCCCTTCCCCCACCGTGGATGCGGACATCTCTCTGCTTGGCGGCAGCCTCAAGGCGCGCCTCCGCGCCGGCAATGAAACGACCAGCAGTACGCTCGCGATGGAGAACCTGTCGATTGCGCCGGTGCTCGTCGCGCTCGGCTATCCCGCGGTAGACGCCGTCATCTCTGGCCGTGCTAACGGGCGCCTGTTCGGGGAGAATCCCGAAGGTGTCTTCAGCCTGTCTGCAGTCAGCGCTGTCTCCGGCGTATCGACCTCGCTGGACTTCGATTTGAGCGGACGTCTTGATCGCCGCGCACTGACCTTCACGGCGCAGTCGACTTACGGCCCTGATCTCAAGGCCAACGCGGCGGGACGCTTGCCGGTCACCGCATCACCCGCCGGTATGGTCCGTCTCGGTCAGGAGCGGGCGATTGAGGCATTGCTCGATATAAACGGCGATCTCAAAGCGCTCCGGCTGATCGCACTGGCGTATGGTCACGACATCGGCGGCAAGCTCACCAGCCGCACACGCCTGTCCGGAACGCTCTCGGAACCGCTCATCGAGGCAAATTCGGATATCACCGGCGGCATCTACGAATACGGCGCGACTGGGCTCAGCCTGAATGATCTCGATCTGCAGATCAAATACGACAAGCGCATCCTGACCCTCGTGGGTTCGGGTGCAGGCACAGGCGGCGGAACCCTTACCTTTGACGGCCGCCTCGCCGAAAAAGAATCCGGCATTGACGTCAACCTGAACCGTATACTGATCTACGACCGGCTCGGGGACCAGGCCCGGATCACCGGCAATGCGAAACTGACCGAGGGCGCAGTCGACCGCGTCCTCAGCGGAAATCTTGCCGTGAACGATGCCCGCTTCAATATTGACAATTTTTCGGACACATCCATCCGCACCCTGAATGTGCGCTGGACGACGGACGATCCGGACGCGCAACGGGACATACTGCTGAGGAAACCAATCCGTCTCGCGCTGAAGGTCTCCGCGCCTCGCGGGATCATTGTGCGTGGCCGCGGGCTCGACAGCGACTGGGGCGTCAACCTGGATGTAACCGGAAAACCCGACAGCCTTCTGCTCAACGGCCGTGCCACGCTTGCGCGCGGCTCGCTTGAACTCGCCCAGCGGCCTTTCGAGTTTGAAACCGGACAGATCACCTTCGACGGGCCGATAGATACCGCGCGACTAGCCGTGTCTGCCACACGCGAAGTCGATGGCTTTTCCGTACGCGCAGACGTCGGCGGATCGCCGTCGAAGCCCACCATCGAGCTGAGCAGTACGCCCTCGCTGCCGGAAGATGAAATCCTTTCACGGATGTTGTTCGGCCGTTCGTCCGTGGACCTCTCAGCTCTCGAGGCCGCTGAACTCGCGACGTCCATAGCGCGCCTCGCCGGTCAAGACACCGGTATCAATCCCATCGGCGTGATCCAGGCTGGGTTGGGTGTTGACCGGCTGCGCTTCGGGGTGGACAATGCTGGAAATGCAGAGCTTGGTGTCGGCCAATACCTCGCGCCAGATGTCTACCTCGAGGTGACAACGCAAGGCGCTGCCGGAAATTCGGTGGAAGTCGAATGGCAGCCCCGGCCCCAGGTTTCGATCTCTTCGGAGACCAGTTCCACTGGGGATTCGCGGGTGTCGGTACGTTGGAAAAAGGACTACTAGTGACACTCGCCCTGTCGCTTTACGTCCACCTTCTGTAATTTGCGCGACATTACGGACCCTTCAGTATAAGAAATTTTGGCATACCGGTTCGATTGCCTTCCGGTTTCTGCGGAGGGACACAAAAAAATTAGCCAAAAGGTAGAAAAATGGTCGAAGAAGCTCGAATTGCCGGTTCCCGCTCCCCTACGCGCATTGACCAGATGGTCGGCGAGAAGATCCGTGAACTTCGCACAGCCCAGAATTTCACCCTGTCGGAGTTGGGCCAGGAACTCGGGATCAGCCATCAGCAACTGCAGAAATACGAAACCGGTACCAACCGCCTGAGCGCAGGCATGCTCGCCAGCGTCGCCCGTGTGCTGCGCGTCCCGATCGCGGAATTGTTCCAGGACGCTGAAGCCGGCACGCCTGACAAACGCGATCCAGTCACCGAAGCCCGCGCCCGTTGCCACACTCTGATCGACCGGACGAATTCCGTGCCGAAACTCGAATCGATGGCGAAAGTCCTGCGCGCCCTCTCGTCTGACTAAGCGCTCAACGCTCGACAACGTTGACGGCCAGGCCGCCCTGACTCGTCTCCTTGTACTTCGACGACATGTCGATGCCCGTCTGGCGCATTGTTTCGATCACCTGGTCCAGCGAAACCTTCGTCTGTTCAAGGGAGTGAAGCGCCAGACGGGCGGCATTTGCCGCCTTCACCGAACCGATGGCATTGCGCTCGATGCAGGGAATCTGCACGAGGCCGCCGACAGGGTCGCAGGTCAGCCCCAGATTGTGCTCCATGCCGATCTCGGCCGCATTTGCCACCTGTTGCGGTGTCCCGCCCCACACCGCCGCAAGCCCCGCCGCTGCCATCGAGCACGCTACGCCCACTTCGCCCTGACAGCCCATCTCGGCGCCCGAGATCGAGGCACGCTGCTTGTACAGCAAGCCCACGCCCCCAGCCGTCAGCAAGAACTTCCGGACCCGGACGAACCGGTCCTCGGCGTCCCAGCAATAGTGACGGATCACCGAAGGAATGATGCCGGCCGCGCCATTGGTCGGCGCCGTCACCACCTGCCCGCCGGCCGCATTCTCTTCGTTAACCGCCATCGCGTAGACGTTCAGCCAGTCAAACAGCTGTTCGCGCTCATTTGACGGCGGGCCGCTGGTCAGTTTCTGCCAGATCTCGGGCGCGCGCCGCCTCACCTTGAGGCTACCGGGAAGAATTCCGGTGCGCGACAGGCCCCGGTCGATGCACGCCATCATCACGGACGCGATCCGGTCCAACGCCGCGTTCGTCTCGCCAGCGGGACGCATCGCGCTCTCGTTTGCCATGATCACCGCATCGATGGGCAGACCCGTCGCGTAACAGATGTCGAGGAGTTCGGCTGCCGAGATGAAAGGATGCGGAACGGCAGGACCGGTGGGCACGATATCGTCCCGAACCGGACGTTCCAGCTGGCGCTGGGACGCGATGAACCCGCCGCCCGTCGAGTACCAGGTAGCGTCTGCGAGCACGTCCCCGGCGCCCTCAAACGCGCGCAGACGCATCCCGTTCGGGTGCAGCTTGGGCAGTACCTCGTACGCAAAGCGGATGTCGCGTGCCGCATCAAACGGTATGTTGCGACCGCCGGGCAGCGCCAGCATTCCGCGCTCTTCCAGTGCAGCAACCTTGTTGTCCGCATCCTCCGGATCGAGCGTTTCGGGATCGAGCCCCAGGAGGCCCAGCATCACGGCCTTGGGCGTTGCGTGTCCCGCCCCCGTCAGCGCCAGTGAGCCCTGCAGCTCGACCTCTATCCGTTCAACAGTGCCGAGGACGCCCAGCTGCTCAAGTTCCTGCAGGAACCGCCCGGCAATCCGGATCGGGCCGACCGTGTGGGAGCTCGACGGGCCGATGCCGATCCGAAAAAGATCGAGGACTGAAAGCATGCGCGGTCTCCCGTTTATTCTTTGCGCGGCTCTTCAGGCCGCAGTGTCCGGCATCTCCGTCACATCGTGAGAGTAAATCCAATCATATTGACCATGTGCAAACGCCGGAAGCAGCTGCCCCGCGAGCCAGATCGGACCATAGGTCGCCAGCTGGCTGATCGGATCGCCGCGATGGAACAACGACGCATTCCGCCGGGCGCCGGCCTGCACACGGGACGTGCGCGGCTTCCGCAGGGCCTCATAGGCGCCCAACGCCGCGCCAAGTGTCTCTGTCTTCGTCACCAGCCGGGCGAGCACGTACGCGTCCTCGATGGCCATAACGGCCCCCTGCGCCAGAAACGGCAGCATCGGGTGGCAGGCGTCGCCCAGCAGCACCACGCGCCCGTCTGACCAGGTCTCCAGGGGCATCCGGTCGTACAGCGCCCACCGGTTCAGCGTCACGGCTTTCTCGAGGATCGTGCGGATCACCGGCGCCCACCGCCTGAAATCCTTGAGCGCCTGGGCCCGGTCGCCCGTCGCGGTCCAGGATTCCGCAGGCGCCTCTTTGGTTTCGACCACAGCCACAAGGTTCGCAAGACTGCCGCGCCGCAGCCGGTAAGTCACCGCATGCCGCCTTGAGCCGACCCATACGCAGGCCGATTCCGGCGGCGCATGTTCGCCGAGCTCCGAGACCGGCACGACGGCCCGCCAAGCGACGTGCCCGGTATAGCGCGGCGTGTCCGGCCCGATCATCTGCGTACGGATGGCCGAATGAATCCCGTCTGCCCCCACGAGCAGGTCGCCGCTGATCGTCTCCCCCGTGTCGAGGTGCACAAACACCTGCGCCTCATCCTGCGAATAGGACACAACCCGGCTGCCCAGCTGCACAGCGCCGGCCTGCCGGTCCCGCAGGGCGCCGCCAAGGGCCTCGACCAGGTCTGCGCGATGGATGTGGAGGTACTCCCCGCCCCACCGCGCATACGAGGCCTCCCGCAAAGGAATTGTCAGGATGCGGCCCCCGCCCTTGCCAAACCGCAGCTCTTGGGACCTCGGCCGGAACGCATCCTTCTCGACGCGCGCAGTAACCCCGAGCGCCTCGAACACGCGCATGCCGTTGGGGCTCACCTGCAGCCCGGCGCCGACTTCTTCAAGCACGTGGGCCTGCTCGAGGACGGTCACCCGGTGACCCAGCTTCTGGAATGCCAGCGCGGCCGTCAGCCCACCGATACCTCCACCTGAAATCAGGACATGCATCGGCTTGGCCTGGTTTCCGGGGTTGAGGGTTACTTCGGACGCGACGGGTCTTCGCGGCCGCCGATCAGCACGAAGCGGCGGTCACAATATTTGCACTCCACGAAGTCCTCGTCGCCCATCTCGTACCAGACCTTGGGATGACCGAGCGCGCCGCCGCCGCCATTGCACGAGACCTTGTGGCTCGTGACCATCGAGATTTCTGGCGGAGTGAACACATCACGCTTGCGGGGCATCTTGTGGACTCCAGAGACCTGACGCGAGGAGCGACTTGCCCCTGCACAACCTGATCCCTAACTAGAGTCTGGGCTGCCGCCTTGCAAGGCGTGCCGAATGCCGCGACGAAAGACCGCCATGCCAACACCAGAATTTGCCATCCAGGTCCGCGATCTGAGGAAAACTTATGCTGGCAACGGCAAGATGCCGGAAAAGCACGCGCTGAACGGGATCACCCTGGAAATTCCCACTGGATCGATTTTTGGCCTTCTGGGCCCCAACGGGGCGGGCAAATCGACCTTCATCAATATCCTCGCGGGTCTCGTAAAGAAAACCTCCGGTACTGCCCGGATCTGGGACCTCGATATCGACGAGCATCCCCGGCAGAGCCGCGCCGCCATCGGCGTTGTGAACCAGGAAGTCGTCGCTGACCCCTTCTTCACGCCTTTCGAGATGCTGGAACTGATGGCCGGCTTCTATGGCGTTCCCAAAGCGGAGCGCAGATCCGTCGAGATCCTCACTGCGCTCGGTCTCGGCGACAAGAAGGACGCTTATGTCCGCCAGCTCTCCGGCGGCATGAAGCGCCGCCTGATGGTCGCCAAGGCGCTCGTCCATAATCCTCCCGTGCTCATCCTCGATGAGCCGACAGCGGGCGTTGACGTCGAACTGCGCCGCCTGATGTGGGATTATGTCCGCGAGCTCCATGACAAGGGCACGACGATCATCCTGACCACACACTACCTCGAAGAAGCCGAAGAACTCTGCGATACGATCGCCATCGTCGACAAGGGCGCGATCGTCGCGTGCGAGCCGACCGCCAAGCTGCTGTCGCGGCTCGACTACAAGACGCTGATCATCACCCCGCGCGAGCCGATTACGGTTATCCCGCCCGAACTCGCCATGCACGATCCGAAGCTGAGACCGGACGGCACACTGGCCATCACCTTCAAGACCGCTGAAACCGGCATCGGCCGCCTGCTTGAAAAGGCCCGCGCCGCCGGAATCAGCATCGCTGATCTCTCGACCAAATCACCCGATCTCGAAGATGTCTTCATCGCCCTGACGGGCGACAAGGTACCGGTCAAATTGACTGGCTGATCCAGTTGGCGAGTGCCTGACGGTTCATTGCGCCGTTATGCGTGGCCGCCACCTTGCCCTGCTTGAACAACAGCATCGTCGGCAGGCCGCGTACGCCGTACTTGGCGCCGACCAGCGGGAAATCATCTACGTTCAGTTTGACGATCTTCACCTTGCCGTCGAGTTCGGCAGCCACGGCTTCGATATGCGGCGCCATCTGCTTGCAGGGGCCGCACCATTCGGCCCAGAAATCGACGACTACGGGAACATCGGATGCGCCGAGCAGCGCATCGAATTCGTCATCGCTTACATCCATACCAGACATCGTCCCGGCTCCTTCTGCGGCCCGAATTGGGAGCCTGATACATAGGGACTCTATTCCCCTGTCAAACCACCCTCAAGGCATTGTTGAGGGAATCTGACAGCATCTCCGGCGGGATGCGCATCATTTTCGGACCATCCGTCCAGCAAAGAACGGCCACCACTTCCCGCCCCGGGAAGGCCGATTCCAGCACGGCGGCATAGGCCGCCATCTGCGTGATATAACTCTCCGCAACGCCGGAAACGTCGTCCGGTGCGGGCTGATCCGTCTTGAAATCGATCACCAGAACCCGCGACGGCGTAACCACCAGACGGTCCACCCGGCCGTTGATCACCAGATCACCTGGCAATTTCGGCGACGTCCCGATGACCGCCGCTTCCGCCCTGCCCCCCGGCTGGAACAGCTCGGAAAGCGCCGAATCATTCAAAATCGCTTCGGCCGCGCGCAGCATTTCCGCTTTCTGCGCCGTCTTGAGTTCCAGTTCGCGGGCCAGGAACGCCGCGCCGGCCGCATGCCGCGCCGCGACCGGCAACTCAGGCAGGTACTGCAGCAGGCTGTGGATCAGGCGTCCGCGCTTCAGGCGCGCCTCGCGCTTCGGATCGAACGGCGCCACGACCCGGGTCTTTGGTCCCAACAGACTGGTCGGGGCCGTCACGCGCCGGGTCACGACATCCGGTGAAGGCGCCTCCCGCGCCCATTCCGGGAGGAGTACCGGGCGTGTTTCGGTGCGATGATCCGGTGCCATCCCGCGCGCCGCGGCACCATACTCAAGCATACCGTCCTCCAAGGCGCGCGCCGGCAATTGCTCCATCGCATTGCGGCACAGCGCATACCAGGAATCGTCATGATACCCCCTGGCGGCGTCGCCATCGGAGCCATACCAGTATCCGGCGACCAGCAGCCGGTCCTGCGCGCGTGTCAGCGCCACATACAGCAGCCGCCGGTGTTCCTCATGCGCTTTGGCTTCTGCAATCAGCCTCGCCCGCGCCGAAGGCTCGATATCGCAATCCTTGCGCGGCGACCAGATCAGCGCTCCGTCCACGGACAGGATCGCATCGCTCGTCAGCTTCGGTTTCGACGTTGTGTCCGGTAGGATCACAATGGGTGCCTGCAGCCCCTTCGCCCCATGCACCGTCATGATCCGTACTTCCGGACCCGCCTCCGCCAGGTCGCGCTTGATCTCCACGGGAGTCGATTCAAGCGACGCCACGAACAGATGCATCGATGACGGCCCGGCTGCATCATGCGCCAGCGCGCGCGCCAGCAAGGCCTCAATCGGATCGCGCGCCGGCGTGCCGAGCCGCGCGTTCAGCTTTGCCCAGCCCGTCAGGCCCGCAGCATCCGGCTGGTCCAACACCGTCGAAAGAAACTCGAACGGCGCAAATCCGGCCCGGTCGATCAGCGACTGAAGGAAGCCGAGAACCCTGCCCACGTCCGGGTCTTCGCTCGCCAGAACACGTGACCAAAGCGTCTCGCCCTTTTTGCGCCCGGACGCGAGTTCAAAAAGAAACCTGTCATCATCGACCAGACCGCAAAACGGACCCCGCAAGATTTCGGCAAGTGCCAGGTCGCGCGCAGGCAGCACCGCGAACCGCATCAGGTTCAGGCAATCCTGCACGCCGATATAGTCCGCCAGCTGAAGACGGTCGGCGCCCGCCACCGGCACACTCGCGCTTTTCAGCGCATTGATCACGGCTTCGAACAACCCGCCGCGTCGCTCGCGCACCAGGATCAGCACATCCCCCGGCCGCGCCGGGCGCTGCACGCCCTCTTCCCACACCGACGCGCCACCAGTGACCATCTGCTTGACCGACTTCGCGATCGCCCGCGCCAGCTTCACTTTCGGCGACGTCAGCACAAGCGCGTCCAGCGGCCTCGCCCAGGCATCGGTCTCCGGGTCAGCATCTCGCGGCATCACCGGCCAAAGCTCTACCCGCCCCGGTTCGTTCCATCGCCGCGCTGTATGTACGATCTTGTCGGCCGTCATCGGCCGTGCGTCCGCAAACGGAACATCTATCGGCGGCGCCGCATTCCAGACCGTATCCACAAAGGTCAGGATTTCCGGGCTGGAGCGGAACGACATCCGCATGTCGGCCTGCGCCACCTTCGCATCGCGCAACGTCAGCGCCTGCGTCTCCTCCAGGAACCGCGAAGGATCGGCGCCCTGAAACGAGTAGATCGACTGCTTCTCGTCGCCCACCATGAAGATGGTCCGAGGATCCTGCAGCCGCTCGCGTCCCTCGCCCGCCGTGAACTCTTGCGTCAGCGCACGGATCAACTCCCACTGCGCCGGGCTCGTATCCTGCGCCTCGTCGAGCAGCACATGGCTCAGCCCGCCATCGAGCTTGTACAGCACCCAGCTCGACAGGCCTTCCGAGGCCAGCAGGTCCCGCGTGCGTTCGATAAGGTCGTCAAAGTCCAGCGCCCCCCGCCGGGCCTTCTCGGCCTCATACGCCGCCAGCGCCGGCAAGCCGAGCTTCAGCAGCGCCGAGGTGCGCGCAAACGCCTCCGCGCGCCGCAGGTCCGCCGTCAAAGCCTCGATCCGCCGCGTCTCGCTTCCAGGATTGTCGCCGATGGCAAACAGCTCCGCGACAATCGGCGCTGCGTCCGCCACCCCCTTCGTGAACGAACTTTTCTTGCGCGGCTCCCCCGCTGCCGTCAGGAAGATCGATGTGTAGAGTTCAAACGCCTCTGTCGCAGTCCTGCTCGCTAGCACGCCCTGCAGCTGTTCCGCCAATTTCAGATCGGTGACCTTCCCGCTACCCAGCGCGGCAATCGCGCGGCGGACGTCGCCCGCCGGAAAGTCCGCGCCCATCGCCTGCGCCACAAGCGCGTCCGGCGACGCATCCGGCGGCTGGATCACATCGCGCAGCGCCCGCTCCATCGCGTCCGGATCATCCCCGCAATCCGCCGCAAACTTGCGCAGCGCCCGTCCCGACCCTTTCAGCGCATCCAGCGCGCTGCTCGCCCCGTCCCGCCCCGCTTCCCGCGCCAGCAAGGCGAGGAGGGCGCGATCTTCCTCCGCTGCCCTCAGGATCGCCGACTGTTTCGCCGCCTGCCAGATTTCCCGGGCATCGTCTTCCTCCAACTCCGTGAACCCCGGCATCACGCCGGCTTCCAGCGGAAACCGCCGCAGGATCCGGGCACAGAAGGCATGGATCGTTTCAATCCGCAGGCCGCCGGGCGTCTCGAGGGCGCGCGCAAACAGCGCCCGCGCCGCCTTCAGCTGATCCAGCGTATAGTCCGCCGGCTGAGCTTCCTCCAAACGAGAAAGCGCCAGCCGCAACGGCTCGTCCTCCATCACGGCCCACTTGCCGAGCGTCTCGAACAGCCGCGTCAGCATCTCGCTCGCGGCGGCGCGCGTATACGTGATGCACAAAATGGAGTCCGGGTTCGCCCCCGGCCTCCCATCCGGCCGCCGCAACAGCAGACGCGCCACGCGGTCGATCAGCACCTTGGTCTTGCCGCTCCCTGCATTCGCCGTGGCATAGGCCGACGCGCCCGGATTGGCCGCCACCGCCTGCGCCTCAGTCGCCGCCTTCAGCGCGTCAACGTTAAAAGCGTCATTCATCGCCGCCCTCGCCGTCCGAGGTATCGCTGGTCCACTCCGCGCGCCGCGCGAGCAGGTTGTAGCCGTAATCATACTTCACGAACTGCACGCGTGGCGCCGAGGCAAACACCGCGCCAGCCGCCCGGTAATCCGAGATCAGCCGCTGCATGCCCTCTTCAGCGCGCGCCGCCATCGCGGCCGGCGTCAGGTCGCCTTCCTTGCCGGGGCCAATAGTGCGCGCCTTCGGCTTGCCCTTGAACTCGACATATTCCAACCCCGCCACCGGCGCCGCGCGCACTTTCTCGAATCCGCCCTTGATGGCGATCAAAGCCTGCAAAGGCATCTGCTGATCAAACCCTGTACGGATCATCTTGTCGGACGGCGCGCTGCCCGTCTTGAAATCGACGATGGTGATCTCACCGGTGGCGCCAATCTCGATCCGGTCCGCCTGCGCCGACAGCACAAACTGTTCCCCCGCAATCTCGTAGGCCACCTCCCCCTTCGCCTCCAGCGCCAGACCGCCCGCAACATCGCGCGCGGCGCGCCAGCCCAGAAACCAGTTCGCCACATCCTCCCAGATCGCCTCGCGGCTCAGCCAGTCCGCCTCCGCCTCGCCCGCCTCGCGCAACTCTTGCTGCAGCAGCCGCGCAAGATGCGCCGCAGACTTTTCAGCGCCTGCTTCCTCCAGCAATTCAATCGCCCTGTGCACCGCCGTGCCCTTGAGGTTCGGCTGCATCGGCCCGTTCATCGGATCGATCACGCGCAGCCCCAGGATATCCTCTGCCCAGATCGAGTACGGATCGCGCTGCAGCCGGTCGATCCGCGTCACCGACATCCGCCTCGGCCAGGCCGCCGGCCGCCGCGTCGGTCTAGGCTCGGCGCTAAACGCTGCCGCCTGTGCACCGATGCCCTCGGACTGCACCGCGCGCACCCAGGCCGGCAATGCTCCGTACGCGCCCAAAAGCACCTCCGGTGCCGCCTTGAACAGCGCGCCCTGCGCCAGCGTTCTCAGCCGCCACACCCAGCGCGACGCCACCGCCGGTGCATCTTCGCGCCGCGCGGAATACAGCATCGCCACACGCGGCGCGCAGGCGAGCTGCGCAAAATCGTGCGCCGACAACCCCAGCCGCTCATCCGGATCGGCCATGCCGAGCTCGGTGCGAAACCGGCGCGGCAGGAACGCATCCGGCGGCGTCTTCACCGGCCAGACATCCTCATTGAGTCCGGCCAGCACGACAAGATCCGCAGACTGAAGACGCGCCTCCAGCGGGCCCCAGATGCTGAGGCGGGAATGCTCCGGCTCGCCGAGGCTGACCGTCAGGCCCGCGCATTCCGTCTCGACCAGATCTGCCATCTCGCGCGGCGTCACGTCACCGAGGAAGGTTCCCATGTCGCGGATGCGCTCAAGCAGCCTGGACGCGCCCGCGCCGTCCTCCCCCGCCCAGGGCAACGGTGTTTCGCTGATCGCGCCCGCCAGCGCCGCAATCCGTTCGGCGCCCGTGGCGACATTTACCGCGCCTGAAGCCGAAAAGTCCGCGCTCGACGCCGCGACAATATCCGACAGCTCACGGATGAACGCCGCGCCTTGCGTCTGTTCTTCTCTTGAAAAAGCCCGGTGCCGATCTTCCGGATCGTGCTGCTCAATCAGTTCCGCCAGATCAAGCAGCGATGTCCACCGCCGGGGCCCCCGCAGGAAATGCAGGTCCACCAGGTTTCCGAGGTCGAGGTTGCGCACGAACGCATGCTTCAGCACGGCAGACAGCGTCACCGGATCGGCGGGGTCCACAGCCCAGCGCGCGCAGAGCGAAATAAGGCTGCCCGCCGGCGTGCGCCCGAGTGGCTGGCCGGCCGAAGGCGGAACCGAAATGCCCCACCGCTCCAGCAGCGCGCCCACGCGCCGTGCCAGTCCGGCATCCGGCGTCACCAGCGCGCCCTTCGCTCCCGGCTCTTCCAGCACGCCGCGAAGCAACAGCGCCGCCGCTTCGGCCTCTGCCGCCTCGTTGGGCAGTTCGACAACCGACAGGCCCTGCAGCGCCGCACACACAAAGGCGGCCGGCGTCGTGGCATCAATACCTGCCAACTCTTCCAGCGTCTCGCGCCAGTCCGCCGTGTCGTCTGCGGGCGCTAAGGCTTCGTAGACCAGCCTCCGCCGTGACGGCGAACGCGCCTCCCCCGGCGCGGGCGGCCATTCTGTTACATCGCCCAATGAAAACCCGAGGGTCTTCAGTGTACGCACCAAGGCAAACTGCGGGTGGCTCGGCGCGCCCGAAACAGCCGTCAGGGACTTTTCACTCAGGTCCGTATCGAGACCGGGCAACACGACGAGACCCTTGGGCAGCTGCGTCACCGCCTGCATCAACAGCCGTCCGGACGGCGTCGCCCCGGTCGAACCCGCTATGATCACCGGCGCGGTGGGCGGCTTTGCGGCCCAGGAGGCGACCAGCGCTTCCGCGGCCTGCTGCCGGCGCTCGAAAGGATCACCGGCATTGTTCTCGCGCAGCCATTGCGGCCACATCTCGGTGATGATTGACAGGAACTCGGTCGAGTCCTTCCAGTGCACCGCGAGATCGGCCTCTGTCACCAGCCCGGTCAGTTGCGACCAGTCCACCGGCGCCTCGCCCATCGACGCCTGCTCCAGCAGTCTCGACAATTCCCGCGCCGAGGCGAGCGCCGAAGCGGGCGGCAACGTATGCCCATATTCGCGCGCGTAGAAGATAGCCGCGAGTTTCGCCAGCACGCCGAGCCGGGCGGCCGGTGAAAGCGCCGGCGGCAGGCCCGCTAGCGCAGTTTCCGTGACCGGTGGCGGCTCGTCGGATTCCAGATCGCCCAGGGTGCGGATATCCGGGGGCAGCAGCGTGCCTGCGCCGCCCAGCGTATCGAACAGCGCGAGCGTCAGCGCGCGCGCAGAGCGGCGGTTGGGCACATAGATTATGGCATCTGCCAGCGCATCAGACTGTTGCCGCAGCTTGAAGGTGTCCGCGAGAACCCGCGCCAGTGAGCCAAGGAAGTCCGTACCGGGAGGGATGGTCCAGACCCTCGGGGCGTCCTTCCCGAATGGCCGGATCTCAGCCGCCATGGCAGGCGACCCACATCTCTGCGTCCGCTAGCGCCTTCGGATCACCCACATGCAGCCAGAACCGGTCCAGCACATGCCCCGCGAGCCGGCCGTTCGGAATGAGGCCGTCCCAGATCTTCAGCGCCGAGAAACGCTCGACGGCAACGCCGTCATAAAGCCACGGCTTCATGATCCGCACACCGGCATAGGCCCACGGCGCCGAAGGCGCACTGCCGCGCCGGATCAGCCGGTTGCCCGCCTCAAGGAAAAAATCGCCTGCGCCATCAAAACCCAGCGCCCGGTCGGTCGCGGCGATCAGCAGACGCTCATCCTCAGCCGCCGGATCAAATGCTCCGGCCAGTTCCAGGAACGGCGCCGGAGATTCCGGCCCCCAGAAGGCATCCGTATTCAGAACATAGATGGGATCATCGCCCAGCAATGGCCGCGCCTTGGCGAGGCCACCGCCCGTCTCCAGCACTTCGCCGCGCTCGTCCGAAATGATCACCTCGACATCCGTACGCGCCTTCACATGCGCTTCCACCTGATCGGCCAGGTAGTGCACGTTGACGACGATACGTTTCACGCCCGCCTCGGCGAGCGGATCCAGCAACCGGTCGATCAGCGCCTTGCCGCGCACCTTCAGCAGCGGCTTCGGCGTCGCATCGGTCAGCGGCCGCATCCGCGTGCCCAGTCCGGCCGCCAGCACCATCGCCGTGTGGGGGACTGCAACACTCATCGAAGCCGCTCGAACACAAACGGTGTGGTTTCGCGCACGAACGCCGCCATGCCGGCGAGCGACGGATGCGAAAGGTTGCGCGCCAGAAGCTGCAATTGCCTTGGCTGGAAATCGCCGTAACGCGGCTTGCCGTCCCGGTGCTGAAGGCGCGAGAACACACCGGCAATCCGCAAGGCGTTCAGCGCGCCGATCACCGCCAGCCGCTCATCAAACGCCGCGCGCGATTGGCCGGTCAGCGTCAAGAACGTCGAGATCGCCGCCTCGGCGGCCTCCTCGGAAACATTGCGCCGGGCATCCTGCGTCAGCATGGCAAGGTCCCACGCGTCCCAGCCGACTACCGCATCCTGGAAGTCCAGCAACCCGACATCACCGTCAGGCAGCCAGAGCAGGTTCTCCGCATGATAATCGCGCAGCGTGAACGCGCGCGGGAAAGACATCGCCTGCTGGATCAGCGCGTCGCGCTCGGCCTCCCAGCGCGCCCGCTGAGCGCCGTCCAGCGCCTTGCCGCCTATTTCCGCCGGCAGCCAGTCGGCATAGAGGTCGGCATTCGCCCCCAGCGCTACGGAATCAAATTCGAGGATCGGCCAGCTGACACCGTCCACAGACAGCACCTTCGGTATGGACGCTTTGTGGACGGTGGCGAGCCGTTCGGCCGCCGCTTTGTAGAGCCGCGTTTCGTCTTCCGCGCCGCGCTCGATGAGACGCGCGAATTCGCGCCCGTCCCCGAAGTCCTCGATCAGCGCAAACCCGAAACGTGCGTCAAAGTGATAAACTTTCGGCGCCCGGAGAGAAAGATTGCGCAAGTGATGAGAAATCAAAGCGAACGCTTCGACACGCGATGCGGCCAAACGGGTCATCGCATTCCAGCCCATCCGCGCCCGCGTCGCCGCGTCCGCATCCGGCGGACAGGGGTCGCTCTCGACCCGCGGCGCATCCATCAGCAGCGCCGTGGCACCATCCTCGCGAAACAGCCGGATATACCGCCGCGTCGAAGCATCCTGCCCCAACGACTGGCGCCGCGCCGTCTCCCAGCCATTGCCGGCAGACGTCAGGAAGGCATCAGTCTCGGCAGTCCGGAGGTCAGGCAAAGCGTTCATCCAGCCGTTCCTGCCAGCCTTCGCCGCCGGGTTCCAGCCTCGCCCGGCGCTGATCCCCAGAGATTTCAAGGAATACATCCAACCGATTGCGCGGAAGGTGCGCACCCGCACGGTCCGGCCATTCGATCAACGCAACCCCGTCCTGTGTTTCGTCCCAGCCGAGTTCCTGAACATCATCTGCGTTTTCAAGGCGGTAGAGATCGAAGTGCCAGACGGGAAAGTCCGGCCCCTCATACAGTTGAACCAACGTGTAAGTCGGGCTCGGCACCTCTTCTTCATGCCCCAGCAAAGACTGGATCAACCCCCGCGCCAGCGTCGTTTTCCCCGCCCCCAGATCCCCGTGCAGCGCGATCACATCCCCGCGCCGCAACAGCAGCGCGAGCCGCGCACCAAGGGCGCGCGTGTCTCCATCCGAGGCCAGTCCGAGAATTCGCATTTCGGGCCGCACCCTAGCGGTCTCGCTGGTTGACGCAACGCGCGTAAACCTGTGACGGTGTGCCCCGTTTGGTGATGCTTGCAGCCGCGCACACAACCGAATAGATAAAAAGTGACGCACCCGTCACGAATGAGAGTGGGGCCCGGAATGCCGGCTGGAGAGGCACAGCGCATCGTCATCGTCGGCGGCGGTCAAGCCGCCGCGCAGGCTTTGCAGTCGCTCCGCCAGGGCGGCTATACGGGCGCCTTGACTCTGGTGGGCGACGAAGCCGCATTGCCCTATCAGCGCCCGCCTCTGTCCAAAGGCTACATGAAGGGCGAGGTCGAGGAAGAGCGCCTCTATTTCAAGCCTTCCGCTTGGTACGAAGACCAGAATATAGAGCTGTTACTGGGCACTCACGTCCCGAAGATCGACCGGGCGACCCGGCAAGTCCAGCTCGGCCATGGCGGTCACCTGCCCTATGACTACCTGATCCTGGCCACCGGATCGCGCCCTAGGCCGCTGCCGGTGCACGGCGCAGATCTGGGCGGCGTGCACGACCTGCGCACCCTCGCGGATGTCGAGCGCCTCAGCCCCAAGATGGTCGCAGGACGCCGGATCGTGATCATTGGCGCCGGCTATATCGGCCTCGAGGCCGCTGCTGTCGCCCGCCAGATGGGTCTTGAGGTGACCGTCATCGAGATGGCGCCGCGCGTCCTTGCGCGCGTCACCAGCCCAGTCCTCAGCGAATTCTACGCCGCCGAACACGCCCGCCAGGGCGTCATAATCCTCACGGGCGTCCAGCTTTCCCACCTCGACGGTGTCGATGGCGAAGTCAGCGCCGCAGTGCTGGCCGATGGTACTCGACTGCCGGCCGACCTGGTGCTCTCGGGCATCGGCATCCTTCCCAACGAAGAACTTGCGAAAGACGCTGGCATTGCCTGCTCCAACGGCATCCTCGTCGACCGCGATGCCCGTACCTCGGACCCGCACGTCTTCGCGGCCGGTGACTGCGCCAGCCGTCCGCTCGTCCACTTTGGCCGGTCTGGCCGCCTCGAGAGTGTTCACAACGCCATCGAGCAGGGCAAGCTCGCCGCAGCGGCGATCCTTGGCCTGCCGCGCCCTGCGGAAGACTGCCCATGGTTCTGGTCGGACCAGTATGATCTCAAGCTGCAGATCGCCGGACTCAGCCAAGGCTACGACACGCACGTCATCAGGGGCGATCCAGCCTCACGCAAGTTCGCGGTGTTCTATCTGAAGAATGGCACGCTGATTGCGGTCGACGCCGTCAACAGCCCGCCGGAATTCCTGGCCTCGAAAAAGCTCATCATGTCAGGGGCGAAGCTTGCGCCCGCTGTCCTTATCGATACATCAACCCCTATGAAGGATATAGCGGCTCAAGCGGCCGCCTGAAGGAGACGGAAACTACACATGGCAAAGATCACTTTTGTTTCTCATGACGGCACCGAGCGCACGCTCGAAGCCAAGAACGGCATGTCGGTCATGGAAGTCGCGGTCAACAATTCGGTGCCCGGCATCGATGCGGACTGCGGCGGCGCCTGCGCCTGCGCGACCTGCCACGTGTATGTCGACCCGGCTTTCCTGGCCCAGGCCGGCGAGCAGCAGGAAATGGAAAAGTCTATGCTCGACTTTGCCGAGAACGTGAAACCGAACTCGCGCCTCTCCTGCCAGATCAAGGTGACCGATGCCCTCGACGGCCTGCGCGTCACGACGCCGGAAAGCCAGCACTAAGCCTTCGCTTCAGCGCCACACACGACATTCGCCCCGGCTTCACCGCCGGGGCGTTTTCATGTGACGCAAGGTTACCACTTGGGTTCCTTTTCGGAACCGGGTAGACTGCCTCATCCCTCCCAGGAGCTGCGCCATGAACTTCACCCAACTGCTTGCCTCTGTCTCGCCCGCGGACGCTCCGGCCCGCGCCACAGCGATCCCGGAAAATTGGATGCAAGGCCGCACCGCCTATGGCGGGCTCACCGCCGCGCTCTGCCTCGAGGCCGCCATTCCGCTCAGCGGCGGGCTGCCCGTTCGCGCCGTACAGGTTGCGTTCGTGGGACCGGTGAACGGCACGGCCGTTTGCAAGCCAGAAGTTCTGCGCCAGGGCAAGAATACGGTCTTCACGTCGGTCCGCATGACGGGCGAGGACGGCGTACTGGCCGAAGCGATCATCACCTTCGGCGCGGCGCGTACCTCTGCGCTCGACTTCGCACATCTTCCGCCCCCGGAGGTTCCGCCGCCGGCATCCGCGCCGAATTACTTCCGCAAGGAGGGGCAAGGCCCGACCTTCGCGCAGAACTTCGACATCCTGCTCGCCGGCGGCAACCCGCCGATGAGCGGCGCTTCAGAAGCCGACATCTCGATCTGGATGCGTCATAGGGATCCGGCAACGCTGAATGACGCCGTCGCCCTGCTCGCGCTCGCCGACGCGCCGCCGCCGGCTGCGATGTCGATGTTCACCGCGCCGGGCCGCATCAGCTCTATGACCTGGATGGCGGAGTTCCTCACCGAAACCATCGAGACCGACGCGCGCTGGTTTCTCGCCCGCCACACGGCACAGACGGCGCGCAATGGCTATTCAAGTCAGGCGATGTCGATGTGGAACACAGCGGGCGATCCGGTGATGATCGGCCGGCAAACGATCGCCGTATTCGCCTGAGGCGGAACTCGCGCAACATTATTTTGAAAGTTGCTGACCGCCAACTCTAGCGGGCCAAAACCATTCAGTTCGCAAGCGCGGCGCGGACGCCTTCGAGATAGGCGATCTGTTCCTGCAGCGCGAATTGCTTGGTGTCATCCTTGTCGAGCGCGAGCAGTTTCAGCCGCGCGGCTTCGATTTCCGCGTCGACCTCACCCACTTTGACATCGGTCAGATTACGCGCTTCTTCGGCAAGGATCGTCAAGCCGGCGGGCGTCACATCGGCAAAACCGCCGCGCACGTAGATGCGCATTTTCACGGCGTCGCCTTCGAGCACGCGGACGATGCCGTTCTTCAGCGTCGTCATGAACGGCGCGTGGTGCGCCAGCACACCGAACTCGCCTTCCGTACCCGGAGCGATCACGTGATCGACCTCACCCGAGAACAACTCCCGGGAAGGCGAGACGAGCGAGAAGTGCAGCTTGTCGGCCATCGTTCAGTTTCCTTCAGGCAGCGAGCTTACGACGCGTCCGCCATCATCTTGGCAGCCTTGGCTTTCGCCTCGTCGATGTTGCCGACCATGTAGAAGGCCGGCTCCGGCAGGTGGTCGAACTCGCCGCTGATCAGGCCCTTGAAGCCCTTGATCGTGTCTTCGAGTTTCACCTGCACGCCCGGCGAACCGGTGAACACCTGCGCCACGTCGAACGGCTGCGACAGGAAGCGTTCCACTTTCCGGGCACGTGCCACGGTCAGTTTGTCCTCTTCCGACAGCTCGTCCATGCCGAGGATGGCGATGATGTCCTGCAGGTCCTTGTACTTCTGAAGGATCGACTGCACGCTGCGCGCAACGTTGTAGTGCTCTTCGCCGACGACCAGCGGATCGAGAATACGGCTGGTCGAATCCAGCGGATCCACAGCCGGGTAGATGCCTTTTTCCGAGATCGCGCGATTTAGAACCGTCGTGGCGTCAAGGTGAGCAAACGAGGTGGCGGGCGCAGGGTCGGTCAGGTCGTCTGCCGGAACGTACACGGCCTGCACCGAAGTGATCGAGCCCTTGTTGGTCGAGGTGATGCGTTCCTGCAGCGCGCCCATGTCGGTCGCGAGCGTCGGCTGGTAGCCCACTGCCGAAGGGATACGGCCGAGAAGTGCGGACACTTCGGAGCCGGCCTGCGTGAAGCGGAAGATGTTGTCGACGAAGAACAATACGTCCTTGCCTTCGACATCGCGGAAGTATTCGGCCTGTGCGAGACCAGTCAGAGCGACGCGGGCGCGGGCGCCCGGCGGTTCGTTCATCTGTCCGTACACAAGCGACATGCGGCTTTCGCCTTCGAGGTTGATAACCTTCGATTCGATCATCTCGTGGTAAAGGTCGTTACCCTCGCGCGTGCGCTCGCCGACGCCGGCAAACACCGAGTAGCCGCCGAAGAGTTTCGCGATGTTGTTCACGAGTTCCATGATCAGAACGGTCTTGCCCACGCCGGCGCCGCCAAACAGGCCGATCTTGCCGCCTTTGGCGTAGGGGCAAATCAGGTCGATGACCTTGATGCCGGTCACGAGCACTTCCGATTCCGTGGCCTGGTCGACGAAGTCCGGAGCGGGCGCGTGGATCGGGCGCATCAGTTCGCGGCTCACCGGGCCGCGCTCATCGATCGGCTCGCCGATGACGTTCATGATGCGGCCGAGCGTGGCTGGGCCCACCGGAACCATGATCGGCTGGCCAAGGTCGGCAACCGCCTGACCGCGCACGAGGCCTTCGGTCGAGTCCATCGCGATCGTGCGGACCGTGTTCTCGCCGAGGTGCTGAGCGACTTCGAGAACAAGGCGGGCGCCGTTGTTGTCGGTCTCAAGCGCGTTGAGAATGGCGGGCAGGACGCCGTCGAACTCGACGTCGACGACGGCGCCGATGACCTGCGAAATGCGGCCTTTTGCGTTGGCGGGGATGCTCATCTTGAAATCTCCTCGGGAGATGAAGTCTTGTGGTTTAAGGTCTAGAGGGCTTCGGCACCGGAGATGATCTCGATCAGCTCCTTGGTAATCTGTGCCTGGCGAGCCCGGTTGTATTTGAGGTTCAGGGCCTTGATCAGGTCCTTGGCATTGCGGGTAGCGTTGTCCATGGCGGTCATGCGGCTAGCTTGCTCGCCGGCCGAGCTTTCCAGCAACGCAGACAGTATCTGGGTGTTGATATAGCGCGGCAGCAACGCTTCAAGTAGCGCAGCCTCATCCGGCTCATAGGTGTACATGGCGCCGCCGAGGTCGATTGTCGGCGCGCCTTCAGGCGCTTTCGCGGGGATCAGCTGCTGCGCGGTGGGCACCTGGGTAAGGACGTTCTTGAACTGCGAGTAGACAAGCGTTGCCACATCGAAGTCGCCCGCCTCGTAGCTCTTGGTGAGCATCAGGCCGACCGACATGGCGGACTCGGCGAAGTCGTTGCCCTTGATGTCTGACAGGTTCACATGGCCGATCAGCAGGCTGCCGAGATCACGAGCGAGCTGTTCCCTGCCCTTCTTGCCGATGGTCAGGACCTTCACGGTCTTGCCTTCAGCCTGAAGCGCCGTGATCTTCTGGCGGGCCAGTTTCACGACATACGAGTTGAATCCGCCGGCAAGGCCGCGCTCGGCCGTCATCACGACGACCAGGTGGACGTCGCTCTTGCCGGTGCCGGCGAGAAGCTTCGGGCCGCCGCCGCCGGCCGAAGCCGCGAGGTTGGCCAGAACCGCCGCCATACGCTCCGCATACGGACGGGCCGCCGTGGCCGCATCCTGCGCACGCTTAAGCTTTGCCGCCGCAACGAGCTGCATCGCCTTGGTGATCTTCTGCGTGGATTTCACGCTGACGATCCGGTTCTTGAGATCCTTCAGGCTGGGCATGAGGGGCCTTTATTCCTTGGGCGGCGCGAACGGGATGGGCTCAGGCGAACTTTGAGGTGAACGCTTCGAGCGTCGCCTTGATCTCGGCTTCGATCTCTTCGGTCAGTTCTTTCTTGTCACGCAGCTTGGCGAGAAGGTCTTTCTTCGAACCACGCAGGTGGGCGAGGAGTTCTTTCTCGTAGCGGGTAACGCTCTTCAGCTCGACCTTGTCGAGGTAGCCGCGCGTACCGGCGTAGATGATAAAGACCTGCTCTTCCATCAGCAGCGGTGAGTATTGCGGCTGCTTGAGAAGTTCCGTCAGGCGGGCGCCGCGGTTGAGCAGGCGCTGCGTGGCGGCGTCCAGGTCCGAGCCGAACTTCGCGAAGGCGGCCATCTCGCGGTACTGGGCGAGTTCACCCTTCATCGAGCCGGCGACTTTCTTCATCGCTTTCGTCTGGGCGGCAGAGCCCACGCGCGACACCGAGAGACCAACGTTCACGGCCGGGCGGATACCCGAGTTGAAGAGGTCGGTCTCAAGGAAGATCTGTCCATCGGTGATCGAAATCACGTTGGTCGGGATGTAGGCCGACACGTCGTTGGCCTGCGTTTCGATGATCGGCAGCGCGGTCAGCGAGCCCGAACCATTGTCCGAGTTCAGCTTTGCAGCACGCTCCAGGAGACGCGAGTGGAGGTAGAATACGTCGCCAGGATAGGCTTCGCGGCCTGGCGGACGGCGCAGCAGCAGCGACATCTGGCGATAAGCAACGGCCTGTTTGGAAAGGTCATCATAGATGATGAGGGCGTGCATGCCGTTGTCGCGGAACCATTCGCCCATGGTGCAACCGGTGAACGGAGCGAGGTATTGCAGAGGTGCCGGCTCGGATGCGGTGGCGGCCACGATGATCGTGTATTCCAGCGCGCCGCGCTCTTCGAGTACCTTGACCACCTGGGCCACGGTCGAGCGCTTCTGGCCGATGGCGACGTAGACGCAGAACAGCTTGTCCTTGTCGGACTTCGCGGCGTCGTTGGTCGCTTTCTGGTTCAGGATCGTGTCGATGCAGATAGCGGTCTTGCCGGTCTGGCGGTCGCCGATGATCAGCTCGCGCTGGCCGCGGCCAACCGGGATCATGCCGTCGATGGCCTTGATGCCGGTCATCATCGGCTCGTGAACGGATTTGCGCGGGATGATGCCGGGCGCTTTCACGTCCGAGCGCTGGCGGCTGGCGATGTCTTTCAGCGGACCCTTGCCGTCGATTGGCTCACCAAGCGCGTTGACGACGCGGCCTAGGAGGCCCTTGCCGACCGGAGCAGCCACGATCTCACCGGCGCGCTTCACGGTTGCGCCTTCCTTGATACCGCGGTCATCGCCGAAGATCACGACGCCGACGTTGTCGGTCTCGAGGTTCAGGGCCATGCCCTTGAGGCCGCCTTCGAACTCGACGAGCTCGCCGGCCTGAACGCTGTCGAGGCCATAAACGCGGGCGATACCGTCGCCGACCGAGAGAACCTGGCCGACATCCGACACTTCAGCATCAACACCGAAGTTATCGATCTGCGACTTCAGGATGCCCGAAATTTCTGCGGGTGAAATATCCATCGAGCTTCTTATGCTCCCTTCATTGCGGTGTTCATGCGATTGAGTTTGGCGGCGACGCTGGCGTCCACAAGCTTGGAGCCGATACGCAGCTGGATGCCGCCGATCAGCGAGGGGTCAACCTCGCTGGAAAGTTCCACTTCACCGCCGACCAGCTTGGCCAGCAGTGATTCGATACGTGCCCGTTCAGCGCCGCTCATTTCCTTGGCGGTGCGGACGACGGCCCGTTTGATGCCACGCTGGTTGGCGTACATCTGATCGAACGCGACTTCGGCGCCAAGGATGTCCTTCGCGCGGCCATTGGTGGCCATCACACCGAGAAACTTGCCGAAAATCGGAGAGTAACCGGCTTTCTTGGCCACTTCGCCGAGTGCCTTCACTTTGACGTCCCGCCCAAAGGCGGGCGAGTTGAGCAGCGTCGTCAAGTCTTTCGATGTCCGCACGCTTTCGGCGAACGCGCGGAAGTCCTTGTAGACGGCTGCCAGAGCGCCTTTGTCCTGTGCCAGTTCGAACAGCGCGCTGGCGTAGCGCTGCGCTGCTTCACTCGTCTGCGTCACGCTCGATGCCGGCAAAGTCGATATCCGTCACGGTTGGAGGGCGGAAATGCCCCGAAAAATGTCAATTGCAGGCGGCCACAACCCGGGCGTGCGTGCTGAACTGCGCGGCGCTTAACACCAGAAAACTGTGCTGACAACATGGCCGCCCTGCCGGACACTGCGGCGAAATGGCAAAGCTGTGCACTTCGCCAAAATCCTTTGTGTTTACAGGAAGGAGTAAGGGTCGATATCGACTGCCAGACGCACCTGCGATGACAGCTTCAAACGGCCCACCCAAGCCGTCATGTATGCCGAAAGATCGACCGAACGCGGGCTCTTTACAAGGAATCGCCTCCGGTGACGCCCCCGCAGGACCGTTATCGGGGCGGGTGCAGGTCCAAACAGTTCGATGCCTTCTGAATTCGGGGCCGCTGCGGCAATCTCCAGCGCGGCCTTGTCTACAAGCTCTGCCGACGGGGCGGACAGCACGATCGCGGCAAGCCGTCCGAACGGCGGCAGGCCCAGTTCCGACCGGACTTCCCGCTCGATCGCAAGGTAACCATCGCGGTCATTCGCTGCCAGCGCCAGCATGGCCGGGTTGTCCGGCGTGTAGGTCTGAACGTAGGCCTTCCCCGGCCGTTCGGCCCGCCCGGCGCGGCCGGCGACTTGGCTCAGGAGCTGGTAGGTACGCTCCCCTGCCCGCAGGTCCCCGCCCTTGAGGCCGCTATCGGCATCAACCACCCCGACCAGCGTGAGATTTGGAAAATTGTGCCCTTTGGCGACGATCTGCGTCCCGATCAGCACATCGATCTCACTGGCCGCCATCCGCTCGACAATCCCCCGTGTCGCCTCTCCCCCCTGGGCCGTATCGGACGAGAAAATCTCGATCCGGGCGTTTGGCAGCAGGACCCGGACCTCTTCCGCCACCCGCTCGACCCCCGGGCCGACCCCCATCAGCGAATCAGCAGCGCCGCATTTCGGGCAGGTCGCAGGTTTCGGGATCGAATAGCCGGTCAGGTGGCAGACGAGGCGGCCGGAATAGCGGTGCTCGGTCAGCCAGTTCTCAGTGCCGGGGGACTTGAGCTTCTCCCCGCACGCCTTGCAGATCACGAGCGGCGCATAACCCCGCCGGTTCAGGAAGAGCAGCGACTGCTCCCCCGCCGCCAGCGTCTCCGCCAGGCTGAGCGCGAGCAACGGCGACAGCCATTTTCCCTTTTCCGGCGGCGCCTTCCTGAGGTCGATCAATTCGATCTCCGGCAGGCGCGCAGTACCCGGCCGCGCGGCGAGGCGCAGACGGATGTATCGGCCCGCTTCCGCGTTGACGACCGTTTCCAGTGCAGGCGTCGCGGAGGCGAGCACCACGGCCCCGTCTTCAAGCTTGGCGCGCATCACGGCCAGGTCGCGGGCATGATAGGTCACGCCGTCTTCCTGCTTGTAGCTGCCGTCATGCTCCTCATCGACAATGATGAGCTTCAGTTTGCGGAACGGCAGGAACAGCGCCGAGCGCGCGCCAATGACGATCCGGGCGCGGCCATGCAGTACTTCGCGCATTGTGCGGCGGCGCTCCTTCGGGTTCAGCCCGGAATGCCAAGGCGCCGGCGCGGCGCCGAAGCGCTGCTCGAACCGGGTGAGGATGGCCTGCGTGAGGGCGATTTCCGGAAGCAGAACAAGGATTTGCGCGTCGCGGTCCGATCGCAGCACTTCGGCGATGGCTTCGAAGTACACTTCCGTTTTCCCGGAGCCCGTGACCCCGTCGAGCAGGTAAGCCGCGAAGCCGCCCTTGCGCAGGCCTTCGCGCAGTTCTTCGGCAGCGGAGGCTTGTTCGCCCGTCAGTACGGCGCCGGGCAGATCGGGATTGGGCGCGGGGAACGGCAGGTCGACCTGTTCTTCTATCTCCTCCAGAGCGCCCATGCCAACGAGGCCTTTGACGACGCTTGACGAGACGCCTGCCGCAGCCGCGAGTTCGCTGGACGACACCCTGCCGAGCGCGGCGGCCTGCTCCAGCACTTTCGCCCGTGCAGGCGTCAGCCGCCCTTCCGGCGAACCTGAGAGCTGGTATCGCAACTCTACGGGCGAAGGCACCAGGGCTTCCCGCGCGCGGAGCGCCATCGACAGGATCGTGCCCGGATGGCTGACCGTGTAGCGCGAGGCCCAGGTCAGGAACTCCCGCATCGGCGCGGACATCGGCGGCACGTCATAGACAGCGGAGACAGCTTTGAGCTTGCGGTTCGTGCCCGACTGGTCGGGCAGCACTTCGACGACCATGCCCAGCCGGTCATAGGGGCCAACGGGCGCCGCAACGTAGTCCCCCGGCACCAGATCCATGCCCTCCGGCACCGTATAGTCGAACGGCTCCGGCAACGGCATCGTGAAGAGAATCCGGGCGATGGGCATGGTCCGCCCCTCCTAGCGCTGCCCTATCGCCGCGTCACGCCTTGCCTCTCAGCCGGGTGCGCCCTACCCCTCGTTTCATGGCTAAAGACAAGAAAACCGGCTACGAGCCGATGACCTCGATCGAGGCAATCACCGCCGGGCTGGATACGGTCGGCTATATTTCGATCTCGCAGATTTCCACGGCGGTTTTCCTCGCCCACGGCCTGCGCAAGCCGATCCTGATCGAAGGCCCGGCCGGCGTCGGCAAGACTGATCTGGCCGCGTCGCTGTCGAAATGGCTGAACCTGCCGCTTATCCGCCTGCAGTGCTATGAAGGCCTCGATGAGGGCAAGGCGCTGTACGAGTGGAAATATGGCAAGCAACTGCTCTACACACAGATCCTGAAAGAGAAGCTCAACGAGTTGCTGGGCGGCGCCGAGACACTCAAGGATTCGCTGAGCAAGCTGTCCGGTTTCGAGGACCTGTTCTTCTCGCCGCAATTCCTCGAAGCGCGTCCCCTGCTCCACGCCGTGCAACAGGACAGGGGCTCCGTGCTGCTGATCGACGAGATCGACAAGTCGGACGAGGCGTTCGAGGCGTTCCTGCTGGAAGTGCTGTCGGACTACCAGGTGACAGTGCCCGAGATCGGCACGATCAAGGCAAACGTGCCGCCCCTCGTGATCCTGACCTCCAACAATGTGCGCGAACTGGGCGACGCGCTCAAGCGGCGCTGCCTGCACCTGCACATCGGCTTCCCCGATCATGAGCGCGAGCAGCGCATCGTCCGTGCACGGGTGGACGGGATTTCCGACACGCTGCTGAACCAACTGGTGCGGTTCGTGCAGTCGGTGCGCGAGACGGACATCAAGAAACGCCCCTCCATCGCCGAGACCGTGGACTGGGCACGCACCCTGCTGCTGCTGCATGCCAGCACGCTGGACGAGGCCTTCGTGCGCGACACGCTGAACGTGCTGCTGAAGCATGAGAGCGACATTGCCGCCGTTTCGCCCGCCATCGGCAAGATGGTGCGCGAGGCGACCGGGCCGGATGCGCGCGGGCGTCTGGCATCGGGCTATCCGGATATGGGCTGAGGGCGCTGCCCGCCATGGAAAAGCAGATTTCCAACTTCATCCGTGCGCTGAGATCCGCCGATGTGCGGGTATCCACGGGTGAAGCGCTGGACGCCGCGCGCACGGTGGCGATGATCGGCTATGACGACCGGGCGCTGATGAAGGATTCCCTCGCCTGCGTGCTGGCTAAATCGGAATCCGAAAAGCAGATCCATGACCGGCTGTTCGAGCTTTACTTCTCTTCCGCGCCGGCGGGATCCGCCGCGCAAAGCGCCGGCACCGAGAATGACGGCGAGCCCACCGAAGATCCGAAGGACGCCGCCGAACGCCTGTCCCAGCTGACGCAGCAAGGCAACGAACAGGCCCTTGCGACGGCGATTGAGCGGGCCGCAGAACGAGCCGGGCTCAACGACATCCGATTCTCCACGCAGGTCGCCTATTTCGCACAATCGATGGTGCGCGCTATGGGCGGCGAACAGCTGCAGGCGCGTTTGCTCGAAGCGTTGCAGGGTCGCACGCCGGATGCCGACGCCGAAGCGCAGCGCCTGATCGATGTCCGCCGCACCCTTACAATGACGGCGCGGGAGCGGGCCGAGCGCGCCTTCCAGATCTTCGGCGCGGCCGAGACCGAAAAGTTCCGCGATGAAGTCGCCGCCACGAAGCGCCTGTCCGCGATCGAGGCGAACGACATGGCGCGGATGAAACAGCTGGTGGCGAAAGTCGCCAAGCGGCTCGCCGTGAAACACTCGCGCCGGCGCAAGCGTACGCAGCGCGGCCTGCTCGACGTGCGCCGCACGATGCGCGCCAATGCCGGCGTCGACGGCATCCCGTTCAACGTGATCTGGCGGCAGAAGAAGAAAGACCGGCCAAAGATCATCGTGATCTGCGACGTATCCGGATCGGTCGCGCTGTATGTGCGGTTCCTGTTGCTCCTCCTCTTCTCCATGAAGGAAGCGATTCCTGACCTGCACGCGTTCGCGTTTTCCTACCGGCTGAAGTCCGTGGACGACATTCTGGAGACGATGGAATTCGACGCGGCGATCAAGAAGATCCTGCGCGAGATCGGCCTCGGCTCGACAAGCTATGGCCAGGCCTTCTCGGACTTCAAGATGGAGCACGAGAACAAGATCGACCGGCGCACGACCATTATCATTCTGGGCGATGGCCGTTCAAACTATGGCGACCCACGCCTCGACCTGTTCCGCGACTTCGCGGGCCGCGCTAAGCGGGTCATCTGGCTGAACCCGGAGGGGCGCGCGCTCTGGGGCACGGGCGACAGCGTCATCCCGAGATATGAACCCTTCTGTGCACAGATGAGTCACGTGGCGACGCTGAAAGACCTAGAAAAGGCGATCGACGAAGTTCTGACCGCTTATTCGTAGCGCCTAGTTGAGACCCATTTCATCGCGGTATCGGCGGCGCAGGAGATCGATCGGCGCAAGGTCGCGCTTGTCGGTTTCGTAGTGCCAGTAGGTCCAGCCATTGCAGGCGGGGGCCTGCTGAACATGCGCGCCGAGACGGTGGATTGAGCCGGACATCGCGCCGGTGGTCAGCGAGCCATCGACGCGGATGCGGGCCTGGTGGCGGCGCTGCGGGCTGAACAGGCGGTCGCCGGGTTTCAGCCAGCCGGTGTCGATGAGGGCGCCGAACGGCACACGGGCGAGCGATTTCTTGCTCCGCTCGGTTTCAAGCGTTTCCACATCCATCGGCTCGATGGATTTCAGCCGCGCGCGCGACAGGCGCACATAGGACTCTTCGCGCTCAAGGCCGATATAGTTCCGGCCGAGACGTTTGGCGGCCGCGGCTGTCGTGCCGGTTCCCGAGAAGGGATCGAGCACGAGGTCGCCCGGATTGGTTGAGGCAAGCAGCACGCGGTGGAGCAGCGATTCCGGCTTTTGGGTGGGGTGTGCCTTGCGGCCCGCCTCATCCTTCAGGCGCTCGCCACCCGTGCAAAGCGGGATGATCCAGTCGGAGCGCATCTGCTTGTCTTCGTTGAAGGTCTTGAGCGCGTCATAGTTGAACGTGACACGCGCATCGCGCGTCTTGCCGGCCCAGATGAGCGTTTCGTGCGCGTTCTGGAAACGGGTGCCCTTGAAGTTCGGCATCGGGTTGGTCTTCAGCCAGATGACATCGTTCTGGATCCAGAAGCCCTGGTCCTGAAGCACCGTCCCGACACGGAAGATGTTGTGATACGAGCCGATGACCCAGATCGCGCCGTCGTCCTTCAGGACGCGCTGGCACTCGGCGAGCCATTGATGCGTGAACAGATCATAATCGTCAAAGCTGGCGAACTTGTCCCACTCGTCGTCAACGCCGTCGACGACCGACTGGTCAGGGCGGGTCAGCCCGCCGCCGAGCTGCAGGTTGTATGGCGGGTCCGCAAACACGAGATCGACCGACTTGTCGGGAATCCGCGACAAGAGCTCGATACAGTCACCTTGAGCGATCGTGTTTTTCTGGATGGTCATTCGGGTGCCCCGTTGAATCTACGCTATGGGGATTGTCTGGGCTGCGCTGGTTACTACGCGTTTAAGGAAACCCTGCCGAAAGGTTACCGCGCAGACCTTGTCCTCACGCACCGCTGCTCGCAAAATCGGAATCTTCTGGCGCAGGAGCGTCCGAACAGGAGTTGGCCATGCTACTGACCCTCGAACTGCTGGGCGGCGTCGGCCTCTTCCTGCTGGGCATGAACCTGCTCACGGATGGCCTGAAACTCGCGGCGGGCGACGGTCTGCGGGCCATTCTCCGGCGCTGGACGGGGACGCCGGTCCGCGGCCTTTCAGCTGGCGCCATGCTGACCGGGCTCGTCCAGTCGTCGAGCGCGGTCACGGTGGCAACCATCGGCTTCGTGAATGCCGGTTTGTTGACGCTGAACCAGTCGGTTTGGGTGATCTTCGGGGCCAATATCGGAACGACCATGACCGGATGGCTCGTCAGCCTGATCGGGCTCAAGATCGATGTGGGCGCCATGGCGCTGCCCTTCATAGGCATTGGCATGCTGGGGCGGTTGGTCGCCGCCAGCCGGCCGCGTGCGTCCGGGATCGGTCAGGCGATTGCGGGATTTGGTCTTTTCTTCCTGGGCATCGGCATCCTCAAGGACGGGTTTGGCGAACTCATTCCCCAGCTCTCGTTTCTCGATCCGTCCGATCTCGGATTCTTCGCGCCCTTCGTTTTCCTGCTGCTCGGCGCCGGCCTGTCTTTCCTGACTCAATCCTCGAGCGCCGCCGTGGCGATTATGCTGACAGCGACGGCCGGAGGGGCAATCCCGATCGAACTCGCTGCCGCGGCGATCATCGGCGCCGATGTCGGCACCACATCGACTGCCGCGTTTGCCTCGCTGAATGCCACGCCGGCGGCCAAACGCGTGGCGGCCGCCCAGATTTTCTTCAACCTCACGACCGGTGTAGTTGCCTTCATCCTGCTGCCGGTACTCCTGCCGGTTGCGCGGGCAAGCGCCGGCGCGATGTTTGCCGATGCGGGCGACACCGTGGTACTTGCCGCATTCCACACATTGTTCAACCTGCTCGGCGTCGCGCTCTGGTCTCCCTTCGCAGGTCTGATGATCCGCCGTCTACAGACGATGTTCGTTAGTCCCGACGAGGCCATCAGCCGGCCTCAGTTTCTCGATCCGACGCTGGCCGAAGTGCCCGCCGTCGCACTGCGCGGCCTCCTGCTTGAAGTTGATCGGATGATGACGGTGACCTTCGTACGGGCGACCGCGCGGCTGGAGACGCCGGAAGCCGGCGAGCGCAACGGAACCCACGAGGCCGGCGTGCTGGCGCTCGGACAGGCGATCCGGGATTTCATTTCCCAGCTCAGCCGGGCGGCGTTGCCATCCGAAACTGTCAAGGCGCTGCCGGACATCATCCGGTGCGTCCAGCACATCGAAGAAGTGGCGACTGAGAGCCATGCCCTGCAGTCCGAACCCGGTCTGCCAGCCGCTGCCTCCGACGGCGCACGATGGTCGCGCTTGCAGGCCGGCGTAGTGGCGGCCTTGCAAACCTCCACCGAGACAGCAGACGCGTTCAAGTCCGAGTTCGACATGGAAATGAACGAAGTCGAGGACGCCTACCAGGCCATCAAGAAGGACCTGCTGGAAGCGGTCGCCTCGGGAAGGCTTGCCGTGTCGGCCGCCGAAGCCGCGCTCGTGAAAGCCCAGCGCCTGAGGAGGGTGGCCGAGGCCGCGCTGAAGGCCGAACGCCGCGTGGCGCCGTGGATGGGCCTGACCGCCGCGCGTGTCGCCCCGGACGCCGAAACGGCCTAGATCCCAAGGAGAAACTGGCCATCGGGCGTTTCGCGCGGATGGAACAGGTCCGTGCGCAGCTGAAGTCTCTGGCTGCTGAGGCCATTGCGGGCCGCCGCCTTCTGGAACCGCTGTGAAATCAGGTTCGCCATCGGTCCGCGGCCGCGTCCACGCTGGAACCATTCTGCGTCATAATCCTTTCCGCCACGCATCTCGCGCGTGAGGTTTATCACCCGCGCCGCCCGGTCCGGCACGTGCTGGGCCAGCCACTCATGGAAGAGGTCCTTTATTTCATACGGCAGCCTCAGGACGACATACCCCGCGCCGGATGCGCCATGTGCGGCGGAAGCGTCCAGCAGCGCCTCGATCTCGTGATCGTTCAGTCCCGGGATAATCGGCGCCGTCATCACCAGCACCGGGACGCCGGCCTGCGACAGCGCCCGCACCGTCTCCAGCCGCCGCTCCGGCGTCGCAGCGCGCGGCTCCATCTTGCGGGCGAGCTTGCGGTCCAGCGTCGTGATCGATACGCCAACGCGGGCAATCCCCTTCTCGGCCATCGGCGCCAAGATATCGATGTCGCGCTGGATGAGCGCCGATTTGGTCAGCAGGGTGACCGGGTGGTTATGGGCAGAGAGGATTTCGAGGAGGCGCCGCGTCAGGCGCTGTTCGCGCTCTACCGGCTGATAGGCATCGGTGTTCATGCCGAGGGCGATCGGCTTGGGAACATAGGAGGGCCGCGACAATTCCTTTATCAGCAGTTCCGGAGCATTTGCCTTGCGGAACAGCCGGCTCTCGAAATCGAGCCCCGCAGACAGACCCGCCCAGGCATGGGTCGGCCGGGCAAAACAGTAGATGCAGCCATGCTCGCAGCCCCGGTAAGGATTGACCGTCCGGTCAAAGCTGATGTCGGGCGAATTGTTGAAGGTGATGATCGTCTTGGCCGTGTCGTCCATCAGGATGGTCTCCAGCGGCGCCGCGTCGTCTTCGATGGTGCTCCAGCCATCGTCGAAGGGGTTGTGGGTCTGGCGCTCGAAACGCCCGGTCTGGTTCGAGATCGCGCCCCGCCCGCGATGCTCGAAACGCTCTGCGGCCTCCGCCGCCTCAATCAGCGTGACGCGACCTGTGGGCTTCAGTTTCTGTCCGGTTCTCATGGCCTGAGAGAAGCCACAGGAAAAAGAACAAATCAAGAACTGTGCGAGCCTTTCTGGGGAATTCAGCGCTTCCGACGGGTCCACAGTTTCCAGTCGGCGATCTCGTCGATGTCGATCAGCTGGTCCAGCAGCCCAATGCTGCTGCGCGGGGGCAAGCGGCTCCAGACGTCCTCCATCGCATGCGGGCCGGACCAGCGGACGCCGTCAAACGGCGCCTTGGTCTGCGGTCCCTTGTGCAGGCCGAACAACCAGAAGCCGCCATCGCGTGCGGGACCGAACACGGCGTCGTTGCGTCTCAATGCCGAGACGGCCTTCTTCAGGCGTGCGGGACTGATGTCCGGCGTATCGGCGCCGATGAACATGACCGGGCCAGGCGGCGCTTCCCTGAGGCCCCGGCCGAGGCGACGGGTCAGGTCGCCGGATCCCTGCGGTTTAAGGTCGAAGCCCTTGAAGAAGCCCCGCGCGTCGCAAGCCTGGATGTCCGGCGACACATAGACGATCACCCGGCACCCGCTCGCCTCAGCGGCTCTCAGCGTCCGGGAAAGCGTAAAGCTCGCGATCCGGCGCGCTGCAGTCGGCCCCATGCCTTTCGCGAGGCGTGTCTTCGACAGGCCAATACGCGGCGGCTTTGCGAAAACGAGGAGGGTCGCAGGTCGCATGTACGCAAGGCCTTTGATTTGCCGGAAAGAAGGACGAGACTGTCCGACGCCTCAGAGAAACGCAAGGAATTCAAACTGTTATGAAGCCGCACGTCTGCGTGATCCCGCTTCTGGCCCTGTCAGTGCTGAGCGGCTGCTTCATGTCCGCCGAACCGCGCATCAAAACCGGCGTGATGCTGGCGCGGGGACCCGTTGCGTTCTGCACACCGGACGAGCCACCCTGCAAGATTGGTTACCCTTCGGGTGATGGCTACGTCATCCCCTCCGAAGAAGAAGGCGAAGAAGATCTCCACCTTAGTTTCGAAGCGCTGACCGAAGCAGCCGGCGTGCCGGTCTATCTCGGCGAGGCGGAACTGAGTGACGGAGACGACACCGCCTGGAGCTACATCGTCGCCCGGCCGACCAGTGCGTCGGTTGATGGCGCGCCGCGCTACGAGATAGCGATGCCGTCCTGCAGCGACCTCGACAAGGCGCGCGACAACCAGTTCGGCATGGTGCGGACCGATGCCTATTCGTGTACGGTGACCGACCTTGCCGGTCTGCGGGAATTTCTGATCACGGACTATGCGGAGAAATTCGCCGACCCTGCCTGGTGGTCAGACGAGAATTAACGATAAAGTTTCGACAGAGTTTCGGGGCTCGCTCCCATCAGATAGCGAGTTAATAGCCAGGCATTTGACCACGCCCGCTTGCGCCAGCCATCGCGCTCGTACTTCGCCGCAGACGTGCGCGCCTCGGCATCGAGGATGACCAGACGTTTCTTCGAGATCGCGCGCACGATCATCACGTCTTCCATCAACGGCACATCCTGATAGCCGCCCACTTCGGTGTAGAGCGCGCGCGAGATCAGCAAGCCTTGATCGCCGTACGGCAGGCCGAGCCAGCGGGCGCGGCGGTTGGCGCGCGCCTCGAGCCAGCGGGCTTCAGACGCGTCGGAGCGATACTTCAGCCGGAACGCCGCAGCCATGCCGGGCCGGGTGTCGATGTGGGCGCCTACGCGTTCGGGCCAGTCGCGCGACAGCGCGGTGTCGGCATGCAGGAACAGCAGCCACTCGCCCCGCGCAGTCTCCGCACCGGCGCGCAGCTGCTTGCCCCGGCCCGGTGCGGTATCGATGACGGTGGCACCCGTCGATCCGGCGATCGCGCGAGTGGCATCGGTCGATCCACCGTCGGCGATGATCACCTCGCGGATGAGGCCGGCCTCCAGACCCGGCAGCAAGCTCTCAAGCGCCAGCGGCAAGTCGGCCGCCGCGTTCAGTGTGGGCAAGATGACAGAGAGCGGCGCTGGCATCTGCGGCGATGCTCAGGCGGCGCGGATACGGGGAACGGAAGGCAGGCTCACACGTTGCATCCCGAGACAATCACTGGAGCGACTGCCATGACGACGATTTATGACGCGCTGAAATCCGACCATGACAGACACCGGGACCTGCTGAAGAAGCTGGCCGCGACTCAAGGCGATTCCGGAGAGCGCCGCAAGCTGTGGCTAACGTTCTACTATGACGTCGGCGCGCACGCAGCGGCCGAAGAACTCGCCTTCTACAGCAAGCTGATTGCCGAATCCGAAGGCCAATCCGAAGGGCGCCACTCGGTCGCGGAGCACAAGGAGCTCGATGACCTGATCCAGGGCCTGAACGACATGGACTTCGGCTCACCCGGCTGGATGGCCCGTTTCAGCACGCTGAAGGAGCGCTACGAGCATCATATCGAGGAAGAGGAAGACGACGTCTTCCCGATCGCCCGGGAGGTCATCGGCGCGGACGAGCGTGGCGACATTGGCGCGGACTTCAATCGCCACAAGAAAGAAGAGCGCGGGCTGGTGGACGAAAAAGCCGAAAACGCTCTGGAAGACTGACTAAGAGAGTTCAGCCAGCCGTTTCTCGATCAGCATCAGATCTCGCCACGCACGGCTCTTGTCCTGCGGGCGGCGGAGCAGATAGGCGGGATGCAAGATCGGGATGATCGGCGCCTTGAAGCCGTCCGGTGTCGAATAGGCGTACTCGTTGCCGCGCAGCTTCATGATGCCGTCCTTGCTGGCGAGCAGCGACACGGCAGGCACGCCGCCCGCCGCGATGATCAGTTTTGGCTGTACCAGCTCGATCATCCGGTCGACGAACGGGCGGCAGACAGCGAGTTCATCTGCTTCCGGATTGCGGTTGCCCTGGGGACGCCAGTAATTGACGTTGGTGATGAAGGTGTTCTCGGTGCGCGAACGGCCGATGGCGGCGAGCATCTTGTCGAGCAGCTGCCCAGCCTTGCCAACGAAAGGCAATCCGCGCCGGTCTTCTTCGGCGCCCGGGCCCTCCCCGATCACCATCAGGCTGGAACCTGGAACACCGTCAAAGACGACCGCCTGTTCGCAGGCAGCCTTCAACGGACTACCTTCAAACGCGCGGATCGCGTCTGCCAGGGCGTCGAGCGTCTTCGCAGATTGCGCAGCAGCCCGGGCCTCGTTCGCCCAGTCCGAAACGGTTTTGGAGCCGCGTCGGACCTGTACCGGAGCAGCCGGTTCAGCTGCCCGTTCCGCCTTCTCCGGACGGGGCGCGGACTTGAGCAGCGCGTCCACAAGTGCGGTATCCACGCTCACGCCCATGTCGGCCCACCATTCGGTGAGCGCAGAAATTGGCTCTCTTGACGCAGGGGTTGGCATTGCGGACGGGCTGGA
>JBBSDJ010000002.1:0-63528 GCA_038249555.1 Caulobacterales bacterium
GCGGCCCGGGATCAGCGCGGTGGTGATGACGATATCCTGCTTGGCGATGTGGCTGGCGGTGAGCGCGGCCTGCTTCGCCTGGTATTCAGGGGACATTTCCTTGGCGTAGCCTGCGGACGTTTCGGCGGCCTTGAACTCTTCATCCTCGACCGCGATGAACTTGGCGCCGAGCGAGGCGACCTGTTCCTTGGCGGCGGGGCGCACGTCGTTCGCCGTGACAACCGCGCCGAGGCGGCGGGCGGTGGCGATAGCCTGGAGACCAGCGACGCCGGCGCCCATGACGAACACCTTGGCCGGGGCGACGGTGCCCGCGGCGGTCATCATCATCGGCATGGCGCGGCCATAGATCTGGGCGCCTTCGATGATGGCGCGGTAGCCGGCGAGGTTCGACTGCGAGGAGAGCGCGTCCATTGACTGGGCACGGGTGATTCGCGGGGTGAACTCCATCGACAGACCGGCGATCTTGCGGGCGTTGAGCGCCGCGACCTCGTCTGCTGCGTAGGCGAAGGGCTCCATAAGGGCGATCAAGGCCGCGCCTTCGGGCAGGGCCGCGATCTCCGCAGGCTCCGGCCGGCGGACCTTGAAGACGATATCCGCGCCGGCTGCTGCGGCTGCTGGGCCAGCAGCGATGGCGGCCCCCGCTTCGGTGAAGGCGCTGTCAGGGAAGCCGGCGACGGTGCCCGCGCCGGATTCGATCGTCACCGTGTGGCCGAGGCCCACGAGCTTCTTGACGGTCTCCGGGGTTGCCGCGACGCGGGTTTCACCGGCTCTACGTTCTTTGAGCACTGATATCTTCATGGCGCCCTGAATTAGGTTAAACCTTGCGCTGTGCAACTGTTATTTTGGAGGTTTGAGGCATGAGCTTGTTTAGTCTGGCTAACAGGACGGCATTGGTAACGGGGGCTTCCAGCGGCCTCGGCGAGCATTTTGCGCATGTGCTGGCGGGGGCAGGCGCCACCGTTGTGATCGCCGCGAGACGGATGGACCGGCTGGAGGACGTGGCCGCAGACATCGCCGCCAAGGGGGGCAAGGCCCTGCCGGTCGAAATGGATGTGACCCGGGACGGCAGCGTGGTTGCCGCGTTCGATTCGATCCGGGAAGCCCTCGGGCGGCCGTGCGATATCGTCATCAACAATTCGGGCATGTCGCGCGGAGGCTGGTTCCGCGAACAGAGCGAGGAGGACTGGAACGCGGTGATGGATACCAACCTCACCGGCGTCTGGCGCGTGGGCAAGCATGCGACCAATGCGATGATCGCGGCGGGGGCGAAGGGCTCCATCGTCAACATCGCCTCGATCACGGCGCATCGGACGCAGTTCATGACGACGGCCTATTGCGTTTCGAAAGCGGGGGTGGACCACCTGACGCGGCACATGGCTCTGGAGAATGCGCGCTATGGCATCCGCGTAAACGCGATCTCACCAGGCTATTACAAGACCGCGATCAATGACGAGTATCTCGACTCCGAGGCGGGCGAGGCGATGCGCAAGCGGATCGCTTTTCGCCGGTTTGGCGAATACCGGGAGCTCGACGGGGCGCTGCTGCTGCTGTCGTCGGAGGCGGGCAGCTACATGACCGGCTCGACAATTGTCGTGGATGGCGGGCATTTGCTCAGCAGCCTTTAAGCCGCTTGCGAGTGATCCGCAGCCGGTTTACACCACCCTTACGCGAAAGGTGCCCGGGTCCAAAGCCCGGGTGAAAAGGGAAGCCGGTGGGAATCCGGCGCTATGCCCGTAACTGTCAGCGGGGAGTTTTGAGGCCACACGCCACTGGGAAACCGGGAAGGCCGCCTCAGGACGCTGATCCGCAGAGCCAGGAGACCTGCCTCTCGCCGTCGTGAGCTCGCCGCCCGGGACCAGGCGTAGGGCTGCGGAGGCACGCCTTCCGTTCATGCGACATGTCATGAACCCGCCGCAGGGATGCACTCCCTCCGGCATTTGAAGGAGCTGTGGACATGATCCTCAGACTGACTTTGCTTGGCGCTTCGGCGCTGGCTTTCAATTTTTCCGTGGCGTCGGCCGATGAGGCGCGCCTGCTTGATCCGGTCGAAGTGACGGGGCTGCGCCCGGTCGAGGCCGATCAGGCGACCGTTTCCGTCTCTGTACTGACGGTCGATCAGCTTGCTGTGCGCGCCTCGCCCAATCCGGCGGACCAGCTGCGCGGCGTGCCCGGAGCGGCGGTGTCGCGCTCGGGCAGCCTTGGCGGGCTGACGCAGGTGCGCTTTCGCGGGGCGGAGGCGAACCATACGCTGGTGCTGTTCGAGGGGATCGAGATTTCCGATCCGGTGAATGGCGACACCGATTTCGGGCTGCTGACGGCGCTGCCCGTGGGCCGCATCGAAGTGCTGCGCGGGGCGGCGTCTTCGGTGCATGGATCGGATGCGATTGGCGGCGTAGTGTCGATTGACGCCGCGCGGGCGGTGGGCGTCTCGGGCTTTGCCGAAGGCGGCAGTTTCGGCACGGGCCAGGGCGGGCTCGGCTGGAGCGGCGATGCGTTTGGCGGCGTGATCTCGGGACTGACGACCGATGGCGTGGACGCGGCCGGGACGGGCGGCGAGAAGGATGGCTCGGAAGTCCTGTCCGGTCTGCTGACGGGGAGATTTGATCTGGGGGCGGACTGGTCTCTGTCGCTGGTCGGGCTCGCGCGCAAGGCGGATTCGGATTTTGATACAGATACGGACTTTGATGGTCTGCTGAATGATGTGGACCGCCGCACGGAGGCGGAGCAGCGCCTCGTAGGCGCGGCGCTCACCGGCACGCTGGGGCCGCTGGACCATGTGGTGCGGGCGAGCTTCAACGAGGTGGACCGGGACAATTTCGCCGATGGCGACATCACGGATGTGGCGAAGGGGCAGCGCACCAAGGTGAGCTGGTCGCCGAGCTACACCGCGGGTACGCATACGGTGACCGGGCTCGTGGATTTCGAGCGCGAGACGTATGAGCGCTCGGATGTGCAGTTCGGCGGCGCAACGGATGCGGACGAGGCGTTCGAATCCGTGTCGTTTGCCGGTGAGTACTGGCTGGCGGCCGGGGCGTTCGATCTCGCGGCTTCGGTGCGCCACGACGACAACAAGAGCCGGTTCGATGATGCGACGACCTGGCGTTTCGGCGCGGGCTATGCGCTGAATAGCGTGGGCGGGCGCGTACGGGCTTCAGTCGGCACGGGGATCAAGAATCCAACGTTCACGGAACTTTACGGCTTCTTTACCGGTAGCTTCATCGGCAACCCGGGCCTCAAGCCGGAAGAGTCGCAGGGCTGGGAGGTCGGCTGGGAGCAGGCCATCGGCGGCTTCAGCTATTCGGCGACCTATTTCGATGCGAACCTGGAGAATGAAATCTATACGGCGTTCAATCCCGACTTCACGTCGACCGCGCTGAACCGCGCGGGCGAGAGCGAACGCAGCGGCGTGGAGCTGGCCGGGCGCTGGCAGGCGCTGGCGAACCTTTCCGTTGCGGGGCAGGCGACACTCTTCGACTCGCAGGATGATACGGGGGCGGACGAGATCCGGGTGCCGGAGATGACGGCGTCGCTGTCGGCGGACTGGCAGGTGCAGCCGGACGGGCTGCGTCTCGGTCTCGCGCTCGACCATGTGGGGGAGCAGGGGGACTTTGATTTCGGGCCCTTCCCCTCGCGCCTCGTTGCGCTGGAGGCCTATACGCTGGCCTCTCTGACGGCGGAATATCCGCTGACGGAGCGTCTCGCGATCACGCTGCGCGGGGAGAACCTGCTGGACGAAACGGCCACCGATGTGTTCGGCTATAACGGGCCGGGCGCCGGCGTGTTTGTGGGGCTGAAGCTGAGATGAAGCCGGGGTTTGCTGCCTTTTTCCTGATGATGGTGGCTGGTTTCGCGCAGGCGGAGCCGGCCCACCCGACACTCGTGTCGCTCGACTATTGCGCGGATCAGTTCGTGTTGGCGCTGGCCGACCGCGATCAGATCCTGGCCGTGTCGAAGGATGCCGAGCGCCAGTTCAGCCATCTGCGGGAGAAGGCGGCGGGCATCCCGAAAGTGCGTGCGGCGGCGGAGGATGTGATTGCGCTTCAGCCGGATGTCGTCGTGCGCAGTTTTGGCGGGGACGCGCGGGCGCTGGCTTTCTATGAGCGGTTCGGCATCCGCACCGTGCAGCTCGGCTATGCGGAAGATGTTCAGGGTACGGTGGATGTGCTGCGTGCCGTGGCGGCGGAGATCGGGCAGGGCGCGCGGGCCGAGGCGCTGATTGCTGCGATGCCGGGCGACGCGCCGGACAAAGGGCGGGCGGCGCTGTATGTGACGCCGGGCGGGGTGAGCTCGGGCCAGGGCACGATGATCGGCTCGATCATGGCGCAGGCGGGCCTCTCCAATGCGAATACCGGCGAGGGCTGGACGGACTTGCCGCTGGAGCGGTTGGTGCAGGCGCCGCCGGCGTTGATGCTGACGGCATTCTTCGGATTTGATGATGATGCAACGGACCGTTGGTCGGTGTCGCGCCATCCGGCGATGCGGCGGTTGATGGCGGGGGCGCAGGTCATCGCGATGGACGAGTCGCGCATTTCGTGCCCGGCCTGGCTGGTGGCAGATGAGGCGCAGGCGATTGCGCAGGCGCTGAAATGAGCCGGCTGACGTTGATCCTTGGGCTGATCTCCGTAGCGCTGCTGGCGGTGTCGGCGCTGGTGGGTACTGCGCCTGTGTCGCTGAGTGACAGTCTTGCGGCGCTGGCCGGGCAGGGCGACGCGACGACGCGGACGATCCTGTGGGAAATCCGGTTGCCGCGGGCGGCGGCGGCGTTTGCGGTCGGCGCGGCGCTGGGGCTGGCGGGGGCGGGATTGCAAGGGCTGCTGCAGAACCCGCTGGCGGAGCCGGGCGTGCTCGGCGTTTCGGCGTTCTCAGCGCTGGGCGCGGTGATCGCGATTTTCTTCGGGCTGGCAGCGGTCAGCAGTTTTGCGGTGCCTGTTGCGGCCATTCTTGGCGCGGGGGTTGCGACCGTCTTGCTCGCCACTGCAGCGATGCGCGGGGCGGGGAGCGTGACGCTGTTGCTTATCGGCATTGGTCTGTCCAGCTTCGCGGGGGCGCTAATGTCGCTGGCGCTGAACATGGCGCCGAACCCTTACAGCCTTTCGGACCTTGTGAACTGGATGATGGGGTCGGTGGCGAACCGTTCGTGGGCGGATCTTGTGCTGGCTGCGCCGGCATTGGCGGTGGGCGCGGCGCTGGTGCTGGTGGCGGGGCCGGGCCTCAGGGCGCTGAGCCTCGGCGACGAGACCGCGGCGAGCCTGGGGGCGGATCCGAAGCGGACGCGGCTGCTGGTGATCGGCGGCACGTCGCTGCTCGCAGGCGCGAGTGTGGCGACGGCGGGAACTATCGGGTTCGTCGGCATCGTGGCGCCGCACGTGATGCGGCCGTTCGTGGGGCATGATCCGCAGCGCCTGCTGGTTCCGTCGGCGCTGTTTGCGGGGATTGTGCTGCTGGTAGCGGACATTGCGATCCGGGTGTTGCCGTTCCAGCAGGAGCTGAAGCTGGGCGTGGCGGCGGCGCTGGTCGGCGGGCCGGTGTTCATCTGGATTGCGGCGCGGATGGGGAGGTCGTCCTCATGATCTCCGTGAACGGACTGTCGGTATCGCTCGGTGGGCGGCGTGTGGTGGAGGATGTGTCCTTCGCGCTGGGCGCAGGAGAGTTTGCGGCGCTGACCGGGCCGAACGGCGCGGGCAAGAGTACGGCGCTGAAAGCGCTGGCCGGGGTGGCGGCAGTGGAAGCCGGTGGCATCGAGATCGGCGGCGTCCCGGCGGCCTCGCTGAACGCGCTGGCGCGGGCACGGCGCATGGCCTGGCTCGCGCAGACGCGGCCGGTGGCGTGGAACCTGCGGGTTGAGGATGTCGTCTCGCTCGGTCGGTTTGCCGAGGCGCCGGCGGCGTATGACCGGATGGGCGCGGAAGGCCGGGCGGCGGTCGACGGGGCGCTGGCGAAGGCGGACGCTGCGCATCTCGCGGGCCGGGCGTTCCAGGCGCTGTCCGGCGGCGAGCAGGCGCGGGTGCACCTCGCGCGGCTGTTGGCGAGCCCGGCGCCGTGCCTGTTGCTGGACGAGCCCTGCGCGGCGCTGGATATCGCGCATCAGCTGTCGCTGATGGAGACGCTGGCGGCAGAGGCGGCGGCGGGGCGGACGGTTCTGGTGGTGCTGCACGACCTCGAACTGGCAGCGCGCTATTGCCGGCGGGTGTTGGTGATGGAGGCGGGGCGGCTGGTGGCAGACGGCGCGCCGGGCGAGGCGCTGTCCGCCGAGGTGCTGGGGCGTGTGTTCGGGGTGCAACGGGGCGCCGATGGCGCACTTTTCCGCGGGCCGCGTTAGTTAAGGTTTAGGGATAACGGGGTAGGGTTGCGGCTTGATCACGAGGCCGACCTGACATGCAGTCCAATCCGAAACCCAAGGAAAGCGGGCAGACTCCGGCGCGAACGCCGGATGCGGCGCCGGTGGCGGATGTCACCGGTGTGGACACCGGCGCGCCCGGGATTTCCCATGCGTCGCCGGCGCGGGCGTTGCAGAACCGTCTCGTCCGGGAAATGTCTCAGCCGAACCGGCCCTGGCTGTGGCATTCGGCCGGACTGGTCCTGACCGCGATCCTGGCGCTCTGGATTGCGGGCGTGTTGCTTAACGCGGGTGTCTGACCCGGCCCCGCTGGCAGGTGATTTGCTAGACACTTCCAATTTCCGGCCTATAGGCCAGCCCCAATCAGGAGCGAATTAATGCGCATCAGGAAAGCAGTTCTGCCGGTGGCCGGGCTTGGCACACGGGTTCTGCCCGCGACCAAGGCCATTCCGAAGGAACTGCTGCCAGTCGTGGACCGGCCGGTGATCCAGTATGTGGTCGACGAGGCCCTGGAGGCCGGGATCGAACACATCATCTTCGTGACCGGCCGGGGCAAGGGCGCCATCGAGGACTATTTCGACCACTCCTTTGAGCTGGAAGCGCAGCTGAAAGCCAAGAACAAGACCGATATCCTGGCGGCGGTCGAGGCTTCGCGCCTCCCGGCCGGCGCGTCCAGCTTCGTGCGCCAGCAGGCGCCGCTCGGCCTCGGCCATGCCGTCTGGTGCGCGCGCGACGTGATTGGCGACGAGCCCTTCGCGGTGCTGCTTCCGGACGTGATCGTCAAGGGCAAGCCCTCGAGCCTGAAACAGATGGTGGACGCGTTCGGCAAGGTGGGCGGCAATATCATCGCCGTCGATCCGGTGCCGGAAGACCGTGTCTCGTCCTACGGTGTGATCGCGCCGAAGTCGCGCGACGGGCGGCTGATCGCGATGTCCGGCATGGTGGAGAAGCCGCCGCGCGAGACCGCGCCGTCGAACCTGGCGATCACCGGGCGCTACATTCTCCAGCCAGAAATCTTCGGCCTGCTGGAAAAGCAGGGCGCGGGTGCGGGCGGCGAGATCCAGCTGACCGATGCAATGGCGCGGCTGATGGAGCTGCAGGATTTCTATGCCTACGAGTTCGAAGGCTCCGTCCATGATTGCGGCAACAAGACCGGGTATTTCGAAGCCGTGCTCGCGCACGCGCTCGACAATCCGGACACGGCCGCGTTTGCGCGCGATCTGGTCAAGCAGGCCGCTGGCAAGCTCTAGACGGCGCTTGCCGAAATCGTACGCGTTAAGACTTTTCCTCCGGAATCGCCCGTAAAACCGGCCTCGCAGCCAAAACGGTTAGCGCGTTCTTAAAGAAGTCCTGCGAATTTTGCGGTGAGCAAGAAGCTTGTGGCATGCGGAAACGGGTGGTCTGGCGGGCGCGCCGGCCAGCGCGATCCGGCTATTCCGCTTCCTGTGAACGTTACCGCCGGCTGACCGGCATCCCGCGAACATCTATGGAGAAAGATTATGTCGCAAACTGCTTATCTGGTTTCGTGCGAAGTGATGTGCGGCGAGGGCAGCGACGGCGCCCTGGCCGGTATGGAACACGCCTTCATGGTCGTGGGCGTGAACGCGTCCAGCGAAGAAGACGCCGTCTCGAAAATCGAAGCCGACTTTGAAGAGCAGGGCTACGGCCTCGTTGAAGTCGAGTGGATGTGCGAAGCCGCGAAAATGGAATGGGAAGACGCTGAAGGCGAAGCCGAAGGGAAGGACATCATCGCCCGCCTCGCCGCCGAGCCGAACGACGTGATCCACGGCGAACTCTATGACGCGGGCGAAGAAGTCAGCGCCGCCGCCTGAGCCCCCTTTCGTTCCACACAAGAAGCCAAGCCTTCTGCGGCCACTCCATCGAGTGGCCGCTTCTCTTTTGGCGCGGACCGTGCGGCATTCGCCTTGCACTGCAGTTTGGACGCCGGTCCGGATTGGCTTGAACTATGACAATCAGTTAGCGGGATGGCGGCCCTTGGGGGACGCAGGGCTGCCGACGCGGGGGGAAGCTCGCCGGGAAACCGGCGGGCTTTTTAGATTGTGCGGCGGCGCCGGGCGGATAAACAGGCGCGCATGACAGACCAGCCCATTCTTCCAGACTATGATGACGTGTGCGCCGCAGCAGAGCGCGTGCGCCCCTATGTGCGCGAGACGCCGGTGCTGACGCATGGCGCGATCGATGCGGCCGCAGGCGCGCAGGTGTTCGTGAAGGCGGAATGCCTGCAGGTGACCGGCAGTTTCAAGATGCGGGGCGCGGCCAACCGGCTGGCGCAGATCCCGCCGGAGGGTCGCAAGGCGGGCGTGGTGGCGTTCTCGTCCGGCAACCATGCGCAAGGCGTGGCGCGGGCGGCGCGGCTGATGGGGATGCCGGCGGTGATCGTGATGCCGGCGGATGCCCCGCAGGTGAAGATTGCCGGCGTGAAGGCGGATGGCGGCGAAGTGGTGCTGTTCGACCGCGATACCGAGAGCCGCGAAGAGATCAGCCAGCGGATTGCGGCGGACCGCGGCGCGGTGGTGGTGCCGAGCTATGACGACGCACACATCATTGCCGGGCAGGGCACGGCGGGGCTGGAATTTGCGCGGCAGATGGCGGCGGGCGGCGAGGCGCTGGACGCGCTGATCTGCTGCACGGGCGGGGGCGGACTGATCTCGGGGATCGCGCTGGCGTTCGAGCGGCTATCGCCCGCAACGCAGATATGGACAGCCGAGCCCCAGGCGCATGATGACTGGGCGCGCTCGCTCGAGGCGGGCGAGATCCTCGCCAACGCGCCGGGCACACGCTCGATCTGCGATGCGATCCTGACGCCGCAGCCGGGCAAGCTGACCTTTGCGATCGGCCAGCGGCTATTCGCGGGCGGGCTGCGTGTGAGCGACGAGGACGTGAAGGACGCGGTGCGCGCGGCGTTCCGGCATCTGAAGATCGCGGCCGAGCCCGGCGGCGCGGCGGCGCTGGCGGCGGCGCTGCACCGTTTGCCGGCGGCGCTGAAAGGCAAGCGCGTCGGCGTGCTGGTGACCGGCGGCAATGTCGATACGGCGGATTTCGCGCGCATCATCTCGGAGTGCAGTTGAGGCTGGCCCGAAAAAGGCCCGCTTCACGCCGTATAGTGCTCCCATGAGCATACCCATCTACTGCGCCATAGGCGACATTCACGGCGAGCTGGAGCGGCTGAAGGACCTTCACGCACTGGTGCTGGATTATGCGCGGCAGACGTTTCCGGACCGGCCGCTGCAGGTCATCCACCTCGGCGACCTGATCGACCGGGGGCCGGCATCCTGCGGGGTGATCGACTACCTGATGGAATTCGAAGCGCAGGTGTCGCCCCTGCCGATTACGCTGCGCGGCAATCACGAGCAGATGATGATCGATGCCGCCGGGTCCAGCGACAAGGATTCCGCCGAGTGGCGGGTGTGGATCATGAATGGCGGGCAGGAGACGCTGGAGAGCTATGTCGGCCAGCCCAAGCCCGTGATGAAGCGCCACCTGACCTGGCTCAGAACCTTGCCGACGCTGCATGAAGCGCAGGAGGCAGGGCTGGTGTTCGTGCATGCCGGTGTCGATCCGGACCGGTTTCCGGCGTGTGGCGAGAAGGTGCACATGTGGACGCGGCGGCGCGAGTTCCTGGACCCGCGCTGCTGGACGGCGCCGCGCCTGAAGCACCAGCGCGTGGTACACGGACATACGCCGACGCGGGACTCTTTCCCGGAATCGGTGGCGGGCGGCCGAAGGCTTAACATAGACACCGGCGCTGTTTACGGCGGGCGTTTGACGGCGGCGCTGCTGAGGGCTGGGGAGCCGGACCTGTTCTTCCACACCTGATCGGCGTTCCTGTTGCGGCGGCGCGGCATCCAGGCGTTTGGAAAGCGGAATTAAACCAAGTGGAAACCTCGCCTTTCTGCTTGGTTAACGGCATGTTCCGTTCCCGGACGAGATTCGCCTGTGAACCTTCAACAGGCTTTATCCCCCGCGCGTTAATCCTGAACGCTGAAGACAGCCGAACGCTGTCGGCAGGAGGGCATTCAGAATGAAAGCGGCACCGCTCATCAGCCTCGGCGTCTCGGTTGCACTCGGTGCCGGCGCCATCTTCTTCGGCCGCGCCTTCATGTCCGGCGAGGCGCCGGACGCGCAGGCGAGTGTTGTTCCCGCAATGGCGATGACGACCGTGCTGGTGACCACCTCCACGGTGGAGCCGGGCGCGATCATCGATCCGAAATTCGTCAAGGAAGTCGAATGGCCGGAGCGGGCCGTGCCGGAAGGCGCCCTTCAGAACGTCTCCGAATTGGGCCCGAAAGCGTACTCGCGCGGGCTGATGGTGCCGGGTGAGCCGTTGCTGCTTCCAAAAATCGACACGACAGGTTCGGTGCTGACGCTGGCGGCGGCGATCACTCCGGGCATGCGGGCGGTCTCGATCGTCGTGCGCAACGATACCGGCGTGTCGGGCTTCGTGCTGCCGGGCGACCGGGTGGACGTCAACGAGTTCATGTCGCTGGAAGACGCCGGCAGCCGGCCGGAAGGCACGCGCGTGTCGGCGGATATCCTGGCGCGGCCCGTGCTGCGGCATGTGAAAGTGCTGGCGGTCGACCAGTCGTTCGAGCCCAATCTTGAAGGCGCCAAGCCGTCGCAGACCGTGACGCTGGAAGTGACGCCGGACGACGCGCTGGCACTCGGCGCGGCGAGCCAGCGGGCGGCGCTCGGCCTCGCTTTGATCAGCCGCGACGAGGAAGCGATGGTCGCTGCGATCACGCCGGACAAGAAGGTTGAAGTGAAACGCGTGGTGCAGCCGGCCACCGTGCGGCGCGCGCCGGTGAACACCACCGTGCGCGTGATCAACGGTGAAAGTGATGTCGAAGTCTCGGCGCCGATCGCGCGGACGGAAACGGCGACAGGGGAGAAACGCTGATGCGCCTGAAACATCTTCTGGCCGCGGGAGCGGCGTGCCTTTGCCTGACGCTTCCGGTTTCGGCCTGGACGCAGCGCTCTGCCGCAGACGGCGCCGAGCGGCTTGAAGTGCGGCGCGGACAGTCGGCCGTGGTCGAAGCGGACGCGGCGTTTGCGACGATCGTTGTTGCGGACCCTGAAATCGCAGAGGCGATGGCAACGTCGAACCGTTCCTTCTTCCTGCGCGGCAAACAGCCGGGCACGACGACGGTGCTGGTCTACAACGCATCCGGTGCGATTGCGGAGCTGATCGAAGTCGAAGTGAAGCTCGGCCTCGAGGAGCTGCGCGCCGACTTGAAGCGCCTGCTGCCGGGCGAGCCGATTGATGTCTACCCCGTGCATGACGGCGTTTTCCTGGATGGACGCGTGACGACAGCGGCGGCGGCCGAAATGGCGCTGCAGGTGGCCGAGCGGTACGTGCCGGGCGGCGTGGCGAACGGGCTGTCGGTCGGGCAGAGCCAGCAGGTGATGCTGGAAGTGCGCTTCCTCGAGGCAAGCCGCAGCGCGGTGCGCGAGATCGGCTTTGGAAACAGCATCGATGCCAATGACTTCCAGACTTCCACCGAAAGCGGCACGGTGTCCGGCTTGGCGGCGAAGACGGTCGCGCTGTTCACGAATGTCGGCGGCGAGAACATCGATGTGCAGATCCGCGCGCTTGAAGAAAAGGGCGTGATCCGGACGCTGGCTGAGCCGAACCTCGTTGCGCTGTCGGGCGACACCGCAAGTTTCCTGGCGGGCGGCGAGTTCCCCATCCCGGTGGCCAGCCGGGACAACGAGATCACCATCGAGTTCAAGAAGTTCGGCGTCAGCCTCGACTTCACGCCGACCGTTCTGGGCGACGGTTTGGTGAACCTCCGTGTACGTCCGGAGGTCTCGTCCATTGACCGGGCGAATGGCATCCGCACGTCCAGCATCGAGATTCCGGGCATCTCCGTGCGCCGGGCCGACACGACGGTCGAGCTGCACGACGGGCAGGCTTTTGCGGTCGCGGGCCTGCTCCAGAACAATTATTCCAACGATGTGCGCCAGACGCCCTGGCTCGGCAATGTGCCGGTCCTCGGCTCGCTGTTCTCGTCCAAGCGCTTCCAGCGCAACGAGAGCGAACTGGTGATCATCGTCACGCCGCGCCTGGTGCAGCCAATGCCGCATCCGGATCAGCTGGCCTCGCCGCTGGATGCCTTTGCCGAACCGTCCGAGAGCGAGCTGTTCCTGCTCGGCAAGACGGCCGGCCTTGCTACAGACCTGTCAGGGAACTGATCATCATGAAAAACTCACAGAAACTTGCTCTGCTGATGGCTTTTGGACTTCTGGGCGGCTGCGCCTCCGTTGATGCACAGGACCGTTTCCTGCTCGGCGAGGCGAACCGCGCGAACGTGGCGGCGCAGGCCAGCCGGGATGTGAACCTGCCGAACTCCAAAACGGTGGACTCCACCTCCGGCGTGCGCGCCGTCAACGCCATGAAGGCGCTCAATGAAGGACAGACCAGGGAACTCGCCAGCACCAGCACCGGGGGCGGCGAATAATGCAATCCTCCGCCCAGCTTCAACCCGCGCCGCCGGCGCCCTCGGGGCGTAGCGTGCCGTCGATGGCCGTGCTGACCGGTCCCGAGCGGATCGACGCGTTGAAAGCCGTCTGCCCGGATGTACAGGACCTGTCGCAAATGGCCGCGCCGGATGTCGTCATGCGCCATGGCGGCGGTCTGATCCTGATCGAGCAGGGGATGCCGGGCTGGGACCAGCTGCTGCTGCTGCTTGCCGTGGAGCGTCCATCCACCGCCGTCATCGTCGTCTCCGACCAGCTGCCGGCGCACATGGTCCGGGCCCTGATGAAACTGGAAGCCTGGGATGTACTGGCGGTTTCGGCCGATGCCGGGGACATTATGGAGACCGCGGCACGGCTTACCGATGCGCGCGCCGAAGCCAAGGGCGGCCCGGCGAACTCGGTCTGCTGGGCATTCCGGGGCGCCGTGGGCGGAGCCGGCGTCTCGACGCTGGCAATTGAAAGCGCATTCGCGCTGGCGCGCCTCGTCGGGCCTGGCAAGGTCTGCCTTGTCGATCTGAACCTCGCCGACGGGATGACCGCGTCGTTCCTTGAAGCCGTTCCGAAGCTCGACCTGCAGGCGCTGTCGGCGGCGCCGGAGCGTCTTGATGCGCGGCTGCTCGCGGCCTGGTGCTGGCAGCATGAGGACGGCGTCTCGATCATCGCCTCGCCTCGCAATCCGGAAGCCGACGCCATGGCCAGCGAAGCTGCCATCCTGCGCCTGCTGGACGTGGCCTGCGCGGCATTCCCCTATGTGATCCTCGACATGCCCCGCCACATGATGCCGTGGACAAAATCGGTGATGGCGGCGGTGGATCAGGCCGTGATCGTCAGTGAGCTGACCGTGCCCAGCCTGCACGCCGCCGCCGACATGTGCCGGGATGTGGACGTGCTGCGCGGCGAAGGCAGCAAGGCGCGGCTCGTGTTGAACCGTATGTTCCAGAAGAAACAGTTCCGCGCCGGGTTCCCGGTGGATCAGGCGGAGAAGGCGATCGAGCGCAAGATCGATGTGACGGTTACGTCCGATTGGGACGCGGCGCGCACGGCGGTCAATCTTGGTAAACCAATTGCCAATGTGAAGCCAAAGAGCGCGCTGGTCCTCGACGTCGACGGCATGGTCCGCAAGTTCGCTCCGGACGGCATGATCGAGAGTTCCCAGACGACAAGGTCAACCAAGAAGGCACGTGCATGAGCCGTTTCGGATTTACGCCCGCCGTCAAGAAGGAGGAGCCGGTGGTTGCGGCGGCGCCCGTCGCCGGAACCGCCTCCAACATGCGCTCCAAGCCGGAATCGGCGGGGTTCGACCTGTTGGATGCAAAGCTCCGCGTGCACGCAAAGCTGATCGACGAGCTCGACCTCTCGGCTCTCGACAAGATGGATGATGAGACGATGCGCCGCCGGGTGCGCGGCATCATCGGCGAGATCATCCGCAAGGAAGAGATGGCACTGTCGTCTGCGGAGGAAGCCTCGTTTGCGGACGCCGTGATGGACGAGATGACCGGGCTCGGGCCCATCGAACCTCTGCTCAAGGACGATTCCATTGCAGATATCCTGATCAACGGGTGCAACCAGGTCTATGTCGAGCGGCATGGCAAGCTGCAGCTGGCGCCGGTGCGGTTTGCCGACAATGATCATTTGCTCCGCATCGTGCAGCGCATCGTTGCGGCGGTCGGCCGGCGGGTGGACGAGAGCCAGCCGCTGGTGGATGCGCGCCTGCTCGATGGCAGCCGCGTGAACGCCGCGGTGTTGCCGATCGCCATCGACGGCCCGCTCGTCTCGATCCGCAAATTCTCGAAGTCGCCGCTGACGATGGACAAGCTGGTAGGCTTCGGCGCCATCCCGCATCCCGTCGCGGATTTCATCCTTGGCGCGGTGAAGTGCCGTGCGTCCACGGTGATCTCCGGCGGAACGGGCTCCGGCAAGACGACGCTGCTGAACGCGCTTTCGGCGGCCATCAATCCGGACGAGCGCCTGATCACGATAGAAGACGCCGCCGAACTCCAGCTGCAACAGCCGCACGTCGCGCGCATGGAAACCCGGCCGCCGAACATAGAAGGAAAGGGTGAGATCCGGCAGCGCGAACTCGTGAAGAACGCCCTGCGGATGCGGCCTGACCGGGTGATCCTCGGCGAGGTGCGTTCGGAAGAAGCGTTCGACATGTTGCAGGCGATGAACACCGGCCACGAAGGCTCGATGGCGACGATCCACGCCAACAATCCGCGCGACGCGCTGACCCGTCTCGAGCAGATGGTGATGATGGGTGGGATGAAAATTTCCGAAGAGGCCATCCGTGGGCAGATCGCCTCGGCCGTGAACTTCATCGTGCAGGCAACGCGCCTCTCGGATGGCTCGCGCAAGGTCGTCTCGATTGCCGAGATCACCGGCATGGAAGGCTCGGTCGTGCAGCTGCAGGAAATCTTCCGGTTTGAGCGGACCGGCACGGCGGAGAACGGCAAGGTGCTGGGCCATTTCGCGGCGACCGGGCTGCGCCCGAAATTCCTCGACGAGATGGAGCGGCGGGGCGTGCACATGCCGGCGGGCCTGTTCGATCCGTCCAGCAAGTTCTCGTAGGAGGCCGCACGCGTGCCGGGCCTGGCAGACTTCATGAGCTTTGACGCGTCGCTGATCATCCCGGCGATCATGGCGATGGGCGCGGTGTTCATGGCCATCCAGTCCGTGCTCGGATTGGTTTCGAACGCGCAGACGCAGCGGATCGTCAACCGCCGCCTGCAGTTCAAGGAGCGCTACGCGACGCACAACGAGGCCATGATCGAGCTGCGCAAGAGCCGGGGGCTCGACCGTGAGGGCAATCTGGCGATGTCGCTGCGTTGGCTGAACCAGTTGATCGTGCGCTCGGGGCTGAAGTTCGAGCCAGCAAAATGGGTCGCCATGTCCGCAGCGGGGTCGCTGATACCGGCAGGTGCGGCCTGGTACTATGCGGGCGGGCTCTGGACTGCTGTTCCGGTTTACTTTGCCGTGTTCGCGCTCGCGCCCCTGGTTGTCATCAATCACTTGGCAGGACAGCGCGCCAAGAAGCTGGCGACGCAGCTGCCGGATGCGCTGCAGATTGTCTGCCGCAGCCTCGAGGCCGGACACCCCGTCGCGACGGCGGTGGCGCTGGTCGCCCGCGAGATGCCGGATCCGATCGGCACGGAGTTCGGCATGACGGCCGACGAGGTATCCTACGGCATGTCGCTCACCAACGCGGTGCAGCGGATGGCCGAGCGGGCAGGCGACCCGGATGTCGAGCTGTTTGCGGCCACCGTGCGCCTGCAGGAGAAGACCGGCGGCAATCTCACCGAACTGCTGAAGTCGAATACCGATACCATCCGTGGACGGCAGACCATGCGCCTCAAGGTGCGAGCGGCCTCATCCGAAGGGCGTACGTCCGCGATGATCCTGACCTCGGCGCCGTTCATGGTGATGGGCGCCATCCACATGCTGCGCCCTCAATTCTACGGCAACGTGATCAATGATCCGCTGATTCAGTACGGCTTCGCGGGGCTGCTGGTGTGGATGATCATCGGCAACATCGTCATGAACAAGATGATCAACTTCAAGATGTGATGCGGGCGCGATGAGCATGTCCTTCCTCTCAGGCCCTGTCGTGCCCGCCGCGCTTTTCGTGCTGGCGATGCTGATCGCGATTCCCGGCGTCGTGTCGTTCCTGCGCAACCGGAAGGCGGACGAAGATGTCAGCCGCCGCCTGACGCGCCGCAATCCGGATGCCATCGATCAGCCCAAGCGCGGCGGCAGCCTGATCGGCCGCGCCGTGATGGGGCTCGCCGACAATGCAGCGCCCACCGAGGGCGAGGAAGTCAACGCGGTGCGCGGCAAGCTCAATCTCGCGGGCTTCACGCAGAAGAATGCCGTTTCGCGTTATTTCGCGGCGCGCTTTGTCTGCGTGGTGATTCCGCAAATCGCGCTTTTCTTTTCGCTGCCGTACTTTGCCGGCCTGCCGAAATACGCCCCCGTCGGCGCCTCCATCCTGCTGGTGCTGATCGGTCTCGCCGCGCCGGGGATGTTCCTGGATGCGCAGATCAAGAAGCGCAGGCAGGCGGCCTCGCTCGGCTTTCCGGACATGATGGACCTGATGGTGGCCTGCGTCGAAGCAGGCCTCAGCCTCGATGCGTCGGTTCAGCGCGTGGGGGAGGAGCTGGAGCTGCGCCACCCGATCATCTCCGGCCATATGCGCACGCTATCGCTGGAGCTTCGGGCGGGCCGGGCGCGCAAGACGGCGTGGCGCGCCTTTGCCGACCGGCTGGCGCTGGAGGAGGCCGGATCGCTCGCCACGATGCTGCGCCAGGCCGAGGAAATGGGCACGAGCCTCGGCCAGACCCTGCGCGTCTTCTCGGCGGACATGCGCCAGCGCCGCATCCTGTATGCCGAGGAAAAGGCCATGGCGCTGCCCGCCAAGCTGACGTTGCCCTTGATTTTCTTTGTGTTTCCCGTCCTTCTGGGCGTGCTGACGCTGCCAGCGGTCGTGATGTTGGGCAGAACCCTGCCGTCAACGGGCTAGGCGAAGCGCGGCCAGATTGCTAGGGAACGCGCATGGCAACCTATCTCGAATTCGAAAAACCGATCGCCGAGCTCGATTCCAAGATCGCCGAACTGGAAGCCCTTGCCGCGCGCAAGGATGGTCCGGCGATCACCGACGAGTTGACCAAGCTGAAGACGAAGTCTGCCAAACAGCTGAAGCAGATTTACTCTGAACTTGACGCTTGGCGCATCACGCAGGTGGCGCGCCATCCCGACAGGCCCCACTTTTCAGACTTCATCGGCTCGATCTTCGAGGAGTTCGAGGAACTCGCCGGGGACCGGCATTTCGGCAATGACGAAGCGATCATCGGCGGGCTCGCCCGGTTCAGGGGCCGCTCGGTCGTCATCATGGGCCATGAGAAGGGCCGCACCACAGAGAAGCGCCTGAAGCACAATTTCGGCATGGCGCACCCGGAAGGCTATCGGAAAGCCGTGCGCCTGATGGACCTCGCCGAGAAGTTCAACATGCCGGTCCTCAGCTTCCCCGATACCGCAGGCGCCTATCCCGGCAAGGGCGGCGAAGAGCGCGGCCAGGCTGAAGCAATTGCACGCGGCACGCAGCGCGGCCTGTCGCTCGGCGTTCCGTTCGTGACGCTGGTGATCGGTGAAGGCATGTCCGGCGGCGCCATCGGCATCGCGGCGGCCAACCGTGTACTGATGATGGAGTATGCGATCTATTCGGTGATCTCGCCGGAAGGCTGTGCGTCGATCCTCTACCGCGACTCCTCGAAGGCCAACGAGGCCGCCCAGTCGATGGGCATCACGGGTCCGGACCTTCTGAAACACAAGATCGTCGACAGTATCGTGAAAGAGCCTGTCGGCGGCGCGCACCGCGATCCGCAACGCGCGATGGCCTCCGCCGCAAAGGCGCTGGACGCAGCGCTGCGCGATCTCGAGGGGCTGACGCCGGCGGAACTGCGCCGCCAGCGCCGCGACCGGTTCTATGCGATTGGCCGTGAGGGGCTGTAGCGCCCCTCCGCATCCGGTGCGCCGGCATGGCTGAACAGGACTGGATCCGGCGCTACTTCGCTCCGCTCGCCACTGCGCCGGGTGCAGCCCGGCTGACCGATGACACCGCCCAGCTGTCACCCGCAACGGGGCCGGTCGTCATCACGACCGACGCCATGGTCGAGGGCGTGCACTTCCTCGGCAGTGATCCCATCAACACCATCGCGCGCAAGCTCGTCCGCGTGAACGTGTCCGACATCCTGGCCAGCGGCGCCGAACCGGCAGAAGCCCTGCTGACGCTCGGCTGGCCTTCCGGACGGACCGAAGCGGAACTCGCCAGCTTTGCCGCGGCGCTGGGCGACGAACTCGGCGTCTGGGGCGCCTCCCTGATCGGCGGCGATACGGTGACCAATCCTGGCGGTCTGTTTGTCTCCCTGACGCTGACGGGCCGCTGCCTCGGGGCGGCGCCGATCCGGCGCGGCGGCGCATCGGTCGGCGATGACCTGTGGGTGACGGGCGAGATCGGCGGGCCCCGGCGCGGCTTCCTCGCGCGCGCGGCGGGTGAGCCCAGCCCCTGGATCGCCAGCCTTCTCACGCCCGTTTTGCCGCCTGTGTCTGCGGCGGGTCTTCTGGTCCGCCATGCCTCTGCCGCGATGGATGTGTCCGACGGCTTGCTCGGCGACGCCGGAACGCTGGCAGGGGCGTCCGGAGCGGGGGCCGAGATCGCCCTCGAATCAGTGCCCTTTGCCGGCGGAGCTTCCAGTCTGGCTGAAAGGCTGGATCTTGCGACCTGGGGTGATGACTACCAGCTGCTGTTCGCGGCCCGCCCCGAAAACGCTGCCGGTTTGCTTGTGGACGCGCGAGAACTGGGCATCCGGATTTCGCGCATCGGACGGATCCGGGCGGACCCGGGCCTCGCGGCGACCTTCGAAAATCGCTCCGTTAACCTCCCGGAAACCGTCGCCTACCAGCATGGCTAGTATCGGAATGTCCGTCACTCGCCCATAAAGTGAGCCAAGTTGCACCCTGGGGGGGCGGCTGGCAGGCAGAACCGTCGTTAAAAGACGCCGCAGCCGTGCCTTCGCGGGGCTGACTGGCATTAGGGGTTAGGAAGGAAAGCCGATGACTTGGTACTTACTCGCGCTAGGAGCGGGCTTCCTGTCAGTCGCCTATGGCTACTGGCAGATCACATCCATCATGAAAGCGCCCTCGGGCAATCCGCGCATGATCGAGATCGCTCAGGCGATCCAGGAAGGCGCCAACGCGTATCTCAGCCGCCAGTATCGCACCATCGCCATGGTTGGCGCGGGCGTTGCTGTTCTCCTGTTCTTCCTGCTGGGCTGGAAAGCCATGCTGGGCTTCCTCGTCGGCGCTGTGCTGTCGGGCCTTGCCGGTTTCATCGGCATGCTCGTCTCCGTGCGGGCCAACGTGCGCACCACGGAAGCCTCCCGCAAGGGCCTCAACGAAGGCCTGCAGATGGCGTTCAAATCGGGCGCCGTTACCGGTATGCTCGTGGTCGGTCTCGCCCTCCTGGGTATCGTTGGCTATTACGGCCTGCTGACCGGCCCGCTCGGCCTGTCGCTGACGGATGAAGGCCAGAAACGCCAAATCATCGACGCGCTGGTGTCGCTCGGTTTCGGCGCTTCGCTGATCTCGATCTTCGCCCGTCTCGGCGGCGGTATCTTCACCAAGGGTGCAGATGTCGGCGGCGACATGGTCGGCAAGGTCGAAGCCGGCATTCCGGAAGATGATCCGCGCAACCCCGCCACCATCGCCGACAACGTCGGCGACAACGTAGGCGACTGCGCCGGCATGGCGGCGGACCTGTTCGAGACTTACGCGGTGACGCTCGTCGCCACCATGGTTCTCGGCGGCATCTACTTCGCAGCAACGCCGTACATCGGCGAAATCATGATGCTGCCACTCGCCATCGGCGCGGTCTGCATCGTCACCTCGATCATCGGCACCTTCTTTGCCACCCTGTCGAAGGGCTCCACGGATATCATGGGCGCGCTCTACAAGGCGCTTATCGTTACCGGCGTTCTCTCCGTTGGCGGTCTTGCGATTGCCCTCGAAACCGTCCTTCCGGGCGGCCTCAACGGAACGCTTGATGGCGCCGGCGCATTGCTTGGCCTCGTCAATCCGGTCACCGGCGAACCTGCCGACATCACCGGCTGGAAGCTCTTCGCTTGCGGCGTGGCCGGCCTCTTCGTCACACTGCTGATCGTCGTCGTCACGGCCTACTACACGGAGACCAAGTACCGTCCCGTCCGCTCGATCGCGAAAGCCTCCGAGTCCGGCCACGGCACGAACGTCATCCAGGGCCTTGCTGTCTCGCTCGAAGCCACCGCGCTTCCGGCGCTGATCATCATCGGCGGCATCCTGCTGACCTTCAACCTGGCCGGCCTCTACGGCATCGCCATCGCCACCACCACCATGCTCGGCGTTGCCGGCATGATCGTGGCGCTCGACGCCTTCGGTCCGGTGACGGACAATGCCGGCGGCATTGCTGAAATGGCAGAGCTGCCTTCGGAAGTCCGCAAGACAACCGACGCACTCGACGCTGTCGGCAATACGACGAAGGCTGTCACGAAAGGCTACGCGATCGGCTCTGCCGGTCTCGGCGCACTCGTGCTGTTTGCGGCGTATGCAGAAGACCTGAAATACTTCTCGGCCCGCGCCGTCGAAGGTTCGTTCTTCTACAATGTCACGGTCGACTTCTCGATTGCCAACCCCTACGTCGTGGTCGGCCTGCTGTTCGGCGGGCTTCTGCCCTTCGTGTTCGGCGGCATGTCGATGATGGCCGTGGGCCGCGCAGCTCAGTCGGTGGTGGAGGAAGTCCGCCGCCAGTTCCGCGAAAAGCCGGGCATCATGCTGGGTACGGAGAAGCCGGACTATGGCCGCGCCGTGGACATGCTGACCCAGGCGGCGATCAAGGAAATGATCGTTCCATCGCTTCTTCCGGTGCTCTCGCCCATCGTGCTCTTCGTCGCGATCTACCTGATCGCGGGTTCGGGCGCAGCGCTTGCCTCGGTTGGTGCCATGCTTCTCGGCGTGATCGTGACCGGCCTGTTCGTGGCCATCTCGATGACCTCGGGTGGCGGCGCATGGGACAACGCTAAGAAGTACATCGAAGACGGCCACCATGGCGGCAAGGGCTCCGAAGCCCACAAGGCTGCCATCACGGGCGATACGGTGGGTGACCCCTACAAGGACACCTCCGGCCCTGCCGTGAACCCGATGATCAAGATCACCAACATCGTGGCGCTCCTGATGCTCGCCGTGCTCGCGCACTAGACATCCGGATACGGATCAAACGAAAGCCCCGGAACTTCGGTTCCGGGGCTTTTTCGTTTTAAGCTGAATTGTAGCGCCGGAACTACTGGCCCTGACGTCCCGTCGGGTTGCCGGGTGTCGCTTCGTCGGTGTTCGGCAGGCGGACGCTGCCGACCGTGCCGAAGATCTGTTCCCAGAGGCCAAGCTCGCGGCCGCGTGTGGAAGTCTCGCGCGCGGCATAGCTGATCACCTGGCCATCTTCCTGCGTGTAGCGCAGGACTTCATCGACCTTGTCATCTTCGCTGAAACGGATGGCGGTGATCACGCGCTCGGCGACCTTCGGCTTGTAGAAGGCAAGACGCTCCTGCACGTCCGAGATGTAGAACCAGGTATTGGTGTCGAACAGGCCCTTGGTGGAGGGCGATCCGAGCTGCGCTGTCACCGACGAGCGGGTATCTTCACCCGGCTTGATGTCGTAGGGCTGGACTTCGTCCGGGATGTAACCGTGGAAATCGCGTGCGGGCGTAAGGCACGCCGTCAGGGGCAGCGCGAGCAGGCTGACCGCCAGGATGGCACTTTTACGCATGGAGTCACTCCGGATGGGCTTTGACCTACGAACTAGCGGCAGGTAACCGGGCTTGGCAAGCATGGGAGTACACCCTTGACGGCATTTTCGGGCAATTGGTTCCAGCGCCGTTCAGCGCGCCGGAAGGCTGCGGCAGAGGCCTATCGCGGCCTGCTGCGCCACGCGCTGGAGCCGGAATTCTATCTTTCCGGTGGTGTGCCGGACACCTTCGAGGGCCGGGCCGGAATGGTGACGGTCCTGACCAGCCTGGCCTGCGCGCGCCTGAGCCGGATCGAGGGTCCGGAGCCGGCGCGGTTGATCCTGCGGCTGGATGAGCTGGTGCTTGACGGGTTCGATGCCGCCTACCGGGAAAAGGGCGTCGGGGATGCCTCGATTGCCCGGAAAGTGCGCAAGCTGGCGCAAGGCCACGCGGGCCTCGGAAAGGCCCTGTTTGCCGCTCTGACGGGGGCAGAGGGGGCCGAGCCCATCGACGCCATCCTGCGCCGTAACGGGGTCGCCCGGCCGGAAAAGGCCGGCGCGCTGGCCGAATCGGTGCGGGCCCTCAGCGCCCTTCTTGCCGGGCAGCTGGATAGCGAAATTCTCCACGGCCGGTTCAACTGGATCGGCGCAACCGCCGGGCAGGGCGCCGCGCAACGCTGACATGCGCCGCACGTCGCCCGTTGCCTTGCCCCCCGGCGACGCTTAAACCACGCCAAAATACGTAAATCTGGCCACTCATGCAGGCACAGGACCGGATGAACCCCTCGCAGACGCTTTCGATAGACGCCATGGGCGGAGACAATGCCCCGCGCATCGTCGTCGACGGGGTTGCAGAGTTCCTGGAAAGCCGCCCGAACATGAAGGCGCTGCTGCATGGCGACGAGGCGCTGCTCGCGCCGCTGATGGCGGGGCACAACGTTCTGCAAGCCCGCGCCACGCTGGTGCATGCCGCCGAAAAGATCACCAGCGACATGAAACCCAGCCAGGCCCTGCGCCGCGGCAAGGGCACGTCGATGTGGAACGCCGTCGAGGCGATCCGGGAGGGCAAGGCAGGGGCGTCTGTTTCGGCCGGCAATACCGGCGCGTTGATGGCGATGTCGATGCTGATCCTGCGCAAGATGGACGGTGTGCACCGCCCAGCGATGACCGCCGTCTGGCCGACGCTGCGCGGGCGCACGGTCGTCCTGGATGTCGGCGCCAATGTCGAGGCCGATGCCCAGCAGCTCGTCACCTTCGCGATAATGGGCGAAGCCTTCGCACGCGCCACCCTCGGCATCGCAAAGCCGACCGTTGGCCTGCTGAACATCGGCTCGGAAGAGATGAAGGGCCATGAGGAAGTGCGCGAGGCACATGAGTGGCTGCGCGCGGCCGGACTTGATCTGGATTATCGTGGTTTCATCGAAGGAGATGATATCTCGATGGGGATGGTCGATGTCGTCGTCACGGACGGCTTCACCGGCAACGTTGCCCTGAAAACAGGCGAAGGTGTCGCCCGGATGCTGGCCAGCCACATGCGGGAGGCATTCACGGAAAGTTTGATGTCGAAAGCTGGCGCCGTGCTTGCGATGAATGGCCTGAAGCGCCTCAAATCGCTGATGGATCCAAGCAATGTGAACGGCGGCGTCCTGCTCGGCCTCGGCGGCATTTCCGTCAAGAGCCATGGCAGCGCCGATGCGCGCGGGTTCGCCCGGGCGTGTGAAATGGCTGCCGATCTGGCGGCCAGCGATTTCCAGGGCGAGATCGCAGCGAACCTCGGAAAAATTGGAACCGGCGGCGTCGCGGCCTGACGGCGGCACGCTGGATCGAAAGGAAGGATGAGGATGGCGCGGCGCAGTTTTATTCTCGGTACCGGCAGCTACCTGCCCGAACGCGTGCTCACCAACAAGGAGCTCGCCCTGATGGTCGAGACCTCCGATGAGTGGATCCAGGAACGCACGGGCATCCGCCAGCGCCACATCGCCGCTGACGGCGAAGTCACGTCCGACATCGCCACCGCGGCCGCGCGCCGGGCGCTGGCCGCCGCCGGCATTGACGCCTCGCAGATTGACCTCATCGTACTCGCCACGACGACTCCGGACCGTACATTCCCCGCCACGGCCACCGCCGTGCAGGCCAAGCTCGGCATCACGGGCGGCGCGGCGTTTGACGTGCAGGCCGTCTGCTCGGGTTTCCTGTTTGCGCTCGCCACCGCCGATTCGATGCTGAAGCAGGGCCTCTTCCAGCGGGCGCTGGTGATCGGCGCCGAGACGTTCACGCGCATCATCGACTGGTCGGACCGGGGCACCTGCGTGCTGTTCGGCGATGGCGGCGGCGCGGTGGTGATCGAAGTGCGCGAGGGCGAGTTCGCCGACGACGAAGGCATTATCACGCACCATATCCGCACCGACGGCTCGAAGTCGGACCTCCTCTATGTCGATGGCGGCGTCAGCTCCACCGGCACGATCGGGCATGTCCGGATGGAGGGGAACCGCGTCTTCAAACATGCCGTTGCCAACATCTCCTCGGCCATTGAAACGGTGCTCGCCGAGACGGGGCTGACCTCGGCGGACATTGACTGGTTCGTGCCCCATCAAGCCAACAAGCGCATCCTGGACGGCGTCGCCAAGAAGCTGAACATCCCGGAGGAGAAGGTCGTCATCACCGTTGACCAGCATGCCAACACCTCCGCTGCGTCCATTCCTCTGGCGCTCGACCATGCGGTTCGAACGGGACGCGCCAAGCCCGGCGACCTGATCCTTTCGGAAGCGATGGGCGGCGGCTTCTCCTGGGGCGCCAGCCTCTTCCGTCTCTAGACCTGACGGCCTGTTCCAGATTTCACTAACGCGTACGCTAGGAATTCGTTAAGATACCGGGCTTAGGCTTTCATGAAAGGCGAATAGGCACATGAGCAACGAGACCGTTACCCGGGCTGAAGTCACCGATGCCATCGTCCGCGAAGTCGGCGTGACCCGTCAGGAATCGGCGGACCTTCTCGACCGCACCCTCGAACTCATCGGCGCCGCCCTCGAGCATGAGGAAGAAGTGAAGCTCGCCCGCTTCGGCAACTTTGTCGTGCGCTCCAAATCTGCCCGCGAAGGGCGCAATCCCAAGACCGGCGAGGAGGCCCCCATCGCGGCCCGCCGGGTCGTGACTTTCCGTCCGTCGCCGATGCTCAAGTCGCTCGTTGGCCGCGACTGAACCCCTGCAGGATGACCGAATGACCGCACTCAAATCCCGGATCGAAAAGTCATCCACTGCCTTCCGGTCGATTGGTGAAGCGGCCAGCGAACTCGGCCTTGAAACGCATGTGCTGCGGTACTGGGAAACCCGTTTCCCGAAAGACATCCGCCCGATCAAACGCGACGATGGCCGGCGCATGTTCCGCCCGCAGGACATGGACGCGCTGCGCGCAATCCGTATCCTGGTGCATGAGCGCGGCATGACGCTGAAGGGTGCCAAGACGATCCTTGCGGAGCAGGGGATCGAGGCGGTTCTCGCCGGCACGGCAACGCTCTCTGCTGCCGCGCTCGAAGCGGTGCCGAGCCCCGCGCGGGAACTGCAGGCCAGTGTTGCGCGGGCCTTTGCGGCGCCGGACCGCAAGACGCGTCTCGAGGAGGCGCTGCAGGAACTGACGGATATCAAGGGACGCATTGATGCGGCCCGGGCGCGCAGGGCTGCGTAAGCGCTTTTTCCCTCTCTTCCGGTTTCCATTTCACTCCGTTTCTGTCTCGCGCTTTCGCGTTTTTCTCTCGTCATTTCCTCAAAGATTCTCATTCTTTCTCACTTGTTATCGCGTTTCAGGATCGGCCGGCGTCCGGGAACGGAGATATTCCTTTAGTGGACAAGGCTTTGGCGGTTGCCGGTCTGGTATGCCCGCGTGTTCCGGCGGCAAAAAAAACTCCAATTCGATCCGATGCGTTCCGGGACGGCGATGTTCCGGGGACGGAGGGGTTGTTGTCATGCGCCAAGTATACCCCCGGGGCGGAGGGGCAGGGGCAAGTTTGGGGAAGTATTTTGTAACGGGTTGATTTTGCTGGGGTGGGGCGGGGGTGGATGTGGGCGCAAGTCGGGCGTCAGCTTTTGCCTCGCCCCACCCTAACCCTCCCCAAAATGGGGAGGGGACCTGTTGCCCTGTTTGGCAGGTGTCACTTTCTGAACGTCAGCCGGTGCATTACGGCCTTCGGCCTAATGCACCCCACACAGTCTGCGCGCGCCGCGCTTCCTGATCAGGCCCGCACGGCTTTCGCCGCGAAGCATCCATTGCGGGCGTAGTGGATGTGGGCGTAGGCGACGTCCTCGCGCCGGAAGCCTTCGGTCAGGAAGCCGGCGAGCTGCGTGCCCTCCATCACGTCACTGCCGACAATGTTTCCCGGCGCGTCGAACAGGCGGGCCGAGATCAGCCGTTTCCGGATCGCGAATGGTACTTCGCCAGGGGCGGGGACGGCTTCGGCGGCATGCTCGCGCACACAGATGGCGTGGCTGGCCCGGTAGGGTGTGTCGGTGTCGAGATGGGTGTAGTTGAGCAGCAAGACCGTTTCGCCAGCGAGCGCATCCTCAAGGCTGACCCGGCAGGGCATGCCCGCGACGGTGCCCGGGTCCATGCGGCGTGCGCGCCGTTCTGCGAGGGCTGCGTCCGACAGGGCGAACAGGTCCGCGAACTCGGATCTGGGCAAGGCAACGATGCGGAAAGTCATGGGCGGCTCCTGTGGATGTCGGGAGCTGCATCCTGTCGCGCCGGGCGCAGCCGATCGACCCGGTTCTTGCGGTCCGCACTGAAAGCAGACGTCCGGAACATGCCGGTTGCGGCGGCCAAAGCCTTTGCCTATACAGCGCGTTCGGTCGGAGCGTAGCGCAGCCCGGTAGCGCACTAGTCTGGGGGACTAGGGGTCGGAGGTTCGAATCCTCTCGTTCCGACCAAACAAACCCCGCCAGTTCAGCCCAATACCGCATGCCGCAGGGCGCGGGCATCCCACAGGGCGTTGTGCTGTACCGCGTCGGTGATCTCGCTGGGGTAGGCCGAGGCGTGCAGGAGCCGCAGGGTGAGGTCGGGGATCTTCACCATCTGGCCGGGGGCGATGATCAGGCACTGCATCAGATGCATCAGGTCTTCCGGCCAATCGGCGACCACGGTGGGCGCCGGATCGCTGGCGAGGAAGGCCTGGATCGCGCGGCCGAACCGGTCGAGCGGCAGCACGGTCGGCCGCGCGTCCGAGAGGGACAGGAAGGGCAGCACATGCTCGGCCACCCAGTCATGCGCGTCCATTGCGTTCAGCTCGTCCTCGGGCCGCACGAGGTAGAGCTCACCGGCCTCACCCGAGAGGGCGAGGCTGATGAGCTCTCCGCCGAAGCCGTTGAACTCGCAATCGAGGCAGTAGAGCAAGCGCCCTACTCCGGGGTCGAGAGGTCGACGGAGTCGATCTTGCCGGCCGCCGCGAGGGCGAAGGCGTATTCGATCGCCGTTTCCTTGAGGCCTTCGAACCGGCCCGAGGCGCCGTAGTGGCCCGCGTCCATGTTGATGCGCAGGAAGTAGGGGCCGGCGCCCGGGGCTTCGTGGCGCAGCTTGGCGGCCCACTTGGACGGCTCCCAATAGGTGACGCGCGGATCGGTCACGCCGCCGGTGATCAGCATTGGGGGATAGTCGAGCTTGGTGACCTGGTCATACGGGCTGTAGGCGAGGATCGTGTCATACGCCTTTTCGTCCGTGAGCGGATTGCCCCATTCCGGCCATTCCGGCGGGGTGAGCGGCAGGCTCTCGTCCGACATCGTGTTCAGCACATCGACGAACGGCACCGCCGCGATGATGCCGCCGAACAGCGTGGGATCCATGTTCGCTGCGGCGCCCATCAACAGGCCGCCGGCCGAGCCGCCCTGGCCGATGAGTTTGCCGCGTGTGGTGTAGCCCTTGTCGACGAGATGCTGACCGGCCGCGATATAGTCCTTGAAGGTGTTCGTCTTCTTGTCGAGCTTGCCATCGAGATACCATTGGTAACCCTTGGCCATCTCGCCGCGCGGATTGACGATCGCGTAGATGAAGCCGCGGTCCACAAGGCTGAGGCGTCCGGTGCGGAAGTCCGCCGGGATGGTAATGCCGTAGGAGCCGTAGCCATAGAGCAGCACCGGCGCGGTGCCATCCACCGGCGTATCCTTGTGGCGCAGCAGTGTGACCGGAACTTCCGCGCCATCCCACGAGGGCGCCATGATGCGCTCGACGACGTAATCCGCCGGGTTGTGGCCGGACGGGACTTCGCGGGTCTTGCGCAGGACGCGTTCGCGGGTGTCGAGGTTATAGTCGATCACCTGGTCCGGCGTCGTCGGCGAGGCATAGTCGAAGCGCAGCACCGGCACGTCGTATTCGTAGCCGCCGGCGAGGCCGAGATCGAACGCCGCTTCATCGAAGCTGATGGCGTGGCTGTCGGTCATGCCCTTCTTGTGGATGACGATGCGGGGTAGGCCGCCTTCGCGTTCCATCAGCGTGAGGTAATCTTTCTGGGCGTGCGTGCCGAGCAGCAGCGTACCGGGACGATGCGGGATGACATCCTGCCAGTCCGCGCGCGAGGTGGACGACAGGGGCGCCTTGACCAGTTTGAAGTCCACGGCGCCGTCGGTGTTTGTGGAGATGTAGAAGGCGCCGTCCCAGTGGGTGACCGAATACTGGATATCGGTTTCGCGCGGCGCGACGGTTCGCAGTACCGGGTTCAGCTCATCGGCCGGGAACCAGTGTACTTCGCTGGTCGTGTGGCCGCCGGCGGAGATGAAGATCACCTCCTCGCTTTCGCTGGTTTCAAGGCCGACGAAGAAGCCGGGGTCTTTCTCTTCATAGATCAGCGTGTCGGCGCCGGTTGCGAGGTCGCGCTGGTAGACGGCGGCGGGGCGGTTGTTGGCGTCGCGCAGCACCCAGAAGATCGCCTTGCCGGTCGCGCTCCACTCGAAATCGCCATAGCCGTTCTCGATCAGCACGCCGGTGTCTTCGCCGGTCTCGATGTTCTTTACACGGATCTCGTAGAATTCGCTGCCTTTGGTGTCCGTGCCATACGCGAGGTACTTGTGGTCGGGCGAGGCTTCGATGTCACCGAAGGCGAAATAGTCCTGGTCCTTGCCCATCGCGTCGCCGTCGAGAAGGATCGTCTCCTCGCCGGCGCCGGTGAAGGCGTCCGCGGCCGGCTTACGCGCGTAGACGGCATACTCGCCGCCTTCGCGGAAGCGCGTGTAGTAGGCCCAGCCGCCATGGATCGAAGGCACGGAGCTGTCGTCTTCCTTGATGCGGCCGCGCATCTCGTTGAACAGCTCTTCGCGCAGCGCGGTCGTCGTGTCTTCGACGCGCGCTTTCGTGTAGGCGTTCTCCGCTTCGAGATAGCCGCGGATCTCCGGCTTCAGCAGCGACGGATCGCGCATCACTTCCTGCCAGTTCTCGTCCTTCAGCCAGTTGTACGGATCATTGCGCGTGCGGCCGAGCTGCGTGATCTCGTGGTCCACCCGGGCGGCGACCGGCGGCTTGGGCAGGCTCGCGGTGGCGGTCGACAGCGTGGCAGGCTCGGTCGTGTCTTTGGTCATCATACATCCAGAAAACAGGGTCGCGGCGGCCACGAGGCCGGCGACGTGGACAACAAGGCGCATGGAAGGCTCCGCTTATCGATAAACGCGACAGTGGATCACGCCGGCGGGACCTGTCCAGAGTTTATTCGGCCAGCGTTTATTCGGAGGGGCGGAAGTCCAGCACGGCGCCGTTGATGCACCAGCGTTCGCCGGTCGGCGGCGGGCCGTCCTTGAACACGTGGCCCTGGTGCAGACCGCAGGTCGCGCAGTGGCATTCGGTGCGGGGATAGATCATCTTGAAGTCGGTCGAGGTGCCGATCGCGGCGGGGTTGATCGGCTGCCAGTAGCTTGGCCAGCCGGTGCCGGATTCGAACTTGTGCTCGGACGACCAGAGCGCGGTGCCGCAGCCCTTGCAGTGATAGACGCCGGCGCGTTTCTCGTCCTGGAAGTTGCCGGGGGTGAAGGCGCGCTCGGTGCCGTCCTTGACGCCGACGCGGTAGGCCTCGGGGTCGAGAAGGGCGCGCCATTCGGCGTCGCTGCGTTCAATCTTGGTGGTCTTGGTCATCGGGGACGCTCCATCCTTGGCTCGCCCCCAATATAGGGACGAGATCAGCCGTAGAGAACGGTAATCGACTCAGCGACCAGCGCCGGGCGGTCCTTGCCGTCGATTTCGACGGTCGCTTCCATCTTCATCTGCTTGCCGCCGGACTTGGCCTCGACCGACAGGCATTTCTGGCGCAGGCGCACTTTCGAGCCGACGGGCACCATGTTGGTGAAGCGGACCTTGTCGGAGCCGTAGTTAATGCCGCGGGTGACGCCTTCGACGCGGAGAACTTCGGCGCCGAGCATCGGCAGCAGCGACAGGGTGAGGAAGCCGTGCGCGATCGGGCCGCCCATCAGCTTGGTGGCGCGCTCGACATCGACGTGGATCCACTGGTGGTCACCGGTCGCCTCGGCGAACAGGTTGACGCGGTTCTGGTCGATCAAGTGCCAGTCGGACACGCCGACTTCCTGGCCGGCGAGCGATTCGAGATCGGCGTAGGCGATGGTACGGGGATTGGCCATGGGTTCCTCCTTGAGTGGTTTTGCCTGTTCTGGCGCGGCCCCGGCGCCTGCGCAAGGTTTACGATGGGGCAAGGCGCCGGTTGACGCCGCCGCGCTGCCTCGCAAGGGTAATCGGGCCCACGCCGGAGACGCCATGACCTCGCCTGCCACCCTCTCCCAGACCTTTGCGCCGGGCACGCCGGGGCAGGCCCGGCTGATCTATTGGGGCCTGCTGCTCGGGCTGATCCTGCCGGGCGTCAACTTCGTCGCGGCCGGCTTCGCCTGGCACGCCCGGGGCCGGGGCGACGATCTGGTGCGCAGCCACCTTGCCAACCAGATCAGCATCTTCTGGCGCAGCGCCGTCTATGTGCTGGTCGGCCTCGTGTTGACGTATTTCCTGTTCGGCGTTCTGCTGATCATGGCCACCATCATCTGGTACATCCTCCGTGTCCTGAAGGGTCTGAAGGCGCTGGCCGCAGGCCTGCCGCCGGAAAACCCGCAGAGCTGGCTGTTCTGAACCCGGTGCTACCGCATCCGGCTGAGGGCGTAGCGCAGACTGATCCGCACACGTGCGCGCCAGTTTACCTTGTAACGGGCAATCACTTCGGCGCGGAATGACGTAGTGTTCAGCACCTTCCAGTAGGCGCCCGCCCAGGGATGCCAGACATCCGGTTTCCAGGGCTTGTCGCTGGTGATGTAGTGGATGATCTCCGGCTGCGTTCGCGGCGCCCACAGGCGGCGGGCGGGCTCCGCCTTGTCAAGGTAGCGCTGCACGTTCCAGGCGTTGTTGATCCGCGCCCAGCGGTTCCAGAACACCACGTTGAGGGCGTCCTGATCCAGGAAGGGGAGATCAAAATCATTGTCCACCAGCAAGGCCAGAGCGGCCGCCAGGTCACTCGTCCGCCGGGCGCTGTCCAGATCGATGACCAGAATCCCGGCGTTGAAGTATTGACCGTCCGTAGACGGAGCGAACCCGAACCGCTGGCGCAGGGCGCTGTCATCCTGATAGACATCAGGCACCGCGCCGATCGGCTGCTCGCCCAGGTCCAGGTGCCAGAGTTCACCGAGGTCAGCCTGCACGAGGATGTCTGAATCCAGATAGATCGCGCGCGTCCAGTCGCGGGGCGCAAACCGGTGCAGCCCGAGGCGGAACAGCGTCACGCGGCTGAGATATCCCTTGCCCGTCAGCTCCGGCATGTCGCCGGGTCCGACCTCGTGCCACAGGATTTCAAAGCCGGGCGCGACGGCCTCGACCTGCTTGCGCCGCGCCTCGGTCAACCCGTCATGCAGGCAGAGAAACCGGGCCGAACCGGGCGCCAGATACCGGATGGCCGATGCAATCACAACGGCGGCATGCGCTGCGTAGGCATCGTCGAACGCCATGACGACGTTGATGGGAGATGACCCGGTGGCAGCCATTGCGAGAGCCATTCGCCTGCGTTTGCCCGGATGGCGCAGACCACAGGCAGCCGCATTCAGCCCCGAGAGCCTGCCCATCCGTAGGTTTGCCGGTTACGGCATTCCCTTAGGACAGGCAAGCTTGTTCAATCCGTAGGTGAGGGATCAGACGATCCGGCTGTCCTTGTTGCCCCAATACCGGTCACGGATCAGGCGCTTGTACAGTTTTCCGGTCGGATGGCGGGGAAGTTCCGGATCAAAGTCGATGCTCTTCGGGCATTTGATCTTTGACAGGTTCGCCAGGCAGTGGGCCATCAGCTCGGCGGCCAGTTCTTCCGAAGGGGCAATGCCCGGCATCGGCTGCACGACGGCCTTCACAGCTTCGCCGAAATCCTCGTCCGGCACGCCGATCACGGCGCAGTCGGCGACCTTCGGATGTGTGATCAGGATGTTCTCGCATTCCTGCGGATAGATGTTCACGCCGCCCGAGATGATCATGAACGCCTTGCGGTCGGTGAGGTACAGGAAGCCGTCCGCATCGACCTTGCCCACATCGCCGAGCGACGACCAGTCGGGATGCTTCGGGTTCAGCGCGGCTTTGTTCTTCTCCGGCGCGTTGTGATAGTTCGGCGGCGTGGTACCGCCGAAATAGACTTGGCCCTCTTCGCCGACGGGGACCTCGTCGCCGTCCTCGTTGCAGATGTGCAGGACGCCCATCACCGGGCGGCCGACCGTGCCCTTGTGGGTCAGCCAGTCCGGGCTCTTCACCCAGGTCATGCCATTGCCTTCGGAGCCGGCATAATACTCATCGATCACCGGGCCCCACCAGGCGATCATCTGTTCCTTCACCGGCACGGGGCAGGGCGCCGCCGCGTGGATCGCGAACTTGATGCTGGAGACATCGTATTTCTTGCGCACCTCTTCCGGCAGCTTCAGCATCTTGACGAACATGGTCGGCACCAGCTGCGAGTGCGTGACCTTGTGCTTTTCGACAAGGTGCAGGTAATCCTCCGGCTCGAACTTCTCCATGATGATGAGCGTGGCGCCGATGCGCGTGAACGTCATGCACCAGCGCAGCGGCGCGGCGTGGTAGAGCGGGGCCGGGGAGAGGTAGATCGACTCCTCATTGGCGCCCGAGAAGGCCTTGGCGATCTGGATCAGCGCATTGTCGGCGTCGATCGGCAGGCCGCGCTCCAGCGGCGGGCGGATGCCTTTCGGACGGCCGGTCGTGCCGGAAGAGTAGAGCATGTCCGTGCCGGCCATCTCGTCGGCCACCGGCGTGGCCGGGAAACGCGCTACATGCTCTTCCATCGCCACGAACCCATCAATCGCGCCGTCGATGGACCAGTTGTCCTTCAGCCCGGTGGCGGCCTTCACTTCCTTCGCAACGCTGCCCTTGGAGGCGCTGGCGATCAGGAGCTTGGCGCCGGAATCCTCGATGATGTAAGCCACTTCCGGCGTCGTCAGGCGCGAGGAGACGGCCACATAGTAAAGCCCGGCGCGCTGCGCGGCCCAGCAGATCTCGAAATAGCGCGGCGAATTCTCGGCGAAGATCGCGATCGTGTCACCGGGAGCGCACCCCGCAGCGCGTAGCGCATGCGCGATGCGGTTGGAGCGCTCGTCCAGCTGCTTGAACGTGATCACCTCGCCCGAGCCGGACATGATGATCGCGGCCTTGTCCGGGTGGGATTTGGCGAAGTGAAAGGGATGCATGAAGTGTCCTCCGGGGGCGTTTCTTGAGTCTGTCAGGGTTCCATCGGCCCGTTGAACTGGCGGGCAAAGAAATCGTCTTTTTTCCACAGCGGCCGCGCGTCCTGATTGGCGAGCGCCAGCGCAATGCGGGCATTCAGTTCGGCGAACTTGGCGGCTGCGTTGAAGTCGAGATTGTTCGACATGTCGTCCGACGGGCGATGGTAGTTCTTCGCCTGGTGATCCGCCCAGGCCTTGTCGCCGCCGTTCTGGAAGCCGGGCTTGAGGTATACGGACGGTATGCCGGCCTCCACGAAGCGGAAATGGTCAGACCGCGTGAAGATGCCCTGTTCCGGCGTTGGGTCCGGGCTCGTCGCCAAGCCCATCGCCGCCGCTGCGGCCTCAACCGTCGCCGCGATGTTGGAGCGCAGCGCGCCGTAGACGATCACGTCGGTGAAGTCATAGGTCAGGATCGGCATGTCGAGATTGACGTTGGCGACGATTGTGCCGGGTACGGACGGGTTCATGGCGAAGTATTGCGCGCCGAGCAGACCTTTTTCCTCGGCCGTCACGGCGGCGAACACGACCGTGCGGCGCAAGGGCGGGCCGTTCTTCAGCATCCGGGCGGCGTCCAGCAGCGTGGCGATGCCGCTCGCATTGTCGAGCGCGCCGTTGTTGATCGTGTCTTCCTCGATCGACTTGGAAACCCCGATATGATCGAGGTGGGCGCTGATGACGATCACTTCGTCTTTCATTTCCGGGTCGATGCCTTCCAGCATGCCCAGAACGTTGGCGGATTTGACCGTGTCATGCGTGGAGCGCTGCGTGATCGAGACGGTCAGGGGCAGGTCGAAGCTCGGCACCGCGCCGCCTTCGGCTTCTGCGGCGGCGATGATCGCCTCCCAGGTGGCGGGGGCACCGGCAAACAGAGCGGGGGCAGCTTCCAGGGAGACGGCGGAAGTCGCCTGGATATTGGGGGCGTTGGTATAGGCGCTGCCGTCAGCCTGGAGCCAAGCGAGGCTCGCGCCTTCGAGGCGGCCTTCAGCGAGGAGGCGCTGGAAGGGATAGACACCTTTCGACGTCGGCGTCTCGATCGACACGGTCGCCACGGCGCCGCGATCGGAGATGTTCTTGAACTTGCGGTTTCCGTAGAACGCGCGTTCCTCGTTATCGATGCCCTTGGGCGTGCCGCTGAGCATCACGGCGACCTTGCCGGTGAGATCCAGCCCGGCGAAATCGTCACGCCCGAGTTCCTGCGCATCGATGCCGAAGCCGACGAACACGGCCGGCGCGTCCACCGAAGCTTCCGGGGCGCGCAGCGAGTTGTAGACCACGGCGTCCACGCCCTCGGTGAAGGGCAGCAGGTTGCCCGACGCGTCTTTCACTTCGAGCTTGCGGCCCTCGGCGGCGCGGACGGAGCGCTGGAAAGTGATCTCCTGGAAATACGTGTCGCCGTCGCCGGCCGGGGCAATCCCGATCTTCTCGAACTCGCCGGCCACATAGGCCGCCGCGATGTCATATCCCGGGGTGCCTGCCTCGCGGCCTTCCAGGTCGTCAGACGCCAGATACGCCATGTGTGCTTCGATGGCCGCCGCATCTGCCGCAGGAAGCTCTGCCGGTGCGGCAGGCGCCTCAGGCGCGCAGGCCGCGACCAGGACGGCCACAAGTGCGGTCAGTCCAAGCGACGTCAGTTTCATCGGCGAAACGGGCCTTTCCGGGTGAATTGACATTTGTATCCCATCTCTAACGCCCGCTGCCGCCCTGTCCACGACTGACGCGGCGGGAGGGCGTCAAAGCTCGCGCATCCAGTAGCTCATCGGGTGCGTCAGGCTCGGCCCACCAGGCTCTACCGGCCAGGCGAACTCCGTGACCAGCCCGTCGAGTTTGCGGTAGCCGCGCTTCGTCCAGAACGCGTTCAGCGGCGAGTAACCCTCCGGCCGCGCGGGATGATCTTCCGCCCGCTCCACGGCGCAGAAGCAGGCCCGCTTGTAGCCGCACGCCCGCGCGTGCGCCTCGCGTGCGTCGAAGAAGGCATGCCCGAGCCCCTGGCCACGGTAGGCCGGCAGCAGGACGGACTCGCCGAAATAGAAGCTAGAACTGAGCGGAAAGCCGGCCTGCACCAGCGGACCTGAAAACTCGGCATGATTCCCCGTCAGCGCCGAGCCGGTCGCACAGCCGGCAATCTCGCCCGTATCCGTCTCTGCCGCCACGATGAAGCTGTCCTTCGCCGCCGCAAAGTCGCGCAGGTAGCGCATCTCATAGGCCGGTGAGCCCGCGTACAGGTAGGGAAACGCCCGGAACACCTCGATACGCAGGGCCGCCAGCGCGGGGAGGGCGCGTTCGAGGTCTTCTCCGGTCAGCGCCCGCGTTTTCATGAGACCTGCCGGATCCATTCCTTGAGATTGTAATAGGTGGTGACCCGCTGGATTTCGCCGTCCTTCACATCGAAGAAGGCGCCCGCAGGGAGGCGGTACTTTTGGCCGCGCGCTTCCGGAAGGCCGGGGTCGGTTTTCTTGTAGGTGCCGTTGACGATGAACTCCGCCGCCGCGCGCGTGCCGTCCGCAGACGGCATCACGACGATGTCGGTCAGGAGCTCGTCATAGCAATCGTCCATATGCGCAATGAACTCGGCGAAGGCTTTGCGCCCGCCGCGCTTGTCGCCCTCGTTGACGAAATGGTTGAGGTCTTCGGATACGCAGGCCGCCATGCCGGTCCAGTCCTTGGCGTTGAAGGCGGCGTAGTAGCGGTGGATGAGATCGGTGGTTTCGGTCATCTTTCTTCCTGCTTCATTGCCTCAATCCAGTCATGCCACATGGCAGGATCGACGGGCTGTCCTGCCGACCCCACGGGCTGCATCCAGCTCAGCAACCTCGAAACGGAGTCGTTTGGCTGGCCATCTCTTTCCCAAAAGGCGGTCAGAAAATGGAAGGCCGCAAGATAGCCGTCCTTCACAGAAATCTTCTCTTCTGCGAATGCTGGAAAGACGTGATGTTCGCTCATTTCGGAAGTCCCGGTTGTCCCGCCTGGTCGGGATGCGATTGCACATAGGCGCGTTTGAGTTCGATGGAGCGGTTGTGCGCCCCGTCCGGGCTCCAGCCCGGCGCGTTGACCGCGCGTCCGACCCAGCGCCAGGGCCGCAGCCCGTCGCGCGCGCAGTCGCGCAGCAGACCGCCAAGCTCATGGAAAGCGATCACGAACGGGTTGTAGGTGCCGACGGGTTTGACGATGCCGTAGACCGGTTTCTCGCGGTCCAGTTCCGGCACGAAGCTGCCGAACATCTTGTCCCAGACGATGAACACGCCCGCATAGTTCGCATCGAGATAGCGCGGGTTCGTCGCGTGGTGCACGCGGTGATGGCTCGGAGTGTTCATCACCGCTTCGAACCATTTCGGCATCCGGTTCACCGCCTCGGTATGAATCCAGAATTGGTAAAGGAGATTGATCCCGCCCACGAAGGCGATGACGTAAGGGTGGAACCCGATCCAGACCATCGGCAGACCGAGCAGGATCAGGCCGGTGAACGGGCCGAACCAGGGTTGGCGCAGGGCGGTCGTCAGGTTGTAATGCTCGGAGGAATGGTGCGTCACATGTTCCATCCAGAACCAGCGCATCCGGTGGGCGAAGCGGTGTTTCCAGTAATAGACGAAATCGTAGAGCACGAAGGCGAGCACGAAGGTCCACCAGGTGAAGGGCAGCGTCGCGATCCGGTAGGGCCAGAGCAGCGCCATCATCCAGACGAAGATCGCCGCTGTCAGCGTATTCACGACCAGGTTGCCGATGCCCATCGCCATCGAGGCGAAGGCGTCTTTCGTCTCATAGCGCCCCGATGCCCGGCCGGTCTTGACCGCCCACCATTCGAGGGCCACTGCGAGCACGAAAAACGGCGCGGCGAGGGTGGTGACTTCGGGGAGAGGCACAGGTTCCATAAACTCAGCGCTAGCGAAAAATGACGCCCCCGTCACCCCCGTTCGCTGCCCTCCGGGCAACGCTTGACGGACGTGGGGGAAAGGCCCCCTTGTCGCACCCAGCGAAACAAACCGGAGGAATACAAATGGCTCGCCCGAAAGAGTTCAAGGAAATCATTCTCGACATCGAGGACGGCGTCGCCACGCTGACCATCTACCGCCCGAACAACATGAACGCCTTCACCGGCGTGATGATGTACGAGATGATCGAGGCCTTCGACATCACCGACAAGGATGACAGCGTGAAGGCCGTCATCGTCACCGGGCACGGCGAGAAAGCGTTCTGCGCCGGGGCAGACCTCTCGGCCGGCGCGAAGACGTTCGACTATGACGCCCGCGCCGGAGACGGCGAAAAGGGCCGCACGGAGAACATCGACATCCAGCGCGATGGCGGCGGCCGCCTGACCCTGCGCATCTTCGAAAGCCTGAAGCCCGTGATAGGCGCCATCAACGGCGCGGCGGTCGGCATCGGCGTGACGATGCAGCTGCCGATGGATATCCGCATTGCGTCCGACAACGCGCGCTTCGGCTTCGTGTTCAACAAGCGCGGCATCAACCCGGAAGCGGCTTCCAGCTGGTTCCTGCCGCGCCTCGTCGGTATCCAGCAGGCGCTGGAATGGTGCTATACGGGCCGCGTCTTCCCGGCCTCCGAAGCGCTCGCAGGCGGTCTCGTTTCCCGCGTTGTTCCGCAGGCGGAGCTGATGACGGTTGCCCGCGCGCTCGCCAAGGAAATCGGCGACAACACGGCCCCGGTCTCGAACGCCCTGACCCGCCAGATGATGTGGCGCATGCTCGGCGCCTCGCATCCGATGGACGCCCACATCGTCGACTCGGCTGCCATCTACTCGCGCGGCAAGACGCCGGACGCCAAAGAAGGCGTGATGAGCTTCCTCGAGAAGCGTCAGCCAGTCTATCCGGTGAAGGTCTCGGACGGCATGCCGAACTTCTTCCCCTGGTGGGAAGAGCGCGAATTCGAATGGATCGGCGGCAAGGACTGATCCAGTGCAATCGCTGCTGCCCCTGGCAACGGACATCGGCGCGCGCCTGAAGGCGCGCGCCGAAACCGTCGCGATCTCGGAATCCACCGCGGGCGGACTGATTTCCGCAGCCATCCTCGCGGTGCCGGGCGCCTCCACCTGGTACCGGGGCGGCGGCGTGATCTATACGCCGCAAGCCTTCCGCGGCCTGCTGGGCCTTCGCCGAGAAGACCTCGGCGACATGCGCTCGTCCACCGAGCCCTATGCGCGCCTGCTGGCGCGCACCATAGCCGGAAAGCTCGACGCGCATTGGGGTCTCTGCGAGACCGGCGCCTCCGGCCCGACTGGCAATGGCTATGGCGACGCCGCCGGCCATACCTGCGTGGCGCTCGCCGGGCCCGGCAAGTTCGAAGTCTCCCGCACGCTTGAAACCGGGCTCTCAGACCGGCCCGAAAACATGCGCCTGTTCGCCCGCGAAGCGCTCGAACTGCTGCGCGCCGCGCTGGACTGATCTTGACCAAATCCTTTCAAGCGGGAAACTGATCTCTTCGGGCGCGGGGAGGCGGCGATGTCGGACAAACTCAAACTCTGGTCGACCATTGTTGGCCTCATCATGGGCGTCATCGGCCTCGTCACGTTCCTGATGGGCGGGGCAAGCGCGGTGACGCGCTGTTTTGGCTCGATGGGAGAGGTCGACTTGCCGGCGACCGACGCGTCCGAAACCTGGCGCCATGCGAAGCCGGAAGACTCCGCCTGGCTCGCCACCAGCTGGTGCTATCCGACGCTCGGCGATTTTCAGTCTTCCTTCCGTCTGGAAGGCGGCCAGATGCAGCGTCGCAATACCTCGTCGCTCGGCCCGGTCGACACCGGCTGGATCAATGTGACGATCTACAAATCGAACCGGGACGTGCTGCGCGTCTGGCATGACGACGACACGATGCCGGGATCCTACCTGCGCCCCGCGACCCCCGACAATCTCTCGCTCTACGAGAACGAACGCCGCTCCAACGACGCCGGCGACATCAGCGACACCAACCAGATCCTCGCGCTCGATTGCAATCGCTGCGCGATCAGCCCGGACGGCCTCACCTACGACTGCAACTGACCGAGCCGGGCCGCGATCAATCCGGCGGCGATTTCCACTGAAACGCGCTCCGTGTCGATCACGATGTCGGCCGCCGGCATCGCGCGCTCGCAGGCCGCGAACTCCGCCTGCAGGCGCGCCAGGAGCTTTGCGTCCCGCAGCTTGCCGAACTTCGCGCGGTCTTCATTGGCGATGCGCGCCATCTGTCCGTCTGTGGATAGTTGCAGATGCACCAGCAGGACCTCGCCGCCGGCGCGGCGCACCAGCTCGACCACCCGCGGCGCAAATTCCGGGGAGACGGATCCTTCCGGCTGGAACGTGAAGATCAGCGAGCGGTCTTCTGCCACCGCCGCCTCGAACACGTTCATCCAGAACTGCTCGCGCAGGCGCACGAAGGACGGCGATCCGAACGGGAACACCGAGGCCACGGTGTCGACCACCAGATGGTTGTGGAACAGCGCGAGGCCGGTCATCTCGGCCACGCGCGCCGAGACCTTGAACTTCCCCGCCGCCGGCGGCCCGTAGACGAAAAGCAGTTTCATCGCCCGCCTATTCGAACGGATTGCTCGATTTCGATGCGTCGTATTCGAGGTTTCCGAAGCGCGTGACGCGCGCGTCGAAGGCGAGCTTCACGGTGCCGATCGGGCCATGGCGCTGCTTGGAGACGATCACTTCGGCTGTGCCGAACACCTGGTCCATCCGCGCCCGCCAGGCTTTCCACTTGTCGTTCGAGGACGGATCATTCGGATCCGCCGGCGGCTCGGTGCGCGAGAGGTAATACTCCTCCCGGAACACGAACATCACGATATCGGCGTCCTGTTCGATCGAGCCCGATTCGCGCAGGTCCGACAGTTGCGGGCGCTTGTCATCGCGCTGCTCCACCGCGCGCGACAGCTGCGACAGCGCCATCACCGGCACGTTCAGGTCCTTCGCCAGGGCTTTGAGGGCGGTGGTGATCTGCGTGACTTCCTGCACGCGGTTGGCGTTCGAGTTCGACGCGGTGGTGATCAGCTGCAGGTAATCAATCACGATCAGGTCCAGCCCGACCGACCGGCGCAAGCGCCGCGCACGCGCCGTCAGCTCGCCGATCGAAATGCCGCCGGTATCGTCGATGTAGAGCGGCAGGTTCTGCATTTCGGCGGTCGCTTCCGAGAGGCGCTCGAAGTCGGCCTTCGACAGCTTGCCCTGCCGGATGTCGTGGGAACTGATGCCGGTGCGCTCGGCGAGGATACGCGTGGCCAACTGCTCGCTCGACATCTCCAGCGAGAAGAAGGCGACGATCCCTCCGTCCACGGTCTTTCGCGAGCCGTCTTCCTGCGCTTCGTACTTGTAGGCGTTGGCCACGTTGTAGGCGATGTTGGTGGCGAGCGATGTCTTGCCCATCGACGGGCGGCCGGCGAGGATCAAGAGGTCCGAACGGTGGAAACCGCCGAGCTGTTCGTCCAGATCGCGCAGCGCCGAGGGAATGCCGGCGATCTTGCCGCCGCGCTTGAAGGCCGCTTCGGCGGTGACCAGCGACTCGGCAAGCGCTTCGGCGAAGCTGGAGAAGCCGCGCTCCGAGCTGCCGCGTTCGGCGAGTTCGAACAGCGCGCGTTCGGCCTTGTTGATCAGGGTCGAGCCGGTGTCGTCATCTTCCGGCGTCAGCGACGCGGCCTGGATGCCGCCGCCGACGCGGATCAGTTCGCGCCGGATCGCCAGGTCCCGGATGATGCGCGCATAGTCCTTCACCTCCGGCCCGAAGGCGGCGGCGTCCAGCAGGTCGACGAGGTATTTGCCGCCGCCGATCTCGGTCAGCTTTTCCTTCTGCTCGAAATGCTCGCGCAGCGTCACACCGTCCGCCACGCGGCCGGTCTGGATCATGTTGGAGGCGACTTCGTAGAGCAGGTTATGGGCGGGGGCGTAGAAGTCGACCGGGCGGAGGATATCCGCGATGTACTGGTAGACGTTGTTGTCAAACAGGATCGCGCCCAGCACGGCGGCTTCGGCGGCGAGATTGTGCGGCGAGACAACGGGCGTGTGCGAGGTCGTTTGCTGGTTCATGCGCGCATATTAACCCAACGTCCGCGTGAAGGCTTGGGGGCAGCGTCAGATTCGAAAAACGAATCACAGAAAAGTAAAAGCCGCGGCTGTCTCCAGCCGCGGCTCCTGTTTCTGGTCCATGGGGACGAAGACTAGTCGTCGTCGCCGGCCGGGCCGCGCTCGGCAGCCGCTTCAGCCAGTTCACCGGCCTGTTCGGCGGCAAAGGCAGCGTTGGCAGCCTGCAGGGCTTCAGCGATGTTCTCGCCTTTGGCCTGACGTTCAGCTTCTTCCGGCGACCGGGCCACGTTGACCTGCACCTTGACGGTGACTTCAGCGTGGAGGCGGATCGTGACGTCGAACAGGCCGATCGACTTGATCGGCTTGTCGAGACGCACGCCGCTGCGGGGCACTTCGTGACCGGCCGCTTCAGCAGCGTCTGCCACGTCGCGGGCCGAGACCGACCCGTAAAGCTGACCGGTTTCGCCGGCCTGACGGATCAGGACGAACACGGCGCCTTCGAGCTTTTCGGCATCGGTTTTGGCGGCGTCGCGGGCCGCGGCGTTGCGGGCTTCGATCGCTTCACGCTCGTGTTCGAAGCGTTTGCGGTTGCGGTCGTTGGCGACCAGCGCCTTGCCTTGCGGGATCAGGAAGTTGCGGCCGAAGCCGTTTTTCACGCGGACTTCGTCGCCGATCTTGCCGAGCCGTTCGATGCGCTCAAGGAGAATGACTTGCATGTGGGTCTCTCCTTAGACTGCGAACGGAATGAGCGCGAGCATACGGGCGCGCTTGATGGCCTGGGCCAGCTTGCGCTGGTTTTTCAGGTTCACGGCGGTGATGCGGCTGGGCACGATTTTCCCTTTTTCAGAGATGTAGCGCTGCAGCATCTTGACGTCTTTGTAGTCGATTTCCTGTGCGTGCTCGCCCGTGAACGGGTCGACCTTGCGCCGGCGGCCGAAGGGGCGGCGGGCAGGAATGTTCGTGATGTTGATTTTCTGTGCCATTGGATGTGTTCCTTACCCTTAATCGCGCGGACGGCGTTCTTTGCGCGACAGAACCACGGAGGGCTCGTCGGACAGCGTTTCGACGCGGACGGTCAGGTAGCGCATCACGTCTTCCGAGATGCGCTGGCGGCGTTCGAGTTCGTGGATCGCGGCAGGCGGTCCATCGATGTTGATGCAGGAGTAGTGACCCTTGCGCTGTTTCTTGATCGGATAGGCGAGGCTGCGAAGGCCCCAGTATTCCGTACGGCCGACGGTTGCGCCTTTTTCCTTGAGGAAAGTGCTCATCTCTTCGACGAAGGTTTCCACCTGGGCCGGCGAAATGTCAGGTCGTGTGATCACGACGTGTTCGTATAGTGCCATGTTTTCATTCCCGAAATTCGAAGATGCGGCGCTGGAGGGCGGGAGACCCTGACCAGCGATGGCCCCTCTTTTTCCGGCTCATTCCGGGGACTTGAGGACCGCACCTTGATGCGAAGGGGGGTCTAAAGCCCATCTGGCCGCAGATTTCAAGCGCTTGCATGCCGGGAGGGCGCGCTTTAGCACGGCCAAAACAATGGGAGGCCGTGCCGCCAATGACGCTCGCATTCATCTTTCCGGGGCAGGGAAGCCAGGAAATCGGCATGGGCAAGGCGTTGGCGGAGGCGTTTCCCGCCGCCAGGGCGGTGTTCGAGGAGGTCAACGCCGCCCTCGGGCAGGACCTGTCGGGCCTGATGTGGGGCGGCGATCTCGCCGAGTTGACCCTGACGTCCAACACCCAGCCGGCCCTGATGGCGCACTCTGTTGCCGCCTACCGGGCGCTGGAAGCCAATTTCGGTATCAGCGTGAAGGATGCGGCCTTTGTGGCCGGCCATTCGCTGGGCGAGTACTCGGCGCTTGCGGCGGCGGGGTCGATCAGCCTTGCGGACACTGCTCGCCTCCTGCGTATCCGGGGCAATGCGATGCAGTCCGCCGTAAAGCCGGGCGAGGGCGCGATGGCGGCGCTGCTCGGTGCGGACTACGCTCAGGCGGAAGCGGCCTGCGCAGCCGGCCGCGAGACTGGCGGCGCCTGCGACATCGCCAATGACAATGCCACCGGCCAGCTGGTCATCTCCGGCACCAAGGCGGCCATCGATGCCGCCATCGCCTGGTCGCAGGCAAACGGCGTGAAGAAGGCGATGGCGCTGAACGTCTCCGCTCCTTTCCACTGCGCGCTGATGCAGCCCGCCGCCGACGCGATGGCCGAGGCGCTGGCGAAGACCGAGATCAAGGTGCCCGGTGCTCCGCTCGTCGCCAACGTTTCAGCGAGCGCGGTGACTGATCCGGAAACGATCCGCCAGAACCTCGTGAAACAAGTCACCGGCCGCGTGCGCTGGACCGAGTCCGTGCAGTTCATGGTGGCGCAAGGCGTGACGATGACCGCCGAGACCGGCAATGGCAAAGTGCTCACCGTCATGCAGCGCCGCATCGAGAAATCCCTCAACGGCTTCACTCTCGGCAACCCCGAGGACCTCGAAGCCTTCGCCAAAGCCCTCAAAGGATAAGAGACATGTTCGACCTCACTGGCCGCACGGCCCTCGTCACCGGCGCCTCCGGCGGCATTGGCCGCGCGATTGCTCTGGCGCTCTCGGAAGCCGGCGCCAAGGTTGCCCTGTCGGGCACGCGCGAAGCGGTGCTGCAGGAAGTCGCCGCGACCCTGAAGGGTGAGAGCGCCATCGTGCCGTGCAACCTGTCTGACCCCGCCGCCGTCGACGCGCTCGTCGGCCAGGCCGAGGCCGCCCTCGGGCCGATCGACATCCTCATCGCCAACGCCGGCATCACGCGTGACAAATTGCTCATCCAGATGAAGGACGAGGACTGGAACGAGGTGATCAACGTCAACCTCGGCTCGTATTTCCGCCTCGCGAAAACCGCCGTCCGGGGCATGATGAAGCGCCGCCACGGACGCATCATCGGCATCACGTCGATTGTCGGCGTCACCGGAAACCCCGGACAGGCGAACTATTGCGCCTCGAAGGCCGGCATGATCGGCTTCACGAAATCGCTCGCCCAGGAAGTCGCCAGCCGCTCGATCACGGCCAATACGATCGCCCCAGGCTTTATCGAATCGCCGATGACGGATGGCCTGCCGGACACGCAGAAACAGGCGCTTTTAGGGCAAATCCCCTCGGGCCGTCTGGGTCAGGGAAGCGACATTGCTGCAGCTGCGGTGTACCTCGCGTCCAACGAAGCGGCCTATGTCACAGGCCAAACCCTGCATGTTAACGGCGGCATGGCGATGATCTGACCCTGCGCAGTCGCCAGCGAGACAAGGGCTTGGCGCTCTGCTGGAGTGTGTGCTAGGCGCAACACAATGGTTCAAAAGAGGACCAGTCCTCAGTTATATCATGAGAGGTATTCATGTCTGACGTTCTTGAGCGCGTGAAAAAAATTGTCGTCGAGAATCTCGACGTGGAAGCCGATAAAGTTGTCGAAGGCGCAAGCTTCATTGACGACCTGGGCGCTGACTCCCTCGACCTCGTCGAGCTCGTGATGGCTTTCGAAGAAGAGTTCAACATCGAGATCCCTGACGACGTTCAGGAGTCGATCCGCTCGGTCGGCGACGCCGTGACCCACATCAAAGCGCACATCTAAGCGCGCTGTCCGCGATGTCCAAACGCCGCGTCGTCATCACCGGTATCGGTATCGTGTCCCCGCTTGCGATGGGACGCGAGGCCACATGGGAACGCCTGATCGCCGGGAAATCCGGCGCAGGTCCCATCGACAAGTTCGATGCGTCGGATCTTCCGTGCAAGATCGCCTTCCAGGTGCCTTACACGTCCGGACGCGGCGGTGGTGCGGGCGACCCGCATGCCTTCGATCCCGACAAGTTCATGACGGCGAAAGAACAACGCCGCACGGACGAATTCATCGTGTACGCCATTGCCGCGGCCGATGAAGCGCTCGCGGATGCCAACTGGAAACCGGAAACCGATGAAGACCAGGAACGCACCGGCGTCCTGATCGGCTCGGGCATCGGCGGCCTAGAGACGATCTACGAGACCTCGATCATCCTGCACGAACAGGGCCCCCGCAAGGTCAGCCCGTTCTTCATTCCCGCTTCGTTGATCAACCTCGCATCCGGCCAGGTCTCGATCCGCCATGGGCTGAAGGGACCGAACCATTCGGTCGTCACCGCCTGCGCCACCGGCGCACATGCCATCGGCGACTCAGCGCGGCTGATCAGTTACGGTGACGCGGACATCATGGTGGCCGGCGGCGCCGAAGCCGTGATTGGCCGTCTCGGCATCGCAGGTTTCTGCGCGGCCAAGGCCATGTCCACCGGCTTCAACGACACGCCGGAAAAAGCTTCCCGCCCGTATGACAAGGACCGCGATGGTTTCGTCATGGGCGAAGGCGCAGCGGTGCTGGTGCTCGAAGAGTATGAGCACGCCAAGGCTCGCGGCGCGAAAATGTATGCCGAAGTCATCGGCTACGGCCTGACCGGTGACGCCTACCACATCACGGCGCCTGCCGAGGGCTCCGAAGGCGGCTACCGCGCGATGAAGATGGCGCTGAAGAATGCCGGCATCGATCCTTCCGAGATCGACTATGTCAACGCGCATGGCACCTCGACGCCTAAAGGCGACGAAGGCGAAGCCGGCGCGGTCGAGCGCACGTTCGGCGAGCATGCAAAGAACCTTTCCATGTCCTCCACGAAATCTGCTGTGGGCCACCTGCTCGGCGCGGCCGGCGCGATCGAGGCGGCGTTCTGCGCCCTCGCGATTCGCGACCAGGTAATGCCGCCGACGCTGAACCTCGACAATCCGAGCTTCGAGACGGTGATCGACCTGATCCCGCACAAGGCCAAGAAAGGCCGCGTGCGCGCCGCGATGTCCAACAGCTTCGGCTTCGGCGGCACCAACGCCTCGCTGATCATCCGCGAAGTCACCTGAGGTCCGCGCGGACCGCACTGCGTCACTTGATTTCCGGGCCGGGGAGGGCACGGTAAGACGGACCCCGGTGTCCGGCAAAAGAGGCTCTCATGCGATTCCTGAAAGCGCTGTTTGTCTGGCTGTTCATGCTCGCCCTGCTCGCAGGCGCCGGCGCGGCGGCCGGATGGGTGTGGTTCAACAACGAGCTGTCCCGGCCTGGTCCGCTGACGGATGAAGCCGTGATCCGGGTCGAGCCCGGTGAAGTTTTGTCCATCGTCGCGGACCGTCTTGAGGCGGACGGTGTGATCCATGATGCGCGGTTGATGAAGCTCAAGGCGCGGCTGGATGGCAGTGAGCTTGAGATCAAGACGGGCGAATACCTGATCGACAAGGGCGCAACAGTTGACGATGTGCTCAGCATACTGACCGAAGGCCGCGCGCTGCTGCACAAGATCACGCTGCCGGAAGGGCGCACCACGGCGCAGCTTCTGAAGATCATCGAGAAAGACAAGATGCTGACCGGCGACATGCCGGAGGTACTGCCGGAAGAAGGCACGCTGCTGCCTGACACCTACATGTTCCACCGCGGCATGACGCGCGCGCAGCTGATCGAGAAGATGCAGCAGGCGCAGGCGGACCTTCTGGAGGAGCTCTGGCCCACACGGCAGGAAGGCCTCCCAATCACCACGCCGTATGAGGCGGTGATCCTCGCCTCGGTCGTCGAGAAGGAAACCGGCAAGGCGGAGGAGCGCCCGGAAATCGCCGCGCTGTTCACCACACGCCTGAAGCGCGGCATGCGCCTGCAGAGCGACCCGACGATCATCTACGGTATCTCGAAGGGTGAGCCGCTCTACAACAAGGCGGGCCAGCGCCGCACGCTCTACCGCTCCGAGATTGACCGCCATACCGAATGGAATACCTACCAGGTGGACGGCCTGCCGAAGACGCCGATCTGCAATCCGGGCGCCGACGCCATTCGCGCCGTGCTCGATCCTCCGGAGACGGAGTATGTGTTCTTCGTCGCCGATGGCAAGGGCGGGCACCTGTTCGCGAAAACGAATGCCGAGCACGAGCGCAACGTCGCGGCCTACCGCGCGTATGAGCGCCGGGAGATACAGCGGGAACGGGCCAACTGATGGGGATACTTTCGGGGATGACCGGCTTTGCGCGGGTCACGGGGGAAGAAGGCTGGGGCGCCTGGGCCTGGGAGGCCAAGAGCGTCAACGGCCGCTCGCTCGACGTGCGCGTGAACTATCCGCCGGGCTTCGATCCGCTGGAGCGCGAGGTGAAGGCGATGGCGACCGAGCGGTTCAATCGCGGCTCGCTGCAGGTCAGCCTGCGGATCGACATGGCGAGCGGGACGGGCGGCGTGGTGATTGATCATGTCCTGCTCTCGACGCTGGCCGACGCTGCCCGCAAAACGCTGGGCGCCGACCTGACGCCCGAAGCCGTGGCCACGCTGATGACGCTCAAGGGCGTCGTCGAGACAGGCAGCTCGTCGTTGCGCGACCTTGCTGCAGATGATTCGGCCATGAAGGTTCTCAGCGCGGGCGCGAGGCTGGCGATGGACCAGCTCGCCGAAGGCCGGCGAGCCGAGGGGGCTTCGCTGCTGGAGATGCTGTCGGGCCATCTCGATACGGTCGAATCCCTCTCTGCAGAAGCCGCCACAATCGCCGCCACGCAGCCCGGCCTGATCAAGGTAAAGCTTCAGAAGCAGCTCGAGGAACTTGACCGCGAAGGCCGCGTCGATGCCGAGCGCTTCGCCGCCGAGGCCGCCCTGTCGGCGGCCCGCGCCGACGTGCGCGAGGAACTCGACCGCCTCGCCGCGCACGTGAAATCCGGCCGCGACCTGCTCAAGGCGGGCTCGCCTGCCGGCCGCAAGATCGACTTCCTCGCCCAGGAGCTGAACCGCGAGGCCAACACCCTCTGCTCGAAATCCGCCAGCCTCGAATTGACGAATGCCGGGCTCAGCCTCAAAGGGGTGATCGACCAGTTCAAGGAGCAGGCAGCGAATGTCGAATAGCGGACATCCGAAGGACCATGGCCGCCGGCGCGGCCTGATGCTCGTGCTGTCCAGCCCCTCGGGCGCGGGCAAGACGACGCTGTCGAAGATGCTGCTGGACGAGTTCAGCGACGTCAAACTTTCGGTCTCGGCTACGACGCGCGCGCCCCGGCCCAAAGAGGTAGATGGCCAGGACTATTTCTTCCGCACGCCGGACCAGTTCCACGAGATGATCGAGCGCCGGGAGTTCCTCGAATGGGCGCACGTGTTCGACAAGTATTACGGCACCCCGAAGGCCGACACCGTCGCGCGGCTGGAGTCGGGCGAGGATGTGCTGTTCGATGTCGACTGGCAGGGCGCAGACGCACTGCACGACCAGATGCCGAATGATGTCGTCTCCGTTTTCATCCTGCCGCCGAGCATCGAAGCGCTTGAAGCGCGCCTCGCCGGGCGCGAAGGCTCGACGCCGGAGCTCGTTGCGCGCCGCATGGAAGGGGCCAAGCGCGAGATCATGCACTGGCGCCGGTATGACTATGTGATTGTCAACGAAGACCTCGACATCGCCTATCAGCGCCTGAAGCGCATCTTGCTGACCGAGCGGCTGAAACGGCTGCGGCAGCTCGATCTCGAAGATCACGTCCGCACGTTGCTGGGCGAGAGCTAGGCGAGGCTCGCCGCCAGCGTCCGGAATTCCGCCTGGGTCAGCGTCTCTGCGCGCGCAGTCGGATCAAGGCCGCACTCCTGCAGCCATTCCTCGGCTTTCATCCCGCGCTTCTTCGCGAACGGTTTCAGCGCAGCGCGCAGCATCTTGCGGCGCTGGCCGAAGGCCGCGCCGGCGACCTGTTCCAGCAGTTCGACATGCGCGAACCGTTTTTCCGGCGGCAGCGGATCAAACACCGCGACGGCGCTGTCCACTTTCGGCGGCGGGCTGAATGCGCCGGGTGGCAGCGTGAACGAGATAAAAGGCCGGGTCACGGACTGCGCGAGCACCGCCAATCGTCCGTAGGCGTCCGTATCGGGTTTGGCGCAGATACGCTCGGCGACTTCCTTCTGGAACATCAGCGCCATCTCGCCGCGCCAGTCACCCGCCTTCAGCCAATCAACCAGCAGGGGCGTGCCGACATTGTATGGCAGGTTGGCGATGATCATCGCCGGGCCAGTGGCGCCGGCCTCTTCCAGCACCTTCTCCCAACGCACCTTGCGGGCATCCTTTGCGATCACGATCAGCTGGCCGCTCTTGGCTTCCGGCCATTCGAGCAGCGCTTCGGAAAAGCGCGGATCGGTCTCGACGGCGATGAGTTTTGCCGGGCCTTCATTCAGGATGGCCCGCGTCAGACCCCCGGGGCCGGGACCCACCTCGATGACAAACCGGTCCTTCGGTGAGCCGGCCGCATTGGCGGCGCGTTTGAGGATCGACGGGTCAAACAGGAAATGCTGACCCAGCGACTTGCGGGCAGGGGCATCGGTCAGGGGCGTATGGTCGTCGCTCATGCGGCGGCTTTCTGGCGGTTGGCGGCAAAGGTCGCCGCGAGGCGGAGGGCGGCGATCAGGCTGTCGGGTTTGCAGGTGCCGGCCGCGGCGGCGTCATAGGCGGTGCCGTGATCGGGACTCGTGCGCACGATGGGCAGGCCCAGCGTCGAGTTGACCCCGCCCCACATGTCGAGCGTCTTGACCGGGATCAGCCCCTGGTCATGCGTCATCGCGATCACGGCGTCATACGCGCCGGACAGCGCTTCGGCGAACACAGTGTCTCCCGGGCGGGCGCGCGTGATGCGGATACCTTCCGCCTGCAGACGATCGGCTGCCGGATTGATGATGTCGATTTCCTCGCGGCCAATCGCGCCGCCTTCGCCTGCATGCGGGTTGAGGCCGGTGAACGCAATGCGCGGCGACGCGATCCCGAACTGCCGGATCAGCGACGTGTTCACCACGCGCGCGATCCGCTCCAGCCGCCCGTCGCCCAGCACGCCCGGCACGTCGGCCAGCGGCATGTGGATCGTCGCGAGCGCCACCCGCAATCCGCCGCCGGTCAGCATCATCACCGGGCTCGCAGCATGGCCTGCGGCCTCGCACAGGTGTGCCACAAACTCCGTATGCCCCGGAAACCGGAAGCCGGTCGCGTAGAGCAGCGCCTTGTTGATCGGATTGGTCACGACGCCGGAGGCGCGGCCCGCAAGCGCGTCCGCAACGGCGATTTCGATGGCGCGCACGATGGCGGGCGCGGCGGCGTCATCTGCACGCCCCGGCGCAATGCGCGGTACGCCGGCCAGCGCCAGAATCGGCAGCGCCTGCGCAAAGACGCGCGCCGCCTCTGCGGGCGATGCGATGACCTGCGTGGGTATGCCGGTGATCAGATGCGGGGCGCCAATCAGATAAAACGCCAGCGCCGGATCACCGCGCAGCGCCGACCATGCCGCCGCCGTTATGGCAGGGCCGCAACCGGCGGGGTCGCCCATGGTCAGGGCGAGAGGGGGAAGGGCTTGTGCGCTCACGTTCGCGATGTCGCGCCAATTGGCCCGTCAGGCAAGCGCGTTTCGCGGCGTTAACGATAGATGATCGTCGCGTCGCGGCGGGAATTGCGCAGCTCACGCTCGGAAATCATGTTCAGCTCGCGTGCTTTGATCGACGACTTCATGTCTTCCTTTGAAGGAAGAGCTTCAGCGCCATCCTGACGGCGGCAGACATACATGACAGCAAGGCCATTGCCGATTGCAAAGATTTCAGTTGGGGACCCGACTTGCGTGGCCAGGACCAGCTGGCGGCCTTCTTCTCCCAGTTCGACCACATCAATGTCATCAAGGTCCTGGGCCCGCAGTTCGCTCTTGGAGTTGGCAACCGACTGGACATCGGCGCAGGTCTTGATCCGCGAAATGGCTTCGGTCAGCGTCGCTTCCTTGCTGTCGGTCGTCACCAGGCGCTTGAGGTCGACCTTGGTGGTCGGCTGGCTCGGCTCGCGTTTGGCCGTGACAGAGAGGATGTAGACCCCGCTCTCGACTTCGATGGGCGGCAGCAATGACGGAACACTCGCAGCGAGCACGGCCTCTGAGAGAGCCGCCGAAAGGTCCTCAGCCGTCACCCAGCCCATGTCGCCGCCGGTGGCTGCGGTGGGCGCCGATGAGATGCGCTGCGCGGCGACGCGGAAATCGGCGCCCTGTTTGAGTTGCTCGACAATCGAACCGGCCGCCTGAAGCGCTTCCGCGCGGGTTTCGGCATCCGGCGCGTAAAGGAAAATCTCGCCGACCCGGAACTGGGTTTTCTTGGAGGCTGTGCGCAGCCGGTCGAGGTGATCTTCAACCTGGTTGTCGGACACCCGGATGCGCGAGCCGAACAGGCCGCTCATCAGGCGGTTCCAGGCCAGATCTGCCCGGATCTGCTCTTCGAGGCTGACCGGGTTCACCCCTGCAGCGACCAGCTGCTGGCGAAGACCGTCAGCACCAATGCCTGACTCGGCAGCCATATTGGTCATTTCGGCATCGATTTCCTGAGGCTCCACGACAACCTCGAATTCGGCGACCCGGTCCAGCTGAAGGCGTTCATCGATCAATTGCTCCAGCGCCTGACCTGTAATCTGCTGGATCAGTTCCGCCGAAGGTTGGTCGCGCCCCAGCGTAAGCAGCAGCAGACGCGCGCGCTGGCGCACATCCGAGTAGGAAATCGGCTGGTCGTTCACGATGGCTGCAATGCCTTCAAGCTGCAGGCGGTTTTCTTCGGCTGCCTGAGCCAGCGCCGAAGGCGCGCTCAAGGCCACAAGGGCCGCCATCAAGACTGCACGCACCATCAAGTCCTCCGTGGATCCTGACTTCCAGAACCCCGTTAAATGTTTCGCCCAGACCATACAAATTGCGGCCGGACGCGCAACGCAGCAGCACAGTAAGCCATGAAAAGTAGCAGTTTTCCGGCCTGCGCGCCGCCGGGATCAGTCGAATTCGCTCGAACCAAAGTTGCCTAGGGATTTGAGGGTGAACCTGAACTGAATGTTCTCGGAGGGGCCGAGCGTCCGGTCGGTCAGCTCATTGCGGCTGTAGATCAGCTCGAAGCGTGAACAGTCATCCGTATAGGCGATGCCGATCTCCTGCCGGGCATCCACGTCATTGGCGATGTCACGCAGCTGGCCGAAGATCAACGAATAGGAGTCTGTCACCTGGACTTCGCCGGTCACGTAGATTCCTTCGTCAGGCTGCCCGAGCGGACTGATTCGCTGGTCGATCTTGTAATACTGGCCGACCGCCCGGAAACGCTTGAGCGAGGCCGAGGCCCGAAGGTCCAGCCGGTTCAGGGCAAAGTCCTCATCATCGAGGCGCACCCGGCTCGCCAGCTGCAGCGAATCGCCGAGGTCCAGCGAGGTTTCGGCCACCCAGTCGGAAGACGTTCCATCGAGGTTCGAGGCAACGTCAAACGCCTCATCCGCCCGTGAGCGCCAGCGCTTGCCAACGGTCGTGCTCAGCTCGGTGCCGTTCTTCCAGATCGCCCGGGCGGTCAGCCCTGCGCTGAGTTTGCCGTCGCCTTCGTACAGGTCGTAATTGTCGAACCCGTTGGCCTCGAACAGGCTCGATTCATCGAATTCGAACAGCTGGCTGTCTTCCACCGGAATGGCAGGGTCGTTGACGTTCGAGAAGCCCCAGGCCGCCATCACGGCCGGCTCCAGCATCAGGTCGACCACCTCGCCGGGGCGATAGAGCGGGTAGGCGATCTTGGCGCCCGCATTGCCCACCGCGCGGGTGACCTCGCTCTTGCCGCTGACCGCTTCGTCCAGCGCATAGTAATCGCCGCGCACTTCGGCAAACGGCTCGAAGGTCAGGCCGCCGGGAAGGAGGTTGAAGTCCCGCCAGTCGGCTCCGGCGCTCACCCGCCGGCTATCCGCGCCCACGTCGCGGCTGAGCACCGCCGAGGAGACGTTCACATTGGCAAATCCGTAGCTGCCAAGATCGAAATTCTTCTCGGCATACAGCAGCGGCGAGACGACCGGCAGACGGTCGGCATCATCCTGCCCGCGCAGGCCCTGGAAGTTCAGCAGCGCGACATCGGCGTAATAGTCATCGCCTTGGCCGACGGCGAACACCTGCGAAAGCAGGCGGCGCGGCTGGTTCGAATAGAGTCCGCGCTTGTCGAGCTGCCCATCAATGTCATAGCGCCGGTCATACAGGTCGTCGGTCTGGTTCTCGATGCCGAAGCCCCACATCCATTCCGGCGAGATGGCGAACGCGCCGTTGGCATAGATGTGGCCGCGAAACTTTTCCTCACCGAACCGTTCGCCGTCGCCATCAAAATCCGTTTCCTGCGTGAAGCTCGACTTGATCTTGATGGCGCCGGAATAGAAGCGCTTGCGGTACTCGAGGTTCAGCAGCGGATTGACGTTTGACGACAGCAGCGGCGCGAGCGTCAGGTCGGAACTTTCCGAAATCGCCCAGTAATAGGGCTGCTTGTAGAACGTGCCGATTTTCGAGGAGAGGCCGACATCCGGGATCAGGAAGCCCGAGCGCCGGTCCGAGCTTGGATCAGGGTGCGCGAGATAGGGCAGGTAGAAGACCGGAATACCGGCGACCTCGACCACCGCATCGCGGTAGGAGATCATCTGGCTTTCCTGGTCGAGCACGGCGCGCCGGGCGCGGATCGTCCAGGTCGGAGTCTTGTCTTCGGCGCACACTTCGCAGGACGTATAGACCACCTGGTCCAGCGAGTTGATCCCGTCGGACTGGCGGATCGCCGAGTTCGCGGTGACGCTCGCGCCTTCTGCCAGCCGGGCCGAAAAGCCGATGGCGTAGCCGTCCGAGAGATTCGAGCCGACTTCCATCTCGTCGGCGAACTGCTGGGAGCCGTCAGCGTCAATGATGATGACATTGCCGATGGCGCGCACTTTTTCCGTCGTGCGGTTGTAGACGATCCGGTCGGCCCGGAGGGTGCGGCCCTGGTACAGCGCCTCGACATTGCCTTCGGCAACGATGCTGTTCTCGCCGTTGAGTTCATACACCGTGTCGGCTTCGAGAACGACGCGTTCATCCGCAGCTTCGGCGGCGGGCAGCGTTTCGGGGGCGCTGGCTTCCTGTGCCTGCGCGGTCAGCGGCAGGACCGCCGAAAAGCCGGCCAGCAGGGCATATTGGGACCAGAAAGCCAAAGGTGCGATCCTCACTCTGCCGGTGTTCGGCGCGGACTGCCTTCCCCTGCAGGAACCGCGCGGCGTTTTCAAAGGCTTAGAGTCGAACCAGCGGGCCGTCCAGCCATCCGGCAGGTCAGGCCTGCTTTTGCAGCCCCGGCCGGTGCACGCGCGCCACAGGGTCCTAAACAGCACGGGCCACCAGCCCGCCGGGGTAGGACAGCGCCTCACCCGCCAGTTCCAACTCCATCAACACCGCGTTGCACTGGGCGGCGTTCAGCCCGGCTGCCCGGGCGATCTCGTCGATCGGCATCGGATGCGGGCTGAGGGCCTGTCGCACCCGGGCCAACTGGTCGGCCGGCAGTGGCCCCTCCAGGAAGTCCGGCGTGAAGGCCGGGGGCGGGGGCGCGGCCACATGAAGGGAGGGTAATCCGGCCAATACCTCCAGCACGTCCTGCGCATGGCGCACGAGCGCCGCGCCCTGCCGGATCAGGCCGTTGGTGCACGCAGCGCGCGGATCGAGCGGCGAGCCGGGCACCGCCATCACTTCGCGGCCCTGCTCGCCGGCCATCCGCGCCGAAATCAGCGAGCCGGACCGCTCGGCCGCCTCGACCACGACCGTACCCCGGGCGAGGCCCGTGATGATCCGGTTGCGGCGCGGAAAATCCTGCGCCCGCGCCTTGTAGCCCGTCGGGCTCTCCGAAACGATCAGGCCCTGTTCGGCGATCTCGGCATACAGCCGCTCATGCTGCGGCGGGTAGACATGATCGATCCCGCCGCCGAGCACCGCCACCGTGCCGGTCTTCAGGCTCGCGGCATGCGCCTCGCCGTCAATGCCGAGGGCCAGGCCGGATACCACCGTCAGCCCCGCCCGCCCGAGTTCCGCCGCCATGTCCCGCGCAATCTTTCGCCCCGCCGTCGACGCATTGCGCGCGCCGACAATCGCCACCGCGTCCGACCGCGCCAGCGCGAGATTGCCGAGCACCGTCAGAAGGGGCGGCGGCGGATCCATCGAGACCAGCAGTTTGGGAAACTCCGCCTCACAGCTCGCGATTACCCGCGCGCCAATGCGCTGTGTCGCGGCGATCTCATCCTCGATGGCAGAAAGGGAGGGCACCTCGATACGCCGCCCCTTGGCCACCCGGCTGGCAATCTCTGGCAGGGCGGCCAGCGCATCGGTCGCATTGCCGAACCGCTCCAGCAGGCGCGCGAAGGTCAGGGGTCCGATATTCGGTGTACGGACGAGACGCACCCAGTCGCGGCGTTCCGCGTCGGTGAGCCGGCGCAGGCTCATTCCTCCGGCTTGGCTTTCGGCGTGCCGAAGCGCGGCTCGGTGCCTTTCAGCAGCCGGTCGATGTTCGCCCGGTGCGTCCAGAACACGAGCACCGACAGCGCGGTCAGCCCGGCCAGCACCACCGGATTGCGTTCACCCAGGAGGTAAGCGCCCGGCGGCACGGCCACCGCCGCGCAGAGCGCCGAGAGCGAGGAAATCCGTGTCAGCGCAAACACGCCCAGCCAGATCGGCGCGCCGATCAGCAAGCCCTTCAGCGGCGTGACGAACACCAGAAGGCCCGCATAGGTCGCGACACCCTTGCCGCCCTTGAAGCCCAGCCACACCGGATAGCAATGGCCCAGGAACGCGCTCGCGCCCGCCACCATGCCCGCTTCCGGCCCCGCCGCCAGCGAGAACCCGAGCGCCACAAGTCCCGCCTTGAGGCTGTCGAGCACGAGAGTGGCGAGGGCCAGATCCTTGCGGCCGGTGCGCAGCACATTGGTTGCGCCGATGCTGTGCGATCCGATCTCCCGGATATCGCCCAGCCCGGCCGCCTTCGTGATCACGAGCCCAAACGGAATCGACCCGGCCAGATAGCCGACAATCGACGCCAAAGCATAAAGTGCCCATTCCGGCATGTGCGATATATTCCCCGTGGGCCCCTGTTGCGCCAAGGTTTACGGGGGCAGGGAGGATGGGGCAAGGGGGCGCTACTTGAGCAGCTTCATACCGGCTTGCGCTGCCGCTACCCTGTCGAAGGTCACGGTCTCGTTCGCTCCCGCCAAGGAAGCTGTTTCGGCAATCAGTGCATCGGCAAACTCCACCGCGCCCGAACCGAGGTAAATTCCCAAGGCGCGATACGCAGCTTCTGCATTCTCGATGACCAGCTCTGCTGTTTCGAGCAGGTCCCGGATTGTTCTGGCGATGTCGCTCCGATCAAGCTTGTACCGCCGCGCCAACACCCAGCTGATTTCCGCCAACACCACAGAACTGATGAAGCCGGGCTTGTCCTTCGTCAGGCGGGAAAGGAACCGGGTCGCAATGGGCGACTGCACATCGTCGTCCTGTGCCAGATAGCGGACAACGACATTTGTATCGAGGCCAATCACTCGCCAATCGCCCCTTCGGCAATGGCGTCGTCCATGTCGTCAAGTGAAACAGGCTTCTTCGGCTTCGGGATGATGCCCTTCAGGCGCTTGATGGATTTTGTGGCGGGCATGACAGCAAAGTTACCATCTGCCATCTGGACGAAATCGACCCGGTCACCCGGTCCAACACCAAGAGCGTCCCGCACAGCTTTGGGGACGGTCAATTGGCCTTTGGAAGTGAGCGTTGCGGCGGCCATGCATACCCTTACATACGGTAAGGAATGAAGTAAGGCGAATTCCGTCCGAAGTCAAGTTTCGAGCGGGTTTACCGCTCAAACACCGTCTTCCCGCCCACAAGCGTCCGCATCACGCGGCCCTGCAGTCTGCGCCCGTCAAATGGCGAGTTCTTCGAGCGTGAGAGCAGGTGGTCGCGATCGCAGAGCCAAGGTTTGCCTGCGTCGAACAGGATCAGGTCCGCCGGCGCGCCCTTGGCGATGCGGCCCTGCGGCAGGCCGAGGATCGAGGCCGGGCCGATCGTGACCGGCGCCAGCGCTTCCAGCAGCGACAGCTCGCCTTCTTCCACCAGCGTCAGCAGGCAGGGCAGAACGGTTTCAAGCCCCGCTGCACCGAAGGAGGCTTCGCCGAACGGCAAGCGTTTTTCCTCCGGGGGCTGAGGATCGTGCGCCGAGACGACCGCGTCGATGGCGCCTTCCTGCAGCGCACGGATCAATGTCTTGCGCGCCTTCTCGCTCCGGAATGGCGGGTTCACCTTGCAATAGGTGAGATAGTCGCCGACATCGAGTTCGTTGAAGAACAGCGAATGCGCCGCCACGGTCGTGAACACTTTCGCGCCGCGCCCGCGCGCCACATCCACGATGTCCAGCGTGCGCTGCGAGGTCACCTGGTCGAGGATCAGCGTGCAGCCCGTCTGCTCCGCCAGAACCACGTCCCGCGCCGCGCCCAGCCACTCCGCCTCGATGGGAATGCCGGACAATCCGTGCCGCGCCGCAAACTCGCCTGCGTTCATGACGCCGCTGCCCGCCAGCGAGCGATCATCGGGCCGCGACATCACGATCGCACCGCGGCTCGCCGCATAGGTCATCACGCGCTTCATCACCTGCGCGCTCGCCACCGGCCAGTCACCATTGGTGAAGAGGACGGCGCCCGCTTCCGCCATCAGTCCGATCTCGGACATCGCCTCGCCGGCAAGCCCCACGGTCAGCCCGCCCGCAGGATACACCCGCGCAAACGCCGTCTCACGCCCGCGCTCGGCAATGAACTGCACCAGCGCCACATCATCGATCACCGGCCGCGTATCCGGCATCACGACCAGGCTCGTGATCCCGCCGCTCAGCGCCGCGCGCGAGGCCGTCGCCAGCGTTTCCTTGTGCTCCTCGCCCGGCTCGCCCGTCTTGGCGCGCAGGTCGATCAGCCCGGGCGCGAGGCAAAGCCCGCCCGCGTCAATCGTCTCCTTGGCATCTTTGAAGGACACACCCGTCCCGGTACGGAACTCCTTGATGACGCCCTTGTCGATGAACACGCCGCCGATGGCGTCCGTGCCTGTGGCCGGGTCCAGCAGGCGCGCATTGAGGATCTGGAGGCTCATGTGCGGCCTCCCGCCAGGAGGTGCAGCACCGCTTCGCGCACCGCGACACCCATCTCCACCTGCTGCGTGATCACCGAGCGTTCCCCGTCCGCAATCGAACTCTCGATCTCCACGCCCCGGTTCATCGGCCCGGGGTGCATCACGATGGCTTCCTCCTTCGCCAGCGCCAGCCGGTCCGCCGTCAGCCCGAAATACCGGAAATACTCGCGCTGGCTCGGCAGCAGGCTGCCGTTCATACGTTCCAGCTGCAGGCGCAGCATCATCACGACATCCGCGCCAGGCAGGGCCCGGTCAAAATCCGTACCCGCACTTTCCGCGCCCCATGTGTCCGTACCCGGAGGGATCAGCGTGCGCGGGCCGCACAGGTGCACGCGCGCGCCCATCAGGTGCAGCGCCATCGTCGTCGAGCGCGCCACGCGGCTATGCGCAATGTCGCCGCAGATCACCACCTTCAGCCCCTCGATCCGCCCCTTGGTGCGCCGTATGGTGAGCAGGTCCAGCAGCGCCTGCGTCGGGTGTTCATGCGTGCCATCGCCGGCATTGATCACCGCGCAGTCCACTTTCCGCGACAGCAGCTTCGCCCCGCCGGACGCCGAATGGCGGATCACCAGCGCGTCCGGCTTCATCGCGTTCAGCGTCATCGCCGTGTCGATCAGCGTCTCGCCTTTCTTCACGCTCGACTGCGCCACCGGCATCGAAATCACGTCCGCGCCGAGCCGCCGCGCCGCAATCTCGAAGCTCGAAAGCGTGCGCGTGGAGTTCTCGAAAAACAGGTTAACCACGGTCCGGCCCTTGAGGATCGGATCCGGCCGCCGGCCGTCGCGCGTCGCGTCGGCATAGGTGTCCGAAAGATCTAAAATATGTTGAATATCAAGGGGGTGAAGGCCTTCGATTCCGAGCAGGTGGTCGTGCCGGAAGGTATAGTCTGCGTGCGCCGCTGCCATGAAGGCCCCTTCGATTTGCGGCGGTTTAGGCGCGATTCCGGCGCCGGGCAAGCCTTCAAACCGCCCCCAACCACAAGATCACCAGCCACACCGCCGGCAGGGTCAGCGCCGCCAGCAGCGTCTGCGCGGCAATGAAGTTCGCCGCCAGCGTGGTGTCCCCGCCCAGCTCGCGCGCCAGCACATAGGAGTTCGGCGCCGTCGGCGTCGCCGCGCAGATCAGCGCGATCGCCAGCGGCAAACCGCTGAGCCCGATCGCCAGCCCCACAACCAGCGTCAGCGCCGGCAGTCCGATCAGCCGCACAGCGGACCAGGTAAACGTCTTCAGCCCCGCCCGCTTCAGCGCGCCAAGATCCACGCCCGCACCCGCACTCAAAAGGCCGAGTGCAATCGCCGCGTTCGCCAGCATCTTGAGGCTCTCGTCGGCAATCACCGGCAGGCGCACATGGAAACTCGCGAGCCCAATCCCGATCAGGCAGGCATAGATCAGCGGATTGCGCGTCAGCGCCAGCATCGGCCGAGGCCGTTCCCCCGGCGGGCGCTCCGCATGGCTGACCAGTGCGTACACGGAAATAACATTCGCCACCGGAATCATCGCCGCCGCCGCAAGGCTGACCAGCGCCAGCCCCTCATCGCCAAACAGAAGTCCGCCCAAGGACAATCCGATGATCGTGTTCCAGCGCACGTTGGACTGGATGATCGTGCCCACCGCCGGCCGCGTCATGCCAGGCCACAGCCGCGCCGTCAGCCCGAACGCCCCCAGGAGCACCTGCGCCGCGATCAGCGCCGCAATCATCAGCCAGGGCGCACCATCGAATTCCGCATTCGCCAGCGCCCGGATGATCAGGGCAGGGAGCAGCACGAGAAACGACAATCGGTCCAGCGCCCGGAACGCTTCCGCCGGCACCAGCCCCCGCCGCGCCAGGAATTGCCCCAGCGCCACCAGCAGGATCACCGGCACCAGCGCCGTGAGGAATGCGCTCATGCGCCTTTCCCCAGCCGCTCCAGCGCCGCATGCAGGATCATCGCCGCCGCCATCGCGTCCACCCGGTCGGCGCGGCGCTGCTCGGTGAAGGACAGCTCCCGCATGATCTCGTCCGCCGCCACCGTCGAATACCGCTCGTCCTGGAACGCCACGGGAATGTCGCGCAGCTTCAGCAGGCTCGACACCAGCGTGCGCACCGATTGCACACGCGGCCCCTGCGAGCCGTCCGTGTTCAGCGGCAGCCCGACCACCAGCCCCGCGCCCTTGCGGTCATCATACACCTCGAAGAACCGCGCCAGCGCCGGCGCCAGTTTCAGCTTCGGGATCGTCTCCACCGGGCTCGCCAGGATGCGGCTGGCATCGGTGGCCGCCACGCCCAGCGTCTTCGTGCCCGGGTCAAGGCCGATCAGGACGCCCTTCGCGGGCAGGTCAAACAGGTCAACAACAGGCATCGCAGGGCACATACGACCTTGAAGCGGCTTTGCCTATCGCGTAATCGGTCCCCTCGACTGGAGTACCACCATGACCGTTACCCGCGACGACGTCCGCAAGGTTGCCCGCCTGTCCCGCATCGCGGTGCCGGAAGAGCGCCTCGACGAACTCGCCGGCGAACTGAACGGCATCCTCGGCTGGATCGACCAGCTGAACGAAGTCGATGTCGAGGGCGTCGAGCCGTTGACCTCTGTGGTCGAAACCACCCTCCCGATGCGCGACGACGTCGTCACCGACGGCAACATCCAGGACCAGGTTCTCGCCAACGCCCCGCGCACCGAACACGGCTTCTTCGTCGTGCCCAAGGCCGTGGAGTAACGGCCTTACAATCTTTCCCGAAGCGGCTTACCTTTCCGGCATGGGCCAATCAGGGTCCGGTAGCTGAAAGGCGCGCGCCATGGCCAAGGGTCAGATGAAATCCAAAAAAGAAGTCCGCAAACCGAAAGCGGAAAAAGTAAAAGCCAAACTCGGCGCCCCCGTCGCCAAGCCCGGCGACCTCAAAGGCATGGAACACCTGAAGCGCTAGGTTTCGGGCTCACATACCGGGCGAAGGTCTGGAAATCGCCGCAAGCCGTCATTGATGCAGCGCGGCCGCACGAGCTTTCGCAGAGCGCAAAATTCGCCCATCTTGCGAACTGTGGCTATTCAAACGAACCGAGCGATCTAGAGGCGCGCAAGCCGATAGGCTTATCCCGAATGATTGGCGGCGCGGCTCCGGGAGTCCAATTCGGGGCGTGCCCGCTTCTAGGGACATCCAACAACCGGGGTTACATCTCGATGAGAATCCCCTGTCTACTCTCAGCGGAAATTACATCAGGAAATTTTGATCGCGTTTTGATAGCCTTTTTCTCCTGACTTTGGCAGCAGCTTCAGTGAAGCGAGCGACGGAGAGACGCTGTATGGCAGAGATGCTCGAGGGCAAGGTTGCCTTGGTGACTGGCGGAGGGCGAGGTCTTGGCCGGGCACATGCCATTGCACTTGCGCGAGCAGGTGTGGCGGTGGTCGTCAACGACTACGGCGGATCGCTCTACGGTGAGGCTGGAGATGATGGCCCTGCCGCCGAAACGGTTGCTGACATCAAACGTGCCGGTGGTCGGAGCATAGCCAACCGGGGCAGTGTCTCGGACTGGGCGAGTGCAGAGCGGATGATTGCGGAAACTCTCACCGCCTTTGGCCGCCTTGACATACTGGTCAACAACGCCGGCATATCGCGTCCCGCCAGGATCGATAGCCTCATCGAAGAGGACGTTGATCTGCTGATCGGAGTGCATCTTAAAGGCACTTTGGCGACAAGCCATTTTGCGGCAGCCTATTGGGCGGCCGAAGGCCCAGCGAGCGGGCGGGCGATCATCAACACAAGCTCGGCATCGGGCCTGCATCCGAATCTTGACGGCACAGTCTATGCAGCGGTCAAAGCGGCCACTGCCGCGCTGACCCAAGGGCACGCCAATGAACTCGCCGCACTTGGAGTGCGGGTGAACGCCATATCTCCCTGCGCGCGAACACGAATGGTGGAGGCCAGTCCGACTGTTCTGTCGCTTATGCCCAAAGGTGATGTGTTCGACCGGCACGACCCTGATCACGTTTCACCTCTGGTGGTCTATCTTGCGAGCGACCAATGCCGCTTCACGGGCAGGGTCTTTGGCATTGAGGGCCCTGACATCGGCCTTTACACCCCCTGGAGTGTCGATCAGCAAATCAGTCGTGATGGCGGATGGACACCTGAAGCGATTGCGGCCGCAATGGAGGACCTGCCCCAACAGTCTGATGTACGGGCATTTTTCCCCGGTGGGACCACGGCGTTTCGTGCGCCGCCCGGCCGGTCACTTCGGGCGCTTGGCGCCGTATGAGAAGCTGGGAACGCTGCTCTTCAATCTTGAACAAAACTCTTGATCGCTCGGAAGGTACATTTGCTTGAAGGCTATCGGAATCGGCTGCTGGAACGCCCCGCCGTGGCACGCGCGGTGAACGAAGAGCTAGTTTTGCGCGCATCAGCCTGAGGCTTCGACAGCGGCGTCCCATTTCTCGCCGCGACCGGCGGGAATGGGCCGAGGCTGTGTAAAAACGCAGAACTGATCAGCGCGGTTGGAAAATTCTGCCTCTGAAGAAACAGCATGACTGCGATCTAATCGAGCTGTTCCCCACACTCGGCGAATCGCGAAATTTTATTGCGCAGAAAAATCGCAGCACCGCGTTTTTACACAGCCTCGGCCAATCTCGGACGTTGCGATACTTCCTTCCATCGTCCGGGCCGATCCAACGAATTCAGGAGGTCCTTCAACGGGGGGGGGGCGATGATCATGTCCAGCCA
>JBBSDJ010000003.1:0-58889 GCA_038249555.1 Caulobacterales bacterium
GCGAATCCTGTGCATCGGCGACAGCCCCGCCACCGACGTGCGCGGCGCCCGCCTGCAGGGCTTCGACAGCCTCTATGTCGGCACCGGCCTGAAGCAGCATGGCGCGAATTTTGAAGCCGAAGTGACCGACCTTCTCGTCGATTACGGCGAGCACGCTACCTACGCGATGACCGGCCTCAGATGGTGACGCCGCGCGCGGCGGCGTGTAACGGACGAAACATCAAGGATTCAGGAGCCCCGACGGCATGACGACTTTCTCTGGCTACAAGTATGAAGACCTGCAGCTCGGCCAGGCGCACGAAACCGTGCACACGATCACCGAGAACGACATCCAGCGCTTCGCCGAAGTGTCCGGCGACTTCAACCCGCTGCACATGTCCGACGAGTTCGCCGCCGGCACGATCTTCGGCAAGCGCATCGCGCACGGCGCGCTGACCGCCAGCTACATCTCCGGCATCCTCGGCAACAACCTGCCGGGCCCGGGCGCCATCTTCGTCGGCCTGTCGATGCGCTTCAAACGCCCCGTCCATATCGGCGATGTCGTCACCGTGCGCGCCGAAGTCGCCGAGAAGCAGGACCGCGGCAACCGCGTCACGCTGAAAGTCGAATGCCTCGTCGAGGGCAAGCGCGTGATCACGGGCGAAGCCGAAGTGGTGGCGCCCAGCCGGGGGGCCTGATGGCCGTCTTCGCGGAGTATCGCGGACTGCCTGAAAGCGCGCGCGGCGCCTCGATCGCGCTCGGCAATTTCGATGGGCTGCATGCCGGCCACAAGGCGGTGATGGAAGCCGCCCGCATCGCCGGGCATGGCAAGTTCTCGGTTGCGACCTTCGAGCCGCCGCCCCGGGCCTATTTCCGCCCGGGCGATCCGCCGTTCCGCATTTTCCGCCCCGAACGCCGCAACGCCGCGATCCTTGCCGCCGGCGCCAGCACCGTCTTTGAACTGCCGTTCAACGGCGAGATGGCCGCGATGACGGATGAAGGTTTCGTGCGCAACGTCCTCGTCGACGGGCTCGGCGCCTCGCATGTTTCGGTCGGTTTCGATTTCCGGTTCGGACGCGGCCGGATGGGCCATGCCCAGCGCCTGTCCAGCCTCGGCCGGGCCCTCGGCTTCGGGGTCACCATCGTCGAGGAAGTCGAGGGCAGGGGCGCGAAGGCCTCCTCCACCGCGATCCGCCAGGCCCTGATGGCCGGCGAGCCGGACCTCGCCGCCGGCATGCTCGGCGGCCCCTGGACAGCCGACGGCATTGTGGAATCCGGCGAGCAGAACGGCCGCAAGCTTGGCTTTCCGACCGCGAACCTGCAACTGGGCGAACTCATCCATCCCAAGCACGGCGTCTATGCTGTCCGCGCCCGGATCGAAGGCGAGGCAGACTGGCGCCCCGGCGTCGCCAATTTCGGCCGCACCCCCACCACCGGCCTGCGCGACCCCTTGCTCGAGACGCACATCTTTGATTTCAAAGGCGATATCTACGGCAAGCGGCTGGAAGTGCAGCTGGTCGCCTACCTGCGCCCCGAGAAGCGCTTCGACAGCCTGGACCTGATGGTAGACCAGATGCACCTCGACTCGGCCGAGGCGCGGAGAATTCTCGCAACGCCCGGATGAAACATAAAGTTTCCGCAATCTGACCGCTTCGCCGCCCTTCACAAGGCGGCAAAACGGGAGGATGTTCTTCGCGTTGAACGCGAGCGGGGAGGACAAATCATGCGCCGCACTCTGACATCTCTGGGACTTTTCGCCGCCTTGGCCGGGTACGCTTTTGCGGACGACACAAAAGTCGTCAAAGCGGTCAGCCTGCAGGATCTGCAGACGATCATTGCCGAGGAAGGCTACACCATTAACAGCACCGGCGATGACGGCGCGGTCTCGGTGCGCGCCACCGATACCGCCGGCACCGGCCTGATCTTCAACGTCCTCGGCACAGCCTGCGATCTCGAAGGCTACGAACCCGGTTGTCTCGGCATCAACATGCAGGTCCGCTACGACGCCGATGGGCAGGAAACATTGGAGCGCATCAATGATGCAAACCTGATGTGGGCCGCCACCTCCGCCTGGTATTCGGTCGGTGGCACCGACGGCAACTCGCCGACCGTCGGCATCACCCGCTACGTCATCCTCGATGGCGGCATGACGATCCGCAACATCAAGGACAACCTCCTGAACCTGCTCGCGATTGCCCCGCAGGCGGCCGATTATGTCTGGCAGACCGGCACCTATGCGCCGGGCGGCGCCGAGGAAGTCGTCTATGACGACGAGGAATACTACGACGACGAGTGGTAGCTGCCCGCCCCGCAAGGGGTGACAGGCCCCGTTCGGGCGTGATAACCGCTGCGCCGATGACATATCCCGTGGCGATTCAGGCAATTCGAATTAGCGGCCCGGCCGCCGGCTGAACCCTTTGTTCAGCCGTGGCCGGCTAAGCCCGTTTGGCCTGAGGCCGCTCGCCCATTCCCGTTGTCCGCTGACGAAGACCTGATCCAAGATGACCGACACTTCCGCCACTGAACGCGACTACCGCGACACGCTGTTCCTGCCCAAAACCGAATTCCCGATGCGCGCCGGCCTGCCCAAGGCCGAGCCCGAATGGATCAAGCGCTGGGACGCGATGGGCCTCTACGCCAAGCTCCGCGAGACCGCCAAGGGCCGCGAGCCCTTCATCCTGCATGACGGCCCGCCCTACGCCAACGGCCACATCCACCTCGGCACGGCGCTCAACAAGATCATCAAGGACATCATCGTCCGCTCCCACCAGATGCAGGGCTTTGACGCCTCCTACCTGCCGGGTTGGGACTGCCACGGCCTGCCCATCGAATGGAAGGTGGAGGAGGAGTTCCGCTCGAAGAACCGCCCGAAAGACAGCGTGCCGGCGGATGAGTTCCGCGCCGCCTGCCGCGCCTATGCCGAGCATTGGGTGAAGGTGCAGGGCAAGGAATTCCGCAGCCTCGGCATCGAGGGCGAATGGGACAATCCCTACCTGACGATGGCCTTCGAGAGCGAGGCGATGATCGTCTCCGAATTCCTCGACATGGCGATGAAAGGCGGCCTCGTGCGCGGCGCCAAGCCGATCATGTGGAGCCCGGTGGAACGCACCGCGCTCGCCGAGGCGGAGGTGGAATATCACGACCGGAAAGTGCCGGTGGTGTGGGTGAAGTTTCCTGTGTTCGGTGGTCTGTTCGATACGGTTCCGGGCACAAAAAGTCAGTCAGACTTGCTTGCCGGTGCAAGCGTCGTCATCTGGACGACCACGCCTTGGACTATCCCGGCCAACCAAGCGGTCAGCTTCAACTCCGGCATTTCATATGGGCTTTACGAAGTCACTGCTGTAATGACGGAATCCGAGCTCGGCTTTGCTCCATATGTCAAAGCGGGCGACAAAATAGTGCTGGCTGATAAGCTTGCCGCTGACGCGCTCGGCTCCGCAAAGGCGAAGTCTTTCAATCGTCTTGGCGATGCGAATCCGGAAGGCTGGAAACTGAAGCATCCGCTCCATGCCCTCTCGCCCTTCTTCCAGCACGAAATCCCTATGCTCGCCGGCGATCACGTCACCGACGACGCCGGCACGGGCTTCGTCCACACCGCGCCCGCCCACGGCGAGGATGACTTCAACGTCTGGCTCGCCACCGGCCACACAGCGCAGGACATCCGCCAGATCGTCGATGCTGATGGTCGGTACACGGATGATGTGCCCGAGCCCCTCAAGGGTCTCGACATCATCGTCACCTCCGGCAAGAAACGCGGCGAGGCGGGCAAGGCCAACAACGAAGTCATCCGCCTCCTCGCCGAGAGCGGCAACCTGCTCGCGCGCGGCATCACCACGATCCGAGATGCCCACTCCTGGCGCTCGAAAGCCCCGGTCATCCGCCGCGCCACGCCGCAATGGTTCATCGCGATGGACAAGCCGGTCCATGCCGGAAAAACGCTGCGCGAACTGGCGATAAAGGCCATCGCCGACACTGAATTCTTCCCGACAACAGGCCGCAACCGTCTCTCCGCCATGGTCGAGAGCCGCCCGGACTGGCTGATCTCGCGCCAGCGCAACTGGGGCGTGCCGATCACCCTGTTCGTCAACGCAAAGGGCGAGCCGCACACCGCCGCCCTGCCGCGCGATCAGGCGGACAAGCTCAACGCCAACATCAAGGCCGCCATCGAGAAAACCGGTGTGGACGGATGGTTCGCGACGCCAAACGCTGACTTCTTCACGGGCACCGGCGTCTCGCCGGACGGCTGGGAAAAGGTCACCGACGTGCTCGACGTCTGGTTCGATTCCGGAACCACCCACGCCTTCGCCCTGCGCCAGCGCGGTATCATCGACAACGCCACGGGGCAGGCGGACGTCTACATGGAGGGCTCCGACCAGCACCGCGGCTGGTTCCAGTCCTCTCTGCTGGAGTCCTGCGCCACGCGCGGCATGGCGCCTTACAAACAGGTCGTCACGCACGGCATGGTGGTGGATGCCGAGGGCAAGAAGATGTCGAAATCGATCGGCAACACGATCGAGCCCGACGTCTTCCAGAAACAGCACGGCATCGAAATCCTACGCCTCTGGACGGCCTCCGCCGACTATTGGGACGACACCCGCATCTCCGATGAGATCATCAAGGGCACGGTCGAGACCTACCGCAAGCTGCGCAACACGCTGCGCTACATGCTCGGCGCGCTGGACGGCTACACGCCCGCCGAAGCCATCGACGCCAAGGACATGCCCGGCCTCGAACGCTTCATCCTCCACCGCCTCGCGCAGCTCGACGGCGAAGTGCGCGCCGCCTTCAAGGTGTTCGACTTCAAGCGCGTGATGACCGCCATCGTCAACTTCGTGAACGTCGAACTCTCGGCCGTCTATTTCGACATCCGCAAGGACGCGCTCTATTGCGACCCGTCCTTCGCCGCCGCGAAAGCCTGGGACGCCGAAACCTCCGTATACGGAAACCGCCGCCGCGCCGTGCGCACGGTGATGGCCGCCGTGATGGAACGCCTGCTTTGCTGGCTCGCCCCGGTGATGCCGTTCACCACGGATGAAGCCTTCGGCGAAAGCCACCTGAAAGGCTCGGCCGAGTCGGTCCACCTCCAGCTCTTCCCGGAAACCCCCGCCGCCTGGCACGACGCGGCCCTCGCCGCGCGCTGGGAGAAAATCTTCAAGGTCCGCCGCGTCGTCACCGGGGCCCTGGAAGTCGAGCGCCGCGAGAAACGCATCGGCGCCTCGCTGGAAGCTGCGCCTGAAGTCATCGTCAGCGACAAGGCGCTGCTCGACGCCTTCGCGGGCGAGGACGCCGCCGACCTGTTCATCACCTCCGGCGCCGCCCTCGTGCAGGGTGCTTCCGGTCCCGCCGGCGCCTTCACGCTCGACGATTCGCCCGGCATCTGGGTCGTCCCCAAACCCGCCCCCGGCGTCAAATGCCGCCGCAGCTGGAAATACTTCGACCCCGCAACCGCCGCGCCCGGCTTCCCGGACATCACCCCCCGCGACGCGCTGGCGGTCAAAGCCTGGGACGAGGCAGCGGGGTAGGTCCAATAGGCGACCCCCACCCCTCGCGAGGACGAGAAATCGTATACGATTTCCCGAGCGAGCCTCCCCACAAGGGGGAGGGGGCCGGTCAGTTTCTGGGGCAGAGCGTGTTCTCCACCAGATGCAGCCTCTCACCTCCCCATTTTGGGGAGGGTTAGGGTGGGGGCGGCAATCGCAGCGCGATTGCCGCTGCATTCGCCCGTTCCCCTGCACACAAACGCTTGATCCCCCCGGCACGGTCTGCAATCTCACGCGCATGAAACTGGCGTTATCCTCTGCTTGGCCATTCTTTGTGGTGCCCGTCGTGCTGGTGCTGGACCAGTGGACCAAGTGGCTTGTGCTCGAGGAGCCGCGCTTCAACGCGCTCGGCTGCCTCGACCGGATGGAGCCCTGCGGCCGGATCGCGCTGCCGGGCCCCCTTGATCTCACGATGCTCTGGAACCGCGGCATGAGCTATGGCCTGTTCCAGACCGAAGGCATCGGTCGGTGGATCCTCGCTGGCATCATGCTGGCCATCGCCATCGGCTTCCTCGTCTGGCTCACCCGGGCCGAGGGCCGCTGGCTGAAGCTCGCTCTCGCGCTTGTGATCGGCGGCGCCTTCGGCAACCTGATCGACCGGGTCCGCTTCGGCGCCGTGGTCGATTTCATCGATGCCAACGGCTTGTATTTCCCCTGGGTCTTCAATGTCGCCGACGCCGCCATCAGCGTCGGCGCCGTGCTCCTGTTTGTCGACCAGTTCTTACTTTCGCGGCCAAAACCGGCTAGCACCTCGTAACCCCGGGCTTCAGCCCCTCAGAAACGGACCCGCCCGCCATGAAGAAATCCCTCCTGATCCTCGCTGCCGGCGCGGCCCTTGCCGCCACCACGGCCTGCTCCTCGACCGGCGGCAGCAACGGGGGCAGCACCCCGAACGAATTCCGCGTCGTCACCAAGGCCCCGCTCAGCGTCCCGCCGGAATACAGCCTTCGCCCGCCCGCGGCCGGCACCACCACCCCGGCTGAAGTCGAAGCCGCCACCACGGGGGTCACCACCGCGTTCGGCACCACGATGGGCGTCAACGCCAGCGCCTCCGAGAAAGCCCTCGTCGCCGCCGCCGGCGCCAACGCCGCCAACGCCGCCATCCGCGCGCAGGTCGATTACGAAGAAGCCCGGGCCATCCGCAAGTCACCCAGCGTCACCGACCGCGTCTTCTTCTGGCGCAAGGACAAGCCCGAAGACGCCGCTTCCGCCGCCACCGACAATGCGACGGGCGACCAGCCGGTCACCATCGAGCGCACCGAAGGCGGCCCGCGCATCCGTCTACCCGGAACCTGATTTCCGCCTAGATCACTGCCAGTACACAACCGGAGGACGCCCATGAAACGGAGTCTCGCTGCCGGGCTTTTCGCCCTGCTTGCCTTGCCTGCCTTCGCTGAGGAGGCCGCCTGGGCGCCCTCCACCTTCACGCTGGACAACGGCATGGACGTCGTCGTGATCCCGGATCACCGCGCGCCCGTCGTCACCCACATGGTCTGGTACAAGGTCGGCGCCGCCGATGAGGCGCCCGGCAAGTCCGGCATCGCCCATCTGTTCGAACACGTGATGTTCAAGCAGACCAAGAATATCGGCCCCGAAGAGTTCACCTCCATCGTCCAGCGTTCGGGCGGCCAGCTCAACGCCTTCACGAGCTGGGACTACACGGCCTATTTCGAACGCGTGGCCAAGCCGCAGCTCGGCAAGATGATGGAACTGGAAGCCGAGCGGATGGTGAACCTCATCATCAACGACGACCCCAAGGGCCCGTTCATCTCCGAGCGCGACGTCGTGAAGGAAGAGCGCCGCCAGCGCATCGACAACAATCCCGGCGTCATCCTGCAGGAAAAGGTGCTCTCCGAATTCTGGAAGGGCCACCCCTACGAAATTACCGTCATCGGCAAGATGGAGGAAGTCGCCGCGCTCACCCCGCAGGACGGCCTCGATTTCTACAAGCAGTATTACAGCCCCGAGAACGCCATCCTCGTCGTCGCCGGCGATGTGACGCCTGAGGAAGTGCGCACGCTCGCCGAGCAGCACTACGGCGCCATCGCGCCGACCGGCACCGTCACGGCAGAGCGCAAATGGCAGCCCGTCACCCCGCTCGCAGAAACGCAGCTGTTGACGCACGAAGATCCGAAAGTGCGCCAGCCGGGCTGGAGCCGTTACTACACCGGCTTTTCGCGGCGCCGTCAGCCCGCTGACGCCATCGCGCTCGACGTCGGCCTCGAGATCCTCGGCGGCGGCATGACCAGCCGGCTCTACCAGTCGCTGGTCGAGCAGCAGCAACTCGCCATCTCCGCCAATGCCTATGCCTGGACCACGCTGCATGACGAAGGCCCGGCCATCCTCTCCGCCAGCCCCGCGCCCGGCGTGGAGCTGGACGCGCTCGAGACCGCGCTGATGGCCGAAGTCGAGAAGGTGCTCGCCGAAGGCTTCACCGAAGCCGAAGTCATCCGGGCCCGCAACAAGCTTGCGGCCGATGCCATCTACGCACGCGACAGCCAGTCCGGCATGGCCAACGCCTTCGGCGGCTGGCTCGCCATCGGCGGCACGGTCGAGGAAATCCTCGCCTATCCGGACACTGTCCGCGCCGTCACGCCGGAGCAGGCGATCGCCGCCGTGCGCGCCGTCTTCGGCTCCGAAAAACACTATATCGAAGCCCACCTCCTGCCCGCCGAAGGAGACCTCTGAGATGCGGACGACCCAATTCCTCCTCGCCTCCGCCGCCCTCTCCGCGCTCGCCGGTTGCTCGACGATTTCCGGCTGGTTCAACGGCGCGCCGGAAGCGCCCGCCGCCGAAACGCTGGCCGAGCCCGCAAAACCCGCGCTGGCGGTCACCGTCCATGACGGCGAATTCGCCGAAATCCAGCAATTCGTCACGCCCGGCGGCGTCTCTGTCTGGCTCGTCTCCGAACCCTCGATCCCGATTGTCGCCGTCCAGATGGCCTGGAAGGCCGGCTCTGCGTCGGATCCCGCCGGCGCCGAAGGCCTCAGCGAACTGGTCACCTACAACATGAACGAAGGCGCCGGCGATCTCGATTCGCTCGGCTTCCAGACGGCCATGGAAGACCTCAACATGAGCTTCGGCTGCTCGGCCGGCGCCGAGTGGACCAGCTGCTCGGTCTCGTCCCTGACCGAGAACGCCCCCGCCGCGATGGCGCTCGTCGCCACCGCCTTCGCCGCGCCGCGTTTCGACCAAGGCCCGTTCGAGCGTTTCCTGCGCGAGGAAGAAGTCGGCCTGCAGACGCGCGAGACGAACCCCAACTATCTCGCCTGGCGCGCCACCGCGCAATCTCTGTACCCGGATCATCCCTTCGCGCGTGAGACCACCGCAGAAAGCCTCGACAGCCTGACGCCCGGCAAAGCCCGCGAGCACATGCGTACACTGATGACCCGCGACCGGCTGATCGTCACCGCCGTCGGCGCCGTCTCGCCGGAAGAGCTCGCGCCGCTGATCGACCAGGTCGCCGCCGGACTGCCGGAGACCAGCACCGTCGCGCCCGTCGCGCCGATTGACCTCGCCAGCGCCCCGGTCGCCCAGGCCGTCGTCGACCTGCCGCAGCCGCAAAGCCTCGTGCGCTTCATCGGCCCCGGCATTGACCGCGCGAGCCCCGATTTCTTCCCGGCCTTCGTGCTCAACTACACCGTCGGCGGCGGCGGCTTCGAAAGCCGCCTGATGAAAACCCTGCGCGTCGCCAAGGGCCTCACCTACGGCGTTTCCACCAGCCTCGATCCAAACCCCTCGTTGCTCACCTGGTCCGGCGGCGGCCAGACCAAGAACGAGAGCGCGGGCGAATTCATCACCGGCATCAAGGACGAGATGAAAGCCTTCGTCGCCAGCGGCGTCACCGAGGCCGAACTGGCCGATGCGAAAGCCTACCTCGTTGGCTCCTATCCGCTCGGCTTCGATTCCAACGCCAAGATCGCCGGCCAGATGATGACCGTGCGCCAGGAGAATCTCGGCGTCGAGTATTTCGACCGCCGCAACAAGCTGATCGAAGCGGTCACCCTCGAAGACGTCAACCGCGTCGCCAGGAGCTACCTCGACCCGGCGCGTTACTCGTTCATCATCGTGGGCGAGCCCGTGGGCTTCGAAATGCCGGCGCTCGGAGAATCTCCGGCTCCTTGATCAAGCAAACCAGCTCATCCTTCGACTTCGCTCAGGATGAGTCGCATTGGGCTGAAAGCAAAGGCCTTGCTCAGTCCACGGACCGTCTCGGTGTCGCCAGTCCCGGCGCCGACATGCTGCTCGCCGGATCGCGCCGGAAAGTGAACAGCTCCGCCGGGCGCCCGCCGGTCCCGGTCTCCATCTGCCCCGTGCCCGCCACCAGTCCCGCCTTGTCCAGCGCGCGGCGGAAATTCTGCGTGTGCAGCTGCAGGCCCAGGATTCCCTCGACTGACCGCTGCAGCGCCGACAGCGTGAACCGCTCCGGCATCAGCTCGAACACGACCGGGCGATACTTGATCTTGCTGCGTAGCCGCGAGAGGCCCGTCGCCAGGATGCGCCGGTGGTCGGACGCCATCGTCCCGCCGAGCCGCAACCCCGAATCCGGCAGCCCGGCATCGCGCGTGCACTCGGCCACAATCCCCGCCTCGTAGAGCAGCTCGTAGCGCTCCAGCACGCGCTCTTCCATCCAGCGCGCCCCGTCCAGCCCGAAGGCAATCTGCGCGCGTCCCAGCCGCCGCTCGTTGCCCACCGCCCAGGTCTTCAGGCGCGGCTCGATTTCCGCCTCGATGATCGGCGGGCGGCGCACCCGGTGATCCTCCCACGGAAAATAATGATACCAGTCTTGCCAGCGCGCCTCGAACGAGGCCCCCGCCGGACGCGCCTCCGGCGTCAGCGCAAGGTAGCCGACCGAGATCACCCGCGACTCGGCATTGGCGTCCATCAGGCTCGCTTCCGGCGTCTCGCGGTCCTTGTCGCCGAACGTGTAGAGCTGCTCGACATAGCCGATCTCGAAACCGGTCTGCTCGCGCACCCAGCCGCGCAGCGACAGGTCGAACGTCCGGTGGTTCGCCGGGTCGAACGGTCCGAAGGGCAGGGCGTCCTCGCCGCGCGCGCGCCGCGTCACCAGCACATTCGGCTCGCCGTCCTTCAGGGCCACCATCACGGCCGACAGTCCGATCAGCAGGCGCGGCGCGCTCATCTCATCGTCTCCTGCCGCGTCATCTCGGTCTGGATCTCGCCGAACCGCGCCAGGAACGCGGCCTGCGCCTCGGTCGGCGGCAGCGGCGCGAGCGTCACCCTCAGGCCCTCCGGCGGCCTGCCAAAAAACCCGTCCGATTCGGCTTCCGAAAACCCCGCCAGTTGCACCGCCTCGAACCAGGCGCAGATATTGTCCGCCCGCTTGATCACCTTCTTCAACGCGACGGGCGTCACCGCTTTCAGCCCAAAGCGGATATGCACCGCCTCCTGCAGCCGCGCCTCGACGCCCTTGTAGCTCTCGCCGAGGATCGCCTTGAACGGCGAGATCATGTCCCCGATCACGTATTCCGGGCTGTCATGCAGCAGCGCCGTCATCCAGTCCTGCGGGCCCAGCCCCGGCTCCAGCCGGCGCACCAGCGTCTCCACCAGCACCGAATGCTCGGCCACCGAGAAGGCATGCTGGCCCCGCGTCTGCCCGTTCCAGCGCGCCACCCGGGCGAGCCCGTGCGCAATGTCCTCGATCTCGATATCCATCGGCGACGGATGCGCGAGGTCCAGCCGGCGGCCGGACAGCATGCGTTGCCAGACACGCGGCGGCGCGGGGGGCGGCTTAACAGAACGCTTCAAGGCGGGTCTCCATCCGGGCATCCTTAAGGGATTGGTAGCCCGGGTAAAGAAACCACGGCGATCCGGTTACACTCTCGCCCCCTTGCAGCCACCATTCCCCAATGCCGCATTAAGGCCTGTCGCGCATAACGGTTCCCAGAAACCACGAGAGGCCTGACGCCCATGATTGATGCCCTGACCAACTTCCTGACCGGCCAGGGCTTCGCAGTGATGATGCTCGCCTGTGGCACGCTCGTGGTGGTGGTCGAGGCCGTCCGCGCCAGCCGCCGCGCCCTCTGGGGCGACATGTTCACCGAAGACTTCGAGGAATAGGGCTCAGTCCACGAAATTCGCCAGCAGCCGCAGGTACGCGGCCTGGTATCCGTTGTAATTCTCCGCGACCTGCCAGGAATTGAGCGGCCAGCCGTCGCCAAACTCGCGATACGATTTCAGCGGCGGCTGCCCATAGGGCGGCGACAGCCGCTCGCCAAGGCAGGCGGCATTCAGCGTCTCGTTCCCGCAACTCTCCGGGCAGCAGGCATCCCAGTCATACCCCGGGTTCGGCCCGCCCACGACAAAGCCGGGAATCGGCACGTCCGTCCGCCAGGTACGGTAGTAGGCGCCGACCGAAGACTCCGCCCCGAACGCGCCCATGTTGGTGAGGTAGGCCCTGCCCATCGGATTGGCGCCGTGGATATAGTGCAGGTAGTCCAGCGCCCGCGCGGCATAGGGCGCGGCGAGGCCAGCCTCCGCCGACAGCCGCCCGGCCTGCAGATACAGCGTCCCCGTCGTCGCCATCACGCCATTGCTGCCCCAGTGCAGCACGTCGACCGGCACGCCGTATCCCGGCGCCGTTTCCGGCGACAGCCGCGCGGTATAGATTTCCGCCAGGTAGGCGCGCAGCTCCGGCGGCGAGACCGGTAGGCGCGCGACGAACAGCGCCGCGTCCTGAATCTCGTAACGGTACGCGTCCACCTGGCCGCTGCGCGACATCGACGTTTCCGCAAAGGCCACATCCATCACCGGCAGGAACGCCTCATCCCCGGTCAGCACCGCCAGATAGGCCGCCGCCGCATAGCGCTTGCCGTTCAGGTATTCCGGATCGATTTCCTGCTGTCCGGCGCCAAGGCCTTCAGACTTGGACCGCGCATCATTGTTGTAGAACAGCGCCGCCGGGTTGGCCTCGGCCCAGCGCCAGGCGGAGAGCGCAGCTGCCTGAAGGCGCTCGGCATACGCCGCATGCCCCGGCGCCGGGCTATCGCGGAACACCAGCGCGGCGAAGGCAAACGTCCCCGCCGCCGACAGCGTCGCGGACGTGCTCGCCGGGCCATACCGGCTCGGCCCCTTCGCGGCAGACGGCGGACTGGCAGAATCGCGCCCGAGCACCGACAGCACCGACCCGTCCTTGTCCTGCATCCGCAGCAGCCAGTCGAGCGCCCATTTCGCTTCATCCAGCACGTCCGGCACGCCGTTGCCGCTTTCGGGAATGCCGAAATCATCGCCCCAGGCGTCCGGGTTCTCGGTGTAAGAGATCAGCAGCGTCCTGCACTGGTCCGCCGTCCAGTTCGTATACTGATTATAATCCCCGGCATCGTACCACCCGCCGCGCAGGTCGCGCGCCGTCGAGGCATCGTCCGGCGCCGAAAAGAGCCGCGCCTCGCCGTCCTGTCCGGGCCCCAGATGGCTCGCCGCGTCGGTCCAGCCCGCACGCGCCTGCGGCGCCGATTTCGCAAAGCCCGCACGCTGGTAGTAGAAGGTCCGGAACGCTTCGCGCAACAGCGGCTTGTAGACTCCTGCGTCTACCCGGAACGTCGCCGAAACCTGCGCCCCGTCGCCGGAGGTCACCACATACTCGCCCGGCGCAGTCACCTTGGAGATATCCAGCGCCCAGACATGATCGCCCGACAGCGCGTCCACCGGTGCCTTGAGGTCCGCGTCCAGCGTGAAGGTGCGCACCGGCTCCTCGGTCTTCGCATCCCGCACGTAATACGTCATACGCGGCTGCGACGCCCAGGCAGTATCAAAGCCCGCCACCGGCTGGCGTATACGGACGATCTTCGGATCATCCGGCCGGTAGCCGAACTGGTCCAGCACGATGGGTGGGGCAGGCACCGCGTCCGCCGGTCGCAGCGGCGGCTCTGCAGGCGTTACGTCTTTCGGCCCGCCGCACGCGGCCAACCCGGCAAGCCCGAGCGCCGCCCAGAAGGCCGCCCGCCGGATCATCCGGCCCGCTCGACAAACACCGTGCCGGCCGAATAGCCCGCACCGAACGAGCAGATCAGCCCGCGCTCGCCGGACTTGAAATCCGAGGAATGCTTGTGGAACGCGATGATCGATCCGGCCGACGAGGTGTTGGCATACGTGTCCAGCACCGTCGGGCTGTCATCCTCGGTCGCGTCGCGGCCGAGCACCTTGGCCGAGATCAGCCGGTTCATGTTGGCGTTCGCCTGGTGCAGCCACATCCGGCGCAGGCCTTCCGGCGCGAGGCCCAGCTCGCCCATATGCTCTCCGATCATCTCGGCCACCATCGGCACCACTTCGCGGAACACCTTGCGGCCTTCCTGAATGAACAGCTTGTCCGGCGCGCCCACGCCGTCCGGCGCCGCGCGGTTCAGGAAACCGAAATTGTTGCGGATATTGTTCGAGAACTGCGTCTTCAGCTTCGTGCCGAGAATTTTCCAGTGCGCCGCCGGCGCGATCGCCTCGTCCTCGATCAGCACGGCGGTGGCCACATCGCCAAAGATGAAATGACTGTCCCGGTCGGTGAAGTTCAGGTGTCCCGAGCAGATTTCAGGGTTCACCATCAGCACGGATTTCGCATGCCCCGCGCGCACGAAATCCGCCGCCGTCTGTATACCGAACGTCGCCGACGAGCACGCCACATTCATGTCGAAGGCAAAGCCCTCGATGCCGAGCGCCTGCTGCACCTCGATCGCCATCGCCGGATAGGCGCGCTGCATGTTGGACGCCGCGCAGATCACCGCGCCGATGTCTTCCGGCTTTCGCCCCACCGCCTGCATCGCGTCGCGCGCCGCCATCACGGCCATCTCCGCCAGCACCGAGATCTGCTCGTTCGGCCGCTCGGGAATGCGCGGCGCCATGATGTCCGGATCGATCACGCCGGCCTTGTCGATCACGAAGCGGGACTTGATGCCGGAGGCCTTCTCGATGAACTCCACCGAGGAATGCGTCTTGGGATCCATCAGGCCGGATTTGATCTCGGCCTCGTTCTCGCGGTTCCAGGTGTCGGCCCAGGCATTGTAGCTCGCCACCAGTTCGGCGTTCGAGATGGAATGGGGCGGGGTCCACAGGCCTGTGGCGGAAATCACGGGGCTCGGCATTTGCTCTCTCCGGCGGCGCCTGCCCGCCAGGAGCGTCAGGCCCTTCTTGATGTTTTTTTGTGACGCAAGGTCTAGCGCGCGCCGGGCCGGCAGCACAAGGCCGCCGCTTGATGCGGCGCGTGGGGCGGCCTTACTTCCCCGGGTCGCCGAACACTTCGTTCAGCCGCTCGCGTTCTTCCGATTGCTGGATCTGCAGTTCCAGCTCGTCCATCACCTTCTGCTGCCGGGCCCGTTCGGTCTCGATCACGGTCTCGCGGCAGCGGGCGCGCGCGTCGGCCTCGCCGAGCTTTTCGCAGGTTTCCAGCGCCCGCGCGTCCGCCCGGTCCTGCCAGGACTGGCACCCGGCGAGCGCCATCAGGCCCGCCAGCGCCAGCGCAGTTGTCCCGCCGCGCCTCATCTGGGCGGCTTGCGCTGGGCTTCGCGCTTCACCGACAGTGCCACATCGGCCACCACATCCTTCATGCACGCATCGCGCTCGGCCTCGGTGGCCTCGCCCGCGCAGGCGTCCACCGGATTGGCATACGCCGGCGGCGGCGCGCTCGACCGGCAGGCGCCGGTCGCGGCCAGCAGGCCCACTGCTGCAATCGTCATCATGGTCTTCATCTGGTGTTCCTCACCTCCCTGTGCCGGGGACAGCTTAGCTCATGGTCATTGACCATGCCAACTGCCTGCGCCCACGCATACACGATCGTCGGGCCGACAAACTTGAAGCCCCGCTTCTTCAGGTCCTTGGACATCTGCGCCGACCAGTCCGTGAAGGTTGGCGCCTCGCGGAAATTCTTCCACTTCCCGTGGACCGTCTTGCCGCCGACCCAGCCCCAGCAATAGTCGGAAAAATCCTCGCCGGCTTCCATCATCGCGAGGTACACCTGCGCATTGCCGATCACAGCGTCGATCTTCTTCGGGCTGCGGATGATGCCCGGGTTCTCCATCGCCTTCGCCGCGCGTTTCGGCGTCCAGCGGGCGAGGCGCTCCGGATCGAACCCATCGAACTCCGCCCGGATCGACTCGCGCTTTCTAAGGATCGTGATCCAGCTGAGCCCCGCCTGCATCCCGTCCAGCTGCAGCTTCTCCCACAGCGCGCGGGGGTCCCGCTCCGGCACGCCCCATTCGGTGTCGTGATAGTCCCGGTACAGCTTGTCGTTCACCGGCGCCCAGCCGCAATAGGGCGTCTCGTCACTCATCGGCCGCCTCCATCAGCGCCTTAAGTTCCGCGGCGAGCCAGGGCGCCCGGTCAATCTCCGCCGCCGCGCCGCCCGCCATCACCGGCTCGCCCGCCTGAATCGATTTCGCATACCGGTCCGTCCGCAGCAGCGCGAGGCCTTCGCCCTCCACCGCGCTCGTCACCGTGCCCAGCAAGCTCTCGCCGGCCCGCACATCGGCGCCCACCGCAAGATCGCTTCCGCGTACCCGAACCGTCCGCTTGCGGATCAATCCCTTGCGCTTCATCCGGCTCGCCACTTCCTGCCCGACGAAACAGCCCTTCTTGTAATCAATGCCGCCCATCAGATCCATGTTGATGTCGGTGGGGAACACCTCCGCCGCGCGGTAGTCGCGCCCCCATTCCGGAACACCCGCCTCCATCGCCAGCAGGTCCCAGCCGGGAAGCGTTTCCGTTGCCGCACCGGCCGCCACAACTCTCCGCCTCGGCAAGGCCGCCCCGCGCGGATCAGGCGCGCCCTCAGCCCCCGCCGCAGATACCAGCGCCTCATCCCGCACGATCTCCACCGCCGAACGCAGCCGGAACATCTTCAACCGTTTCAGCAGGTCCTCGGCCGCGTCCGCATGCACATCAATCTGCACACCCTCCGCCCTCCGGTGCGCGATATAGTCCGCAATGATCTTGCCCTGCGGCGTCAGCAGCGCCCCATACCGCGCTTCGCCCTCTGCCCAGTCCGCCACGGTATGCGTCACCGTCCGCTCGAGCAGCGCGAGCGTGTCGGGACCGGAAAGGACGAGAATGGATCGGCTCGGAAGGCGGTGCATGCCGCTCGTTTAATGCCCGCCCGCCCGCGGAGCAATGGCGCAGCCGCCACCCCTGTGGGACGGTCTCAGCCGGCAGGCAAGGACCGGGCGTAGGTGGTCGCACCCTCTCGTAGGGCAAGAAGTCCGTCGCGTCCGATAAACTGCCCACCGCTGATCACCCCCGCTGGCAACTCAAGCACGGCAAGATCCGTCATCGGGTTACCCGTCAAAAGGATCAGGTCGGCCGCCGCGCCGCCCGCCACGAGCCCATGATCCGGCGCGTCCGCCTTCAGGGCCGCCCCACGAGTCGCCGCGTAGAGAACTTGCTGCCGCGTCAGGCCAGCCTCGAAGAGATACTCAAGCTCGTCCAGCAGGATCAGCCCCGGCACGCCGCAGCTTTCCGGCACGCCATCGGTGCCCGTCAGGAGTTCCACGCGCGCCGCCGCCAATCCGGCTACCACGCCGGCGATCATAGTCCGATAGGCTTCGATGTCGTCCCCGGCCGCATCGCGGAAACGTTTCGACTCGTCGCATTTCGCCAAGTACCCTGCGGGAAGGTAGCGTTTGGCGGCCTCGAAAGTCCGTGCACGGACAGGCGCGCGGACGCTAAGTGTGGGCGTTACCGAAACCCCCGCCGCTGCCGCCGCCTCGAACAACGTGCCGCACGCTGCCGGATCATACAGCGCGGCCATCTCGCGCTCGTAATATCCGGGCCCGCCCGTGTACCAGCCCCCGTAGAACGCCTCCGTGGCGGCTTCGCCATCCGGTCCGCAATAGGCCAGCAATTCGGGGGGCAGATGATCAAAATCCCTCTGGCCTGCAGCTGCCGATTCCAGAGGGCCCGCAAAGGGCCGCAAGTGGCCGGCGATTCTGCTGCCCTGGGCCACCGCTTCCTGCGTGATCGCCGCGTAGATGTTCGGCGCGAGGAAATCGTGCACCTTGATGAAATCGACGCCGCGCGCGAGTTGGTCGCGTACCATCTGCCTCGCGGCTTCCGGCGTCTCGGGGATCAGGATATGGTCAATGTCACCGCCCCAGGGCTGCGTGCCTGAAAACGACTGCCCGGCGGCTTTCAGCATCGGCGCGGCTTCGCCGGCCTCCCGCTTGGCCGACCAGGCCGCGCGAAGCGCCAGGATGTCGTCCGTTCGCGATCCGAGGTCGCGCAATCCCAGCACGCCGTAGGACATGGCCAGCGGCGCATACCATTCGGCAGGGTCGAGATCCGGATCCTCGGGCGCGCGGTACGATTCCAGATGCACGTGCAGGTCCCACAGCCCCGGCATCAGGTACTGGCCCGCGCCGTCCACCGTTTCGCAGTTGTCTCCGTCACAGCCGGTACCAGCTTCAGATACGGAGGCGATACGTCCATCCCGGATGATCACATCGCGCTGCCCGGAGACGGCGCCCGCTTCTGTATCGACGATCGCGACGGAAGAAATCAGCAAGCCCTTGCTGACCGGCGTAGCAGGCGCCGAGGCGCAGCATGTCAGCCCGGCCATACCGGAAATCGCAAGGAGATGTTTCAAGCTGTTCAGTTCGCGCATCCGGCAAAGCCCAGCTCGCGCCGGGCAGGATGGCCCTTCAGCGCCGAGTGCCAAAAGCTAGGCGGAGCCGGCCGCGCGTCAACGCCGCCAGAAAGAGATCAGCTTTTTGCGCCCGGCATTGCCGCCATCACTGCGGCCGCCAGAGCGCTTTTCAGCAGCGAGCCGGCGAGGAACGGCACGACGCCCGAGGCCAGCGCAATTTCCGGCGTCGTCAGCATCGCCAGCCAGCTGCCGCCCACCGCCAGGATCAGCGCATGCAACCCGAGGAAACCGGCAAACCGCACCCCGTGCAGCGCCAGCGTCTGGCCCTTCGGCAGGAAGCCCGCCAGGAACGCAGCCACCGGGAACGCAAAGAGGTAACCCGCCGTCGGCCCCGCAAACGCCAGCAGCCCGGTCTTGCCCCCCGCTAGCACCGGCGCGCCCATCAGCGCCAGGCCCAGCCAGCTGAGCACGATCGCCGCCCCCATCCGGGGCCCCGCCACCGCGCCGAGCAGCACCACGACCAGCGTCTGCAGCGTCACCGGCACCGGCACCATCGGCAGCGACACATAGGACGACACCGTCAACGCCGCGACCCCCGCCAGCCCGATGGCCACCGGACGAAGCCGGGAAGACGCAAACGGACGCACAGCAGACTGGAACATGGCAAAACCTCGAAATGTGGACGCCCTTCTTGTGCGCCGCACAAGCCAGGGTCAAGCCTCCCCGAGACGCGGACTTTCTTGCGGCCAGATGAGACCAAACCGGCACCAGATGATAAAAAATGAGAATGAATGAGAAAAAATCGACCTTCAAAGTGCAAAGCGCGAGATGCGGTGTGCGAGGTTGAACAGGGCAGGCGCCAAACTTGCGCCTACAACGACCACCCCTCCCGAAAAATAAACTCCAGTCCCGTCAATCGGTTACAAAATACTTCCAGAATCCATCCGCTACACCTCCGCCCACGGAGGTATACTGTGTGCATGATCACTCAGGAAATTTCCCAGCCAAAAGACCCCCACCTCCCATTGCTCCGCGGCGGAAGGTGAGGGGCTAGCCAAACACTGCCAGCGTCAACCGCCCAGCCCAGGCTGCGCGACGCCGCGTCCGCGTGACATTTCCTCGCTCCGGCGCGATAAGGCCCGCCATGACCCAGATTTTCGACCTCATCCTGCGCGGCGGCACCGTCGTCACCCCCGGCGGCGAAGCCCGCACCGATGTCGGCATCATCGGCGAGCGCATCGCCCGAATCGGCGATCTCTCCCAGGCCTCCGCCGGCGAAATCTACGGCGCCAGCGGCCTGCACATCCTCCCCGGTGTCATCGACACCCAGGTCCACTTCCGCGAGCCTGGCCTCGAATACAAGGCCGACCTCGAAACCGAAGCCCGCTCCGCCGCCCTCGGCGGCGTCACCGCCGTGTTCGAGATGCCGAACACCAACCCGTCCACGATCACGCCGGACCTGATGCTCGACAAGCTCGCCCGCGCCAAGGGCCGCATGGACGTCGACCACGCCTTCTATGCCGGGGCGACCCACACCAACACCGACCTGTTGCCCGAGATGGAGCGGATGGTGGGCTGCTGCGGCGTCAAGGTCTTCATGGGCGCCTCCACCGGCGACCTCTTGGTCCATGACGATGCCGGTGTCGAAGCGGTGATCAAGGCGATCAAGCGCCGCGCCGCCTTCCATTCCGAGGATGAGTATCGCCTCGCCGAACGCCGCCCGCTCGCCCGCACGGGGGACTGGACCAGCCACCCGGAAGTGCGCGACGTCGAAACCGCCGTGATGTCCACCAAACGCCTTCTGCGCATCGCCCGCGCCGCCGGCAAGCGCATCCACGTCCTGCACATCTCCACCGCCGAGGAACTCGACATCCTGCGTGACGCGAAAGATGTCGCCTCGGTCGAATGCCTGCCGCAGCACCTGACGCTCGCCGCGCCCGAATGCTACGAGCGCCTCAAGGGCTATGCCCAGATGAACCCGCCGATCCGCGAGGCCCGCCACCGCGACGCCCTTTGGCGCGCGGTCAATGCCGGCATCGTGGACGTGATGGGATCGGACCATGCCCCGCACACCAAAGAAGAAAAAGCGCGGCCCTATCCCGCTTCGCCCTCCGGCATGCCCGGCGTGCAGACGATGGTGCCGATCATGCTGACCCATGTGAACGACGGAAAGCTCAGCCTGCAGAGGTTTGTCGAGCTGACCTCGGCTGGCCCGCAGCGCGTCTTCGGTCTCGCCGACAAGGGGCGCATCGCCGAAGGCTACCATGCCGACTTCACGGTCGTTGACATGAAGCGCAAGGAAACGATCACCGCCGAATGGTCGAAATCCAAATGCGGTTGGACCCCCTTCGACGGCTTCGAAGCCACCGGCTGGCCCGTCGCCACCATCGTGCGCGGCGGCTTCGTGATGCGGGACGGCGAAATCACCCGCAAAGGCGCCGGCCAACCCGTCCGCTTCAACGAAACCCTGGAGCCCCAGGCTTGATCCCGGCGGGGCGGATCGACCTCTTGAAGGCGCGTTATGGTGAGCCTGCGCGCCACTATCACAGCTGGGATCATATCGAAGCGCTGCTGCGCCATTACCGCCGCTGGGAGGTGCGCTTCCATCGCGCGGAACCCGTCCTTTGGGCGCTCTACTGGCACGACGCGATCTACGATCCGCAGGCCAAGGACAATGAGGAGCAAAGCGCCGCCCTCCTTGAACGCGAAGCGCAAGGCCATCTGCCTGCGGACGATATCGCCTTCGCCGCCACCATCATCCGCGCCACCGCCGCCCACAAGGTGCCGGACGGACTCGGCCCCGGAGACGCCGGCGACACCGCACTCTTCCTCGATCTTGACCTTTCGATCCTCGGCGCTCCCACGCATGTCTATGACCGCTACGAAACCGACATCCGTGCGGAATACGCTTTCGTCCCCGAGGCCGCCTTCCGCGCAGGCCGGGGCGCCATCCTCAAGGGATTTTTGGCTCGCCAACGCCTCTATCTAACCGATTTCGCCCACGCGGAGTGGGACCTGCGGGCCCGGGAGAACCTGAAACGGGCGATTGCAGCGCTTGAAGCGCCCGCCTAGCTTTGGGGCTTGCCCTTTGCCGCCGGCTGCGCGAGCAATCGATCCGAAACATCTTCAGGGCTCGCCGCCCGCCCGCATACCGAAAGGACCCCCATGCGCTTCATCCCCGGCCTTCTCCTGTCCGCCGCGCTGCTGACCGCCGCTCCGTTGGCCTTCGCCGAGGAGCGCACTGCCTTCGAACTGCAGGCACGCGAGATCTATCAGACCGTCGTCGAAATCCGCTCGGCCAAAGGGCAGGGGAACGTCCCGGTCGTGGTGGACTATATCGTCCGTGAGCTGAAGGCTGGCGGCTTTGCCGCCGCCGACATCGAAGTGACGGACTACGAGATCGAGGGCGAACTCGTGCAGGGCCTGATGGTCTGGTACCGCGCCGAGGGCACGCCGAAGCAGAAGCCGATTGTCCTCCTCGCCCACATGGATGTGGTCGATGCGCTGCCGGACACCTGGACGCGCTATCCCTTCGAGCTGATCGAGGAGAACGGCTACTTCTTCGGGCGCGGCACCGCCGACAACAAGTACGGCGTCACCAGCCTTGTCGCGACTTTCCTGCGCCTCAAGGCCGAAGGCTTCAAGCCGGACCGCGATCTCGTCATGATCCTCTCGGGTGACGAGGAAACCGGCATGATCTCCACCCGCGCCCAGGCGAAGTATACGGACGAAAAAATCAAGCCGGCCTATGTTCTGAATGCCGACGCTGGCGGCCTGACACTCGATGAAAATGGCAAGGCGCTGCTCTACGGCGTGCAGGGCGCCGAGAAGACCTACGCCACGTTCGAACTGACGGTCTCCAACCCCGGCGGCCATTCCTCGACGCCGCGGGTGGACAATGCCATCTACGAACTCGCCGACGCGCTGAAGAAGATCGAGGCCTACAAGTTCCCGGTCATGCACAGCTCGCTGACGCTCGCCTCCTTCAAGTCGGCCGGCGCGCAGACACCCGGCCCGCTGGGTGAGGCCATGCTGGCCTTCGCCAAGAACCCGGCCGATGAAGCCGCCATCGCCGCGCTGCGCGCCAACCCGGAAACGGTCGGCTCGACCGGCACTACCTGCATCGCCACGATGCTGCGGGGCGGCCATGCCGAGAATGCGCTGCCGCAGCGCGCGACCGCGACGATCAACTGCCGCATCTTTCCGGGCGTCGGCATCGCCGCCACCGAGCAGACCCTGAAAGAGGTCGTCGGCAATGACGGCGTCGCGTTCAAGCTGATCTCCGACCTCGTCGAGAGCCCGGAATCGAATCTGCCGGAAGAGGTGATGGCGGCCATCGCCAAGGCGCTCGCGGCACGCGGCCTCGAAGGCCTGCCGATCCTGCCGCACATGTCGTCCGGCGGCACCGATGGCCTGTTTTACCGCAATCTCGGCTATGACACGCTCGGCATCGACGGCAGCGGCGCCAAGCCGAACGATACCTTCGCGCACGGCCTCAACGAGCGCCTCTCGGTCGACTCCTTCTATGGCGGCCTCGATCACTGGTACATCGTCCTCAAGGACCTCGCCGGCGCCGAGTAGCGCGGGGGTGAACCGGGGCAGGGAGCGGGCGGTGTGACCGACAAGGCCGAAAAGCCGATGGGCCTGAAGCGTACGCTGATCTGGCTCTACGAAGGTGTCGGCCGATGGCCGGTTACTTTCCGCTGGGCCGTGCTCGTCTTCGATGTGGCAACGATCAGCTACTTCCTTGTCTCGCCCTTCCTCGGCACGCCGGGCGAGCATTTCTGGCTCGACTATGTGATCGGCACTATCATCGCGATGGATCTCGCCGCCCGCTTCTATATCGCCCCGACCAAGCGCCGCTTCTTTACGCGGTTCATGAACATCGCCGACGCGATTGTGGTGATCTCGATGCTCGCGCCCTTCCTGTCACAGAACTATGCCTTCCTCCGGATCATCCGGGCCCTGAGGATCGCGCGGGCGTTCAGTTTCCTGCGCGATGACAGTCCGATGTCGAGCTACCTGCGCCTGCACCGCGTCGTCATCGAACGCGCGATCAACGTGGTCGTCTTCCTCTTCATCATGTCCGCGCTGGTCTATGCCGACCAGGTGAACCGGGCGAGCTCGGACGTGAAGAACTATCTCGACGCCTTTTACTTTACCGTCACCAGCCTGACGACCACCGGTTATGGCGACATCACCCTCGTCGGCTGGACCGGCCGTGTCCTGCCGATCATCATCATGCTGCTCGGCGTCACACTCTTCCTGCGGCTACTGCGAGCCCTCGTCACGCCCACCGACAAGGCCGAGGTCGAGTGCACGAATTGCGGCCTGATGCGCCACGACAGAGACGCGGTTCACTGCAAGCATTGCGGCGAAGTCGTCTATATCGAGAATGAAGGTTTTGATCCATGACCACCACCCATATCCCGTTCCGCGAAGTGCCGTATCTTCCGCTGAAGCTGAAGATGGAGCGGCGCCCCGATGACACGATCCTGCTGGAGAACGGCCTGCCGCTTAAGGCACACCCGCCGCACATGCTGGCGCCGCTGGTGAAGTGGGCGGCAGAGCGCCCCGGCCAGGTCTGGCTGGCCGAACGTTGGCCGGAGGATCCCTCGCAGGCCGGCTGGCGGGAAGTGACGTATGCGGACGGTTTCGCAGAGGTGAGACGCCTCGCCGCCGCCTTCCTCAGCGAGGGCGCCGGGCCGGACGCGCCGCTGATGATCCTGTCGAAGAATTCCATCGACAATGCGCTGCTGATGTACGCGGCCATGTGGGCCGGCAGCCCCGCCGTGCCGGTGACGCCCGCCTATGCGCTGCTGAGCCAGGACCTTGTGCGCCTCAACTATATCGACCGGCTGACGGAGCCGAAATTCATATACGTCGAGGACGGCGCCGAGTATCAGCGTGCGCTCTCGGCGATGAACCTCGACGGTCGCCTCGTGATCTATTCGCGCAACGCGCCGAAGGTGCCGCGCGCCGTGAGCCTCGAGGACTTCGCCGGGCAAGCCGGTCCGGCGGTGGACGCCGCCTATGCCGCGCTGACGCCGCAAACGGTGGCGAAATACATGCTGACCTCCGGCTCCACCGGCGAGCCCAAGGCCGTGATCAACACCCACGGCATGGTCGCGGCAAACTCCAAGATGATCCGCTCGGTCTGGGATGAAGACCGCCTCGATGCGATCACCGGCGGGCCGCAGGTGATGGTGAACTTCCTGCCCTGGAGCCATACCTACGGCGCCAACGCGATCCTGCACAACATGCTGGACTGGGGCGGCACGATGTACATCGACCAGGGCGCGCCGACGCCGCAGCGCTTGCCGGAAATGCTCCGTAACCTGAAGGAAATCCCGACCACGCAGCACACCACCGTGCCGCAGGCCTGGGCAGCGCTCGCCACCGCGCTGGAGCAGGACGACGCGCTCGCCGAAGTCTTCTTCTCCCGCCTCACCTCCATGGCCTATGGCGGCGCGGCGATGGGGCAGGACATCTACGAGCGCCTGCAGGTCGTCGCCGTGCGCATCACCGGCGAGCGTATCTCGCTGTCGGCCGGCTACGGAGCCACCGAGACGGCGCCGACCTCGTCCAACGTCCACTGGCCGAACGGCACGATGGGCCTGATCGGCCTGCCGCTGCCCGGCAACACGTTCAAGCTGGTGCCGACCGGCGGCAAGCTCGAAGTGCGCGTCAAGGGCGTCAACGTCACGCCGGGCTATTACCGCAACCCGGAAAAGACCGCCGCCGCCTTCGATGAGGAAGGCTTCTACCAGCTCGGCGACGCGGTGAAGTTCGTCGACCCCGCCGCGCCGGAGAAAGGCCTCGCCTTCGATGGCCGCACGGTGGAGGAATTCAAGCTCGTCAGCGGCACCTGGGTATCGACCGGATCGGTCCGTGTGGCTGCCGTGGCGGCAACCGGCGGCGTGCTGTCGGACGCCATTGTTTGCGGCCTCAACCGCGAGGAGATCGGCCTGCTCGGCTTCCTCAACGAAGCCTATTGCCAGCGCCTCGCCGGGGCGCCCCTGCCGCTCGAGGACCTCGTCCGCCATCCCGCCATCGAGGCGGCGATCCGCGAGGGAATCGCGGCGCACAACAAGAAAAATCCCAACGCGGCGGCGCGAATCGCCCGGCTGCTGTTGCAGGCGAGCCAGCCCCAGGCCGACCTGGGGGAAATCACCGAAAAGGGCTACATTAACCAGTCCCGGACTCAGGAATTGCGCGCTGCCGAGATCGAGCGGCTTTATTCCTCCGATGCCTTTCCGGGCAAGTTCCTGATTTGAGGCGGCTTGCGGGATAGATACCGCTGATTTGCAGCAATCGCCGCCTGAAAGGGCTCGATTTCTGGCATTCACGATGTATATTCCCGCCTAAGCTGTAGCGAATGCTGCAGCCCAGCCATTCCCCTTTGGCTATGGCGGGCCGCAGGACGAACAACGGAGCTCCCCTTGCTTCAGTTCGACCTGCGGCCCGTTTCGGTTTTGCGCCGCCCTGTGAATTCGCCTAAGCACCGCTGAACAGACACTTCGGGAGGCGGACATGGCAGGCACAGACAGCAAGGTGAAAACCGGCGCAGAGGCGCTCGTCTCGACCCTGGCCGACCACGGCGTGACCGCCTGTTTCGCCAATCCCGGCACTTCGGAAATGCACCTCGTCACCGCGCTCGACCACGAGCCGCGCATCCACTCGGTGCTCTGCCTGTTCGAAGGCGTCGCGACCGGCGCGGCCGACGGCCATGCGCGCGTCACCGGCAATCCCGCCATGACGCTGCTGCATCTCGGCGCGGGCTTCCTCAACGGCGGCGCCAACATCCACAATGCCAAGCGCGCCTGGACGCCGATGATCAACGTGATCGGCGACCATGCTGTGCCGCACCTGCGCTATGACGCACCACTGACCTCCAACATCCTCGGCCTTGCCGGGCCGAACTCGGTCTGGATCAAGTCTGCGGACAAGGTGGCGGACGCCGGCAACCTTGCCGCCGAGGCCTGGGAGGCAAGCTTCGGCCCGGTGCCGGGCCCGGTCTCGCTGCTGCTGCCGGCGGACACCGCCTGGACCGAGGGCGGCAAGCCCGGCGCCAAGCGCGGGCGCCCGAAGCTGCGCGCCCCGGAGGCCGGCCGGATCGCGGCGGCAGCGAAGGCCGTGCGCAGCGCGGTCAAGCCCATAATCCTCATCAACGGCACGGCGCTGACGCCCGCCGGCCTCGCGCAAGCGGCGCGCCTGAAAGCCGCTGGCATCCGTGTACTGACAGATACCTTCTTCCCGCGCATGGCCCGCGGCGCCGGGATCTTCGCGCCGGACAGGATGCAGTATTTCGCTGAAGGCGCGATGGCCGACTTGGCCGGCACGGACCTGATGCTGGTCGCGGGCACGCAGGTGCCGGTCGCCTTCTTTGCCTATCCGGGCCGCCCGAGTGTTCTGGTGCCGGAAGGCTGCGCCACACAGATCATCGGCGGTCCTGAAAGCGACAGCGCGGCAATCCTCGGCGCGCTGGCGGATGCGCTCGGCGCGAAGACGTCGGCCGACCCCGCGCCGCTCGACCTGCCGGGCCTGCCCACCGGCGCGCTGAACGCCGCCACCATCGGCGCCTCGATTGCGCGCCACCTGCCGGAAGGCAGCTTCGTCTCCGATGACGGCGTCTCCAACGGCTTGCCGGCCTTCATGATGACCGGCCGCGCGCGCCCGCACGAGTGGATGATGCTGACCGGCGGGGCGATCGGGCAGGGCCTGCCGCTGGCGCTTGGCGCGGCGGTGGCCGCCAAGGGCCGCAAGGTGCTGTGTATCTCCGGTGATGGCGCTGCGATGTATACCAACCAGGCACTGTGGAGCATGGCGCGCGAAGGCGTGGACGTCGTCAACGTGATCTTCGTCAACCATTCCTACCGCATACTGAACATCGAACTCGCCCGAACCGGCGCGGGCAATCCGGGCCGTGTCGCAGAAGACCTGCTCGGCCTCGGCCGCCCGGAGATCGACTGGGTGAAACTCTCCGAAGCGCAGGGCGTCTCGGCCGTGAACGCCCGCACGGCGGAAGAGTTCGACGCAGCGCTCGAACGCGCCTTCGCCACCCCGGGCCCGCACCTCATCGCGGCGCACGTTCCGGCGCGCTAGCGCTCCGCAAATCTATTGCGAAGCCCCACCCCGGCCCGCCCCATTTTGGGGAGGGCCGGGGTGGGGCGAGGCAATCAACGGCGCCAACCGGAACCAAACGAAAGCCCCTGCGTTAGTGAGTGAGAGCTCCCTTAATCATCAGGTGACCCATGTCGTCGTTTACCCTTTATCTGATAGGTTTCATCGTGCTGATAGGCGGCCTGTCCTACGGAGCCTACGAACTCGGCGTCCAAACCGTCTGGATCGGAATAGGCGCCGTCGTGCTGGTCGGCATCGGCATCATCACCGCCGTCAGCAAGACCCGCCAGCGGGACGATTCGCCCGCCAACGACGCTTGAGTTCGGTCCTTCTTTTTACCCCATACACGCAGGCCGTAGGCACCTGCGAAGGCAGGTGCCCAGACGCTGACTAGGGCACTTTCCGTTCGCTGGGCCTCTGCCTCCGTTGGGGGCTACGGAGAGGTCGCAGAGCCATCCTGCACAGCAGGCACAGCCGCCTTATCCGTCTTCGCCGGATCATACTTCTCGAACCAGCCCATGATATTGTCGGTCAGCGCGATCAGGCGGCTGGGGCGTCCTGTGATGCCGTGCGAGGCGCCGGGGATGCGGATGAGGGCGGTGTCCACGCCGTTCATCTTGAGGCCCGTATAGAACTGCTCGGCCTCCCAGGCGGGCGTGCGGAAATCTTCCTCGCCCACCATCATCAGCGTCGGCGTCACCACTTTGTCGACATAGCGGATCGGCGAGAATTTCAGGAACGCCTCCGGATTCGTCCAGGGGTCTTCGCGTATCCAGTGGCGCCGCACGTACTGGGCGATGTCGGCGGAGAGCGCCATCGTCATCCAGTTGATTACCGGCTTGATCGAGGCGGCCGCCGCGAACCGGTCGGTCTTCGTCACGATCCAAGCGGTGAGAATGCCTCCGCCCGATCCTCCGGTCACGAACAAACGCTCCTCGCTGACATATTTGCGCGCGACCAGCTCATCCACAAGGCTCATCAGGTCGTCATAGTCATTGCCCGGATAGGCGCGGTCGATGGCATGCGCGAAGTCTTCGCCATAGCCTGTGGAGCCGCGCGGGTTGGACCAGATCGTGACATAGCCTTCGGCGGCGTAGCGCTGCAGCTCGCTGGAGAAATAGGGGCCGTACATCTGGAACGGGCCGCCGTGGATTTCGAGCAGCATGGGGAAGGTGCCATCCGCCTTGAAATCCGGCGGCAGGTAGATCCAGCCCTCGATTTCCTTGCCGTCATGGCTGGAGGAAACCTTGATCTCTTCCATCTTCGGCATGTCGAGATACGGGATCAGATCATCGTTCAGCGCCGTCAGAACCTTGGCATTCTTGCCATCGAGGCCAATCGCGCCGACCTCCGAGGGGCGGTCCGCAAACCCGGCCGTATAGGCCACCACCGGCTTCTTTCCTCCGCTGACGGAGAAACTGCCATCGGCATAAGGCCGGCCGATCGAGGCGCCGCCGATATTGGTCGCTACCTGCGTGGTCTTGCCGTCAGGGCCTACGCGGTAGAGCGACAACACGCCGTGATCGCCGACCAGCGAGAGCAGGCTCTTGCCGTCCGGCGCCCAGACGGTCTGGTCGAAGCTGCCGAAGAAATCTGCCGCCAGTTCGGTGGAACCTGAGCCGTCGGCATTCATCACATAGAGGTTGTCCTGCTGGTAGGAGAGAACCTTGTCGTCATAGCCGCGATAGGCGATGCGCTTGCCGTCCGGCGAGACGACGGGGGTATAGTCCGGCCCGTCGCGGGTCGTCAGGGGACGGACGGACAGGTCCGACAGTTCCAGCGCGTAGATCTCGCTCTCGATCGGATCCATCTCGCGGTCTTCGGCGAGGTTTCCGGACACCAGCAGCGTATCATTGTCCAGCCAGGCCGGGCCCTGCATCGGCGCCTCGCCGGACGTCACCTGGCGCGGCGTGCCGCCGTCCACCGGCAGCACGAACACCTGGTTGGCGCCGTAGGGCAGGTAGCCCGCGCCATCGGCGCGGAAGGTGATGTCGTCGAACACTTTCACCGGGTCGCTCCAGGCCGCGCCCTTCGGCTGTTTCGGCGGCGTTGCGAAACTGGGCGTCTCGGCGGGCACCAGCATCGAGAAGGCAATGGTCTTGCCGTCCGGCGACCAGACCGCTTCGGAGGGCCCTTGCAGGAACTGCGCGAGGGCAAAGCTGTGGCCGGTGTCGAGGTACAGCAAGCGGATTTCCGGACCCGCGCTATTCGCCGTCGTATAAACGAGGCGGTCGCCCTTGGGCGACCAGCGCGGCGAAGCGGCCGAGGCGCCGGTGACCAGCGGGCGATGCTCGCCGCTGGCAACGTCGATCGTCCAAAGCTGCCCCACATCCCGGTCGGTGAGCCGGTCCATGGAATGACGCACATAGACGATGGTCTTGCCGTCCGGCGAGATCTGCGGATCGGCGGCATACTCGATGTCGAACACGCGGTCCGCCGTGAAGCGCTTGAACTCCGCCTCGGGCGTTTCGGCGAAAACGGTCTGGACGGCGAGAACGGCGGCCAGCGCCGTCAGAGTCAGGGTGCGGATGATCATGGAGCCCTCCATCAGCGGCATAGGGCCGAATGGCTAACATGCGGCGAAACAAGGCGATAGCGGTTGTCCGGCTCGCAAATGGAGGCCGCGCTTGCGATTCGCATCCGCCCTGCGCATATAGCCCTCGGAGGCAGGCGGCGGACGGGTCGCTCGCCAATCGGGTCAGGCGGGGAACCGAGCAGCCCTAACGAGCTTCAGCCCGGGTCGTTCGCTTGTCTCCACCCTGACCCCCCCGCATGGCTGGTTCACGATTCGGGGCGCCGGGGGTGCGCAGACCCTACTGCTTGTGGCCGCCAGGGTGTCCAGGTTGGGGAATTGGGCGCCGAACCGGAAAAATCCGGTTTCCATTGACCCGGTTTCATGTGTGAATTGAGCGGGCCCAATCGCCCTCCGGAATGCCCGCCGCATGGGCGATCCGGGCGCGCCGTTAACCTTTGATTCAGGAGTTTTCCACGCTTCTTTGACGGTTTTGCGAATTGAACCGTTGACCCGAAATTAACCTTCAGACACTATATGTTGTGTCAGGGAAGAGGCGCCGGACCACATCTGGTCTAAACGCCCCGAGAATCCCAGTAAAAGCAGATGATTCAGGAGGGTCGCCATGTCGGCAACCAACGCTAGGTCCGTCGCCAAAGAAGCCGCTCGCAAGGGCAAGCCGAAAATCGGGGCAGAGCCGAAGATCGCGCTCGTGCCGGGCCACGGAATCACGACCGATCCGTCGCGCGACGCGTTGCTGACGGATTTCGGCAAGAAGACCCTCGACGACCGCTATCTCCTGCCGGGCGAGACCTATCAGGACATGTTTGCGCGCGTCGCCACGGCGTTCGCCGATGACGCTGCCCATGCCCAGCGCATCTACGACTATATCTCGAAACTCTGGTTCATGCCGGCGACGCCCGTCCTGTCGAATGGCGGCGCTGACCGCGGCCTGCCGATTTCCTGCTTCCTCAACCAGGTCGGCGATTCGCTTGACGATATCGTCGAGACCTGGACCGAGAACGTCTGGCTCGCCTCCAACGGCGGCGGCATCGGCACCTATTGGGGCAATGTCCGCTCGATCGGCGAGAAGGTCGGCCAGAACGGGCAGACCTCGGGAATCATCCCGTTCATCCGCGTGATGGATTCGCTGACCCTCGCGATCAGCCAGGGCTCGCTGCGTCGCGGTTCGGCCGCCTGCTACCTCGACATCCACCACCCGGAAATCGAGGAATTCCTCGAGATCCGCAAAGCCTCGGGCGACTTCAACCGCAAGAGCCTCAACCTCCACCACGGCATCAACATCACCGATGCCTTCATGGAAGCCGTGCGCGCGGACGAGGACTTCGGCCTGATCTCGCCGAAGTCCGGCGATGTGCTGAAAATGGTCAATGCCCGCAAGCTCTGGCAGAAGATCCTCGAGCTGCGGATGCAAACCGGCGAGCCGTACCTCCTGTTCACCGACACCGTGAACAACGCGATGCCGGCCCACCAGAAGCGCCTCGGCCTGAAGGTCACGCAGTCGAATCTCTGCTCGGAAATCACGCTGCCGACCGGCGTCGACCATCGTGGCGTCGACCGCACGGCCGTCTGCTGCCTCTCGTCGGTCAATGCCGAGACGTTCCTCGAGTGGTCGAAAGAGCCGATGTTCATGGAGGACGTGTTCCGCTTCCTCGACAACGTGCTCGAAGACTTCATCGAACGCGCCCCGCCGGAAATGGCCCGTGCGGTCTATTCGGCGAAGCGCGAGCGCTCGGTCGGCCTCGGCGTCATGGGCTTCCACTCCTTCCTGCAGGCGATGAATGTCTCGCTGGAAAGCGCGACGGCCAAGTCGCTGAACCTCAAGATCTTCAAGCATATCCGTCAGGGCGCGGACGCGGCTTCGGTGAAGCTCGCCAAGGAACGCGGTCCCTGCGAGGACGCGCGCGATGTCGGCATGATGGCCCGCTTCTCGAACAAGCTGGCGGTCGCCCCCACCGCGTCGATTTCGATCATCTGCGGCGGCACCTCGGCCGGCATCGAGCCGATCCCGGCGAACGTCTACACGCACAAGACGCTGTCCGGCTCGTTCACGGTGAAGAACCAGCAGCTCGAAACCCTGCTCGACGCCAAGGGTCTCAACACGCCGGAGATCTGGAACTCGATCCTCGAGCATGAAGGCTCGGTGCAGCACCTCGATTGCCTGGACAAGCAGGAGAAGGATGTCTTCAAGACCGCCTTCGAACTCGACCAGCGCTGGATCATCGAACTGGCGGCGGACCGCACGCCGTTCATCTGCCAGTCGCAGTCGCTGAACCTCTTCCTGCCGGGCGACGTGTCCAAGTGGGATCTGCACATGCTGCACTGGACGGCGTGGGAGCGGGGCCTGAAGTCGCTTTACTACTGCCGGTCGAAATCGGTCCAGCGTGCGGCCTTCGCCGGTTCCGAGAAAGCCGAAGAGGGTTTCAAGGAAACCGAGTCGACAGACTATGACGAGTGCCTCGCCTGCCAGTAGGCGGGCGAAGGTCCAGACATTAATCAGGACGGCCCGCCGCAAGGTGGGCCGTTCATGATTCGGGACCTCAGCGCGTGCCCCATTTTTGCCTATTATATCAACCGGTTAATACGGGGCCGGCGCGCCATGGCGCAGTTCTTGCGACAAAAATCCCGAAATTACCGGGAACTGCGGCTGACATCGGACGTATTCTAGCTGTCACGATGAATTAATCTTTGACGGCGGGAAAGGTGGTTGGGGCTCCAACTCCTTCATGATAGGTTAGGCACACAGGGTCATTTTCTTACGTAAGTGGAGTAAGGAAGTTGGCCGTGAAAGGTACTAGAGGAATGGTGTTCGTCATCGCATCCAGTCTTGTTTCCCTGGCCTGTCAGGGATGCGTGTCTTCGGGCGCTGCGGATTACGCCTATGCCGAGCCTGCCGCCGAACAATCGCTTGGAATGACGTTGGCGATGCCCGGCACATTTGGCGACGGCGCCCTGAACGCGCCGACCGGCAGTGCGATGGTGGGCGAAGCCCTCCCGGCCGTATCTCCCACAGCGCCCGGCCTCTTGCTTTCCGGCCCGGACGCAGACGTTACAGTCTTCGCGACGGCGCCCGCGCCCTCACCCTTCAGCCTCACCGGTTCTGGCCTAAGCGGCGTGCCGCAATCCGACAGCAGCTTTGGCTGGAGCGCGAGCCCGGCACTGGCCTCGGTCGCTGCGGAAGTTGCAATGTCGCGCTATGGCCAGCCTGATCCCGAATACAACGACATGTCATTCGGCCTTTCGATCGCTGCGACCAGCGGACAGACCGGTCTCGCCTTCGACGTCGGCCTTGCGCCGCGTGTCGCAGTGCGCGACGGCGGAGACCTCAAGGGCCAGCGGCTCGGTGGTGAACTTCGCCTCGGTCAGGGTCTCGGACTGGCGGATTCGGGCAAGTCGCCAGAAGGCTGGTATGTGTTCGTAGGTGCCGACGGCGAAGCGCTGGTCTGGGACGCCGACATGGAACGCCTCGGCGTCAACAGCTTCACCGACATGCAGATGACCGACCAGTTGACGGTCGGCGACCTGCAGGCGGGTGTCTCGATCCAGCGCGCCGGGGGCGAACTTTCGTTCAGCTATATCCGCCGCGAAATCGAATTCAGTGACCGCAACCGCAGCCTGTCCGACTCGGAAGACTTTGCAGGCGTGACGTTCACGATGCGCCGCTAGCCGCACACGGATCCTGCCTCTCAAATCCATTAAACCCTCGCTTCGGCGGGGGTTTTTGTTTGCCGTCCGGACTCAGTCGTCGCTGGCGTCCTGGGGCGTATCACCGGTCTCGCGGCGGGGCCGGGCGATCAGCTCGCCAAGGTCGGTTAGCTCGATGAAGGTGTCAGCTTCCCGGCGCAGCTCGTCGGAAATCATCGGCGGCGTTGCCTCCATGGTGGAGACGACCGAGACGCGCACGCCCTTGGCCTTCACGGCCTGCACCAGCTGGCGGAAATCGCCATTGCCGCTGAACAGGACGATATGGTCGGACCAGGCGGCAGCCTCGAGCATGTCGACCGTCAACTCGACGTCCATGTTGCCGCGCGCACGCTTGCGCCCGTCGCGGTCGACGAACTCCCGGGCAGGCTTTTTCACCACGTTGAAGCCGTTATAGGCCAGCCAGTCCACGAGCGGCCGGATCGGGCTGTAGTCGTCGTTTTCGACCAGAGCGGTATAGTAGCTGGCGCGGATAAGCCGGCCGCGCGTCTGGAACTCCTTGAGAAGTTTGCGAAAATCGATCTCCAGACCGACAGCGCGGGCGGCGGAGTAAAGGTTGGCCCCGTCGATGAACAGGGCGAGGCGCTCATCCTTGTAGAAGGCCATTGGCAATGTCCTTTTCTTCCAATAGTAGGGGCCAATCGATTGCCCAAAATGTGAATGCTCCACGAATACCGGTCCTTGCCAAAGCCTGCAAGGATGGGTTGCCGGGGTGTGTTGCAGCGCATATAAAGGGCGGTTCTCAGGAGATTTTTCGGAAAATGGCCCGCGTTACTGTCGAAGACTGCATCCAGAAGATCCCGAACCGGTTCGAGCTCGTCCTGCTCGCCGGCCACCGGGCCCGCATGATCCGCGAAGGCTCGCCGCTGACCGTGGACCGCGACAATGACAAGGATCCGGTCGTTTCGCTGCGCGAGATCGCCGAATCGTCGATCGACCTGAAAGTCGTCAAGGAAGCGCTGATCTCCGGCCTGCAGGACATCCGTCCGGGCGAAGAGAACGAGCGCGAAGCCGACCGTCAGGCGCTTCAGGCTGCACCGGCTGCGACCGAAGACGATGTTCTGCGCGCCTATCAGGCTGAAATCGAATCCGGGCGCGACGACCGCCTGTAGGAGACGAAATGGACGGCAGCGCCCTTTCCGGACCGGAAAAAGGGACTGGCGCAACCGCTGGCAAACAGGCCGCTGCGCCGGATACCTCCGACGCACTGCCGCCTGTACCAACCCGTTCCGAACTGATCGCGAAAGTTCGCGCCTATCATCCGCGCGTGCGGTCCGAACTGCTCGGGCAGGCCTATGATTTTGCCGTCAAGCATCATGGCGCGCAGCAGCGCGATTCCGGCGAGGCCTATTACTCCCATCCGATCCGGGTCGCGAACCTGCTGGCCGAAGTGCGCCTCGATGAGGTGACCATCGTCGCAGGCCTGCTGCATGACGTGGTCGAGGATACCGAGATCGACATCGGCGACATCGAGGTGCGCTTCGGCGCCGATGTGGCGGAGCTGGTCGACGGGGTGACCAAGCTCGACAAGCTCGACTTCATGTCGAAGGAAGCGGCGCAGGCGGAGAACTTCCAGAAATTCATCCTGGCGATGACCAGCGACATCCGCGTGCTGCTGGTGAAGCTCGCCGACCGGCTCCACAACATGGAGACGCTGCACCACCGCAAAAAGCCCGAAAGCCGTCAGCGCACGGCGCGCGAGACGATGGACATCTATGCGCCGCTGGCGCGCCGGGTGGGCCTCTATGATGTGGCCGCACGGATGGACGACCTCGCATTCCAGGAGCTGAACCCGGAAGCGCGCCGCGCGATCCTTTACCGGCTCGAAGAACTCGAGAAGGAAAACCAGGGCGATCTCGACCGCATCCGCGCCGACCTGACGAAGATTTTGGACGCGTCCGGACTCAAGTACCGTGTAAAGGGCCGGCGCAAGCAGCCCTATTCGCTGTGGCGGAAGCTGGAGCGCAAGTCGATTTCGTTCCGGGATGTGGCGGACCTGTTCGCGTTCCGCATAATCCTCGGCGACGTCAAGGACTGTTATTCCGCCCTCGGAGCAGTTCACATGCACTGGGCGTGCATCCCGGACCGGTTCCGCGATTTCATCTCGGTGCCGAAGCCGAACGGCTATGCCAGCCTGCACACAACCGTTCGCGCCTCCGGCAACCGGCGTGTCGAGTTGCAGATCCGCACAGAAGCGATGGACCGCACGGCCGAGTACGGCGTGGCGGCGCACTGGGGCTACAAGAACCGCGCCTACGGGTTTGACGTGGACTCGGCGCGCGCCGCCGGCCTCGACCCGGAGGCGAACCTCAAGGCCTTTGCCGAACTGCTGCGCGACGGCGCCGAGCCGGGCGAGTTCCTTGAGCACGCCAAGCTCGAGATGTACCGCGAGCACGTGTTCACCTTCACGCCGAAGGGCAAGCTGATCATCCTGCCGGCCGGCGCGATGCCGCTCGATTTCGCCTACGCGGTCCACTCCGCCGTGGGCGACACGGCCATCGGTGCACGGATCAACGGCGAAGAAAAATCAATGCGCCGGCCGCTCAAGAACGGCGATGTGGTCGATATCATCCGGGGCCGCGCGCCCGCGCCGGCCATCGGCTGGGAAGCGATGACCTATACCGGCCGGGCGAAATCGAAACAGCGCAAGCTGGAGCGCGACCGAGAAGCGGCGGAGTTCCGGCGCCTCGGCGAAGGCCTGATCAACCAGGCCCTGCGCCGGGCGGGCGCCGATCCGGTGGACGTGATGCTGATCGACGTGGCCAACAAGTTACGCATCTCGTCGATCGACGACCTGCGCGAGGAAGTCGGCCGTGGGCGCCTGCAGACATCTGCCGTCGTCAATGCCGCGTTCCCGGGCTACGCCGCCGAGCGCACTGATGACGCCGACAAGACGCCGATCGACAGCCGGCATGCGCCGCTGTTCGTGGAGGGCAAGGACCTGACGCCCGGCGTCACGCTGCATCTTGGCCAGTGCTGCCGCCCGCTGCCGGGCGACCGGATCATCGGCGTGCAGGTGCCGGACAAGGGACTGGTCGTGCACGTCTCCAGCTGCCCGCGCCTTGCCGAGTATGATGACCGTCCGGACCTCTGGCGCGACCTGAAATGGACCGAGCTTGCCAAGACCGGCGCCGTCGCCATTGGACGTATACGGATCAACGCCTCGAACCAGAAAGGCGTGCTGGCCAAGCTCTGCTCGGCGGTGGCCGAGTCCAACGGCAACATTGTCGGCATCACGACCGGCATGCGCCAACCTGATTTCATAGAACTGATGATGGATATCGAAGTGGAAGACCTGAAACGCCTGACCCAGATCCTGGCGGCCCTGCGCTCGCTGGCCGTAGTTGACCGCGCCGTGCGCGACCAGGAGGGCCAGGATGAACAGTGACCAGGTCCTCGACGTGTTCCGCGATGCCGGCGCGCTGCTGGAGGGGCATTTCATTCTGTCGTCCGGACGTCGCAGCCCGGTTTTTCTGCAGAAGGCGCTGGTCTTCTCGCGGCCGGACCTCTCGGAAAAGATCTGCAAGGCGCTGGCCCAGAAGCTGACCGCGACTTTCGGCAAGATTGATGTGGTCGCAGGCCCTGCCGTGGGCGGCATCATTCCGGGCTACGAGATCGCCCGCCATCTCGGCGCCCGCGCCATCTTTGCCGAGCGCGTTGATGGCAAGCTTGAGTTCCGGCGCGGCTTCTCCATCGGGCCGGATGACCGTGTACTGATTGCCGAGGACATCGTCACGACGGGGCTCTCGTTCCGCGAGACGGTCGAGGCGCTGGAAAAGCTGCCCGGCACAGTGGTGGGCGGTGCCTGCATCATCGACCGCTCCGGCGGGCGCGCCGATGTCGGCTGCCAACTGATCTCGCTCGCGCAGGTGAACTTCCCCGACTATGCCGCCGATGCCTTGCCGCCGGAACTCGCGGCCATGCCGGCCATCAAGCCCGGCTCGCGAGGCCTCGCCTGATGGGCGGTTACCTGCGTCTCGGCGTCAACATCGACCATGTGGCCACCATCCGCAACGCGCGCGGCGGGCCGCATCCCGATCCCGTGCGCGCCGCGCAGATTGCCGAAGCCGCCGGCGCCGATGGCATCACGATCCACCTGCGCGAAGACCGCCGGCATATCCGCGACGGCGACATCGAGGCGATCCGCAAGGCCACGCGCCTGCCGATCAATCTCGAGATGGCGGTGACCGAGGAGATGGAAGCGATTGCGACCGCGTTTCGTCCGCATGCGGCGTGTCTGGTGCCGGAGAGGCGCGAGGAACGCACGACCGAAGGCGGGCTGGACGTCGCCGGCATGCACAACCGGATTGCGCCGATGGTCGAGGCGCTGCGCGCTGCGGGTTCGCGCGTGTCGCTGTTCATCGAGCCGGACCCGGTGCAGATTGCCGTAGCAGAAGTGCTGCGCGCGCCGGTGGTGGAGCTGCACACCGGGCGCTATGCGGAGCTCTGGCATGAAGGCGGCTTCGAGGCCGCCGCGCCGGAACTGGAGCGACTGAAGTTTGCGGCCGCCGACGCGCGGCGCAGGGGCATCGAGCCGCATGCGGGGCACGGGCTGACGTTCGACAATGTCGGGCCAGTGGCGGCGATTGCCGATCTGGCGGAACTCAATATCGGGCATTTCCTGATCGGCGAGGCGATCTTCATCGGCCTCGACGCGGCGATCCGCGAGATGCGCCGCCGGATGGATATCGCGCGCGGCGCCGTGGCGGCGGCATGATCATCGGCATCGGCAACGACCTCTGCAATATCGAGCGCATCCAGCGCTCGCTCGACCGGTTTGGCGAGAAGTTCGAACGCCGCGTCTTCACACCCTACGAGATCGCCAAGGCGCGCGGTCGCCGGCGCGTGGCCGAGACCTATGCCAAGCGCTTTGCGGCCAAGGAAGCCTGCGCCAAGGCGCTGGGCACCGGCGTGCCGCGGGCCGGCGTGCACTGGCAGCACCTCGGCGTGATCAATCTGCCGTCTGGCAAGCCCGGCTTCGAGTTGACTGGCGGCGCCGCGGCGCGGCTCGCAAAGTTGACGCCGCCGGGGCACACAGCCGTGGTGCACCTGACACTGACGGATGATCATCCGTGGGCGGAGGCTCAGGTGATCATCGAAGCGATTGCGCTGGCGCCGTCATGATACAGGCACGCCCCAAACGCACCCGCCAGCGGGCCGCTGCGAAAGCCGTCCGGCGGGGGCTCAGCGACGCGGCCATCCTGGAAGCGGAAGTCGCGTGCGGCCACCGGTTCAAGGACAAGGCGTTGCTGGTGACGGCGCTGACGCATCCGAGCGCGGTAACCGCGGCGGAGTCGCTGCAGCATGCCAACCAGCGTCTGGAATTCCTCGGCGACCGGGTGCTGAACCTGCTGATCGCCGAGCGCCTGATCGAGCGGCGCAAGAACGAGACAGAGGGCGATCTCGCGCCGCGACTCAACCGGCTGGTCAAGAAGGGCGCCTGCGCCGAAGCGTTCCGGCATCTCGGGCTTGGCGCGTTCCTGCTGCTGTCGGACAGCGAAGTGGCAAGCGGCGGGCGCGAGCGGGAGTCGACGCTGGGCGATGCCTGCGAGGCGGTGATTGCCGCGATCTATCTGGACGGCGGCCTTGGCGCTGCGCGCAAGTTTGTCGAGAAGGCCTGGGCGCCGCAGTTCACGGGCGGCCCCGCCGAAATGAAAGATCCGAAAACCCTGCTGCAGGAATGGGCGCAGGGGCAGGGTCATCCGCTCCCGGAATATGTGGTCATTGGCCGGTCCGGCCCGGATCATGCACCGGAATATGAAGTTGAAGTGCGCATCGCGCAGAACGGGACGGCCGCCGCATCGGGCCCCTCCAAGCGCGACGCCGAGCGTCTAGCCGCTGCGCGCATGCTGGAACAGTTGAAAGGGACTACATGAGCGACCAGGCCGTAACCCATGCCGGATTCTGCGCCATCATCGGCGCGCCGAATGCCGGCAAGTCGACGCTCACCAACCGGCTCGTCGGGCAGAAGGTGGCGATCGTCACGCACAAGGTGCAGACAACGCGCTTCCCGGTGCGCGGCGTCGCCCAGATCGGCGCGGCGCAGGTGGTGATCGTCGACACGCCGGGCATCTTTGTTGCCAAGCGGCGGCTCGACCGGGCGATGGTCAAAGCGGCGTGGGGCGGCGCGGAAGATGCGGACGCCATCGTGCACCTGATCGATGCCTCGGCCTGGGTGGCCGAGCACGAGGGCCAGACCAGCGGGGCGCAGCGCCATTCAATCGAGGATGACCAGCGGGTGATCCGCCAGCTGAAGGATGCCGGCAAGCGGGCGATCCTCGCGCTCAACAAGATCGACCTGTTCCCGCATGACCGCGTCTTGCCGGTAATGGCGAAGCTGAATGCCGAAGGTGTCTACGAGGAGATCTTCATGATCTCCGCCGAGAAGGGCGACGGGGTGGAGAAGCTCTCCGCCGCGATTGCCGCGCGCATGCCGGAGAGCGAGGCGCTGTATCCGCCTGACCAGGTCGCCGACGTGCCGATGCGCGTGCTGGCGGCGGAGGTGACGCGCGAGAAGCTGATGCTGCGCCTGCACCAGGAATTGCCTTACCAGCTGACGGTGGAGACCGAGAGCTGGGAAGAGCGCAAGGACGGGTCCGTCCGTGTACAGCAGGTCATCATCGTGGGCCGGGACGGGCACAAGGCCATGGTGCTCGGCAAGGGCGGCGCGCTGATCAAGGAGATCGGACGCCAGGCACGCGTGGAGCTGACCGAGATGCTGGAGCGGCCGGTGCACCTGTTCCTGTTCGTGAAGGTGGACGAGCGCTGGCAGGAAAAGCGCGAGAACTATTCCGGGTTCGGCCTCGAATTTGATGTATGAACTGGTCCGATGACGGCATAATCCTCGGTGGGCGGAGGTTTGGCGAAGGGGGATTGATCCTCGACGTTCTGACCTCGCAGCGGGGGCGCCGTTCGGGCCTTGTCTATGGCGGCGCTTCGCGCAAACGCCGGGCACAATACGAAGCGGGCAATACGGTTGCGCTGGCCTGGAGCGGCCGGCTGGACGATCAGCTTGGCCGGTTTGACGTGGCCGAGTCGCGTCGGGAGCGGGCATCGCGCCTGCTGGAGGATCCCGCGGCGCTGTCGGCGGTTTCGGCCATCACGTCGATCCTGCGCGCCAGCATGAACGAGGGCGATGCGGCCGGATCGAACCTCTATGAGGCGACCGTCCTGCTGCTCGACGAGCTGGAGCATCCGGAAATCTGGCCGGCGCTTTACGTGCGCTGGGAACTCGGCCTGCTCTCGGCGCTCGGCTTCGGGCTGGACCTGGGGGAGTGCGCGATCACCGGCGCCAATGACGGGCTGACGCACGTCTCGCCAAAGACGGGGCGGGCCGTGCGCGGATCGGAAGCCGAGCAATATGTCGACCGGCTTCTGGCCCTGCCGGATTTCCTGATGCGGCCAGCGGCGGCGCTGCAGCCCGGCGACATTGCCGCCGGGCTGAAACTGACCGGACATTTCCTCGAGAACCGTCTGTTCGCGGCGGTCCACCGGGGCGTGCCGCCGGAGCGGGAGCGGCTGGTCCTCCGCCTGCTGAGTAAAGCCTAGGCTTTCGCGCTCGCGCGGGCGCCAACCGCCGCATACCAGCGCCCGATATTCTTGAGCTCCGGATTGAGCGGCTGGCCGACCGCGCCGCCGAAGGCGAGGAAGCAGAACAGCAGCACGTCTGCGAGCGTGAATTTCTCGCCGGCCACGAACGTGCGCGTGGCAAGCTGCGCGTCGAGGAAAGCGAGGCCGTCCTGGGCCTTGGCCTTGAGTCCGGGGGCGGCTTCCGGCAGGCAGCGCATGCGCGACTGGAACATCGGCAGGCCTTCCGAATAGCGGAAGCCATTGGCCAGCGGCTCGACGATGTTGAGATCGACCCACCGCGTCCAGCGGCGCGTCTGGGCGCGCTCTTCGGGGGTTGCGCCGATCAGGCTACTGCCGGGAAATTTCTCGTCGAGGTATTCGCAGATCGCGGTGATCTCGGCGATGATCGCGCCGTCATCCAGCACAAGGCAGGGCGACTGGCCGGCCGGATTCGTCTTGAGGTACTCCGCCTCGCGGTTCTTGCCCTTCAGGATGTCGATGTCTTCGAGCGGCACCGAGATGCCGCGCTCGGCCATGAACATGCGCACGACATGCGGATTGGGGCCGACGGAATTGATGAGCTTCATGGTGATCCTCCCGGTTTTTTGTATTGCCTTCCATCCTCACTGCGTGACGCAGCGTCCGGCAAGGGGGATCTTCAAACGGGCTACCGGCAGGTGCGCGCATCCCCCATGTCGAAATGGAAATGGTCGGCATGGGCCGCGTTGTACTCCGGCCCGAGGGTGACCGAGAAAATCCGGCAGGCGCCCTTGTGGACGCGCTTCAGGAATTCGCCTTCCTTGCCGCCATTGTCCCAATGCGTTTTCACATTGATCAGGCGGCCATCCTCGAGGCGGAAGCCCGAGATGTCGACGGCATTGGCGGCGGCGTGTTCGGACTTGCGGCCCGTGCCGGCGATGTTGCGGCACGAGAAGCTGCCATAGGTCTCGATCCGGGCGATCGGTGAGCCGAAGATTTCCGTGGCGGCGGGCCGCGCGACATGGCGCTCCCACATGTAGAGGGAGGCGGTCTGCCAGCAGGTCATGCTGAGGGTCGCCGAATAGGGGGTCAGCGAGCGGTCCAGCGTCAGGGCGTCATACTTGCCGCAGGCCTCCCCGCGCGGCGAATCCTCCAATGGGGTGTACAGCACGCCGGTCGCGTCCAGGGCGTTGAAGCAGGCATCGGGATGGCGCTCCAGCTGAGTCATCTTGAAGTGGGAGGCAAGGCCGGGCTTGTGGTTGAGGTCCAGCGGCGCAAACGGGTTGTGCTGGGGCGGCGCAAATCGCAGGAACACGCCCACAACCAGCGCCGAAGGCAGGACCAGCAGCGTGAAATAGCGCGTGAGTGCCTTTTGCAGCTTCACCCTTTTCCTTTCCTTAACCAAACCCCGGTTTCTGTTAACCTGTGCTGGTCCCCGGGCCGGAATCGACTTTAAAGCGGGGGCACGCACAGAATGTGGCACGAACTGCAGAAGAGACCAGAATGGTGAAGCGCGGACCCTCGCCGCCGCCCGAAGAGCGGATCATCAACGAGACCATGAGCGAGGCGCTGTCGAAGCGCTACCTCGCCTATGCGCTCTCCACCATCACGGCCCGGGCCCTGCCGGATGTGCGCGACGGGCTGAAGCCGGTGCAGCGGCGCATCCTCTATGGCATGCGCGTGCTCAGGCTCGACCCCGAAGGCGGCTACCGCAAGTGCGCCAAGATCGTCGGCGACGTGATGGGTAACTACCACCCGCACGGCGACAGCTCGATCTATGACACGCTGGTGCGCCTCGCGCAGGATTTCAGCGTGCGCTATCCGCTGGTCGACGGGCAGGGCAACTTCGGCAACATCGACGGCGATAGCCCCGCCGCTTACCGCTATACCGAAGCGCGGATGACGCGCGCGGCCGAGCTCTTGATGGAGGGCCTCGACGAGAACGCCGTCGATTTCCGTCCGAACTATGCCGAAAATGACGAGGAGCCCGTGGTGCTGCCGGCCGGCTTCCCGGCGCTGCTGGCGAACGGCGCGACCGGCATCGCGGTCGGCATGGCGACGTCCATTCCGCCTCACAACGTGGCCGAGGTGATCGACGCGGCGCGGCTGCTGATCGAGAAGCCGAAGGCGACCACCGAAGAGCTGATGGAATTTGTTCAGGGTCCGGACTTTCCGACCGGCGGCGTGATCGTCGAGGAACGCGCCGCGATGCTTCAGGCCTACGAGACAGGCCGGGGCAGCTTCCGGATGCGGGCGCGCTGGCATGTCGAGGACACGGGCCGCGGCACCTACCAGATCATCGTCACCGAGATACCCTACCAGGTCCAGAAGTCCCGCCTGCTGGAGCGCCTTTCCGAACTGCTCGAAGCAAAGAAGGTTCCGCTGCTCGAAGACGTGCGCGACGAGAGCGCCGAAGATGTGCGCCTCGTGCTGGTGCCGCGCGCCAAGACAGTCGAGCCGGATGTGCTGATGGAAAGCCTGTTCAAGCTGTGCGATCTGGAGACGCGCTTCAGCCTGAACATGAACGTGCTGCACAAGGGCGCGCCGCAGGTGATGGGCCTGAAGCAGGTTTTGCAGGCCTATCTGGACCATCGCCGCGAAGTGGTAGTGCGCCGCGCCGAGTTCCGTCTCGACAAGATCGAGAAGCGCCTGCACCTGCTGGATGGCTACCTCGTGGCCTTCCTCAACATCGATGAGGTGATCCGCATCATCCGCACCGAGGACGAGCCGAAGCCCGTCCTGATGAAGCGCTTCAAGCTGACGGATGTTCAGGCCGAAGCGATCCTCAACCTCCGCCTGCGCGCGCTGCGCAGGCTTGAGGAAATGGAAATCCGGGGCGAGCACACGAAGCTGAAGGAAGAGCGCGAGGAGATTGTCTCGCTGCTCGGCTCGACGCGCAAGCAGTGGTCGAAAGTGTCGAAAGACCTGAAGGCGGCGCGCGACGAGTTTGATCCGGGCACGGCGCTCGGCAAGCGCCGCGCCACCTTCGAGGCGGCGCCGGATGTGGACCTTGCTGCCGCGCTGGAGGCCTCGCGGCCGAAGGAGCCGGTGACGGTCGTGCTGTCTCAGCAGGGCTGGATCCGCGGCATGAAAGGCCACGGCATCGAAGCCGACTCGATCAAGTTCAAGGAGGGCGATGGCCCGGCCTGGATGGAAGAAGTGATGACCACCGACCGGCTGGTCATCATGTCGTCCGACGGGCGCGCCTTCATCCTGGCGGCGGACAAGCTGCCGGGCGGGCGCGGTAATGGCGAACCGATCCGGCTGTCGATCGAACTGGAAGACAATGTGGACATCGTCGCGATGTTCAAGTTCGATGCCGAGCGCAAGCGCGTGATGGCCTCAAGCTCCGGGTACGGATTTGTCATTCCGGAGACCGAGCTGGAATCGAACCGCAAGGCCGGCAAGCAGGTGGTTAACACGGGCGAGGGGCGCCTGCTCGTCTGCGCGCCGGTCGACGGCGACATGATTGCCGTTGTCGGCACGAACCGGAAGATGCTGATCTTCCCGCTGAAAGACTTGCCGGAAATGTCGCGCGGCAAGGGCAACAAGCTGCAGACCTATACGGGCAGGTATGAACTCGCCGACCTGATCACCTTCGACAAGCGGGATGGCCTGATCGTCATGACCGGCGGTCGCCACCGCGCCTTCGAAGAGTGGAAAGAGTGGCGCGGCCAGCGCGCGCAGGCCGGCAAGGTCGTGCCCAAGGGCTTTCCGAAAGGCGGAACGTTTAGCGGCTGAGGCGGAGGGGTCAGTATGGCGCCGCGCGTTGTTCCGCATGATCCGGAATGGGCGGCGGCGTTCGCCGCCGAAGCGCAGGCACTTGCCGGAGCTATGGGCGAGGCCTGCACCGCGCTGCATCACATCGGCAGCACGGCCATTCCCGGCATCCTGGCCAAGCCTATCATCGACATGCTGGGCGTAGTCGGCTCTTTCGAACGGCTGGACGGCGCGGGCCGTCGTATCGAATCGCTCGGCTACACGGCGATGGGCGCCTTTGGCATCGAGGGCCGCCGTTACTTCCGGAAGGACGATGCCGAGGGGCGGCGGACGCACCACCTGCATGTGTTCGAAGCCGGCTCGCCGCACATCGAGCGCCATCTGGCCTTTCGCGATTACCTGCGAAGCCATCCGGAGAAAGCCAGGGAATACTCGGCGCTGAAAGCGGCGTTGGTGGAGTCCGGTGTTCCGTATCAGGATGGAAAGGACGCCTTCGTAAAAGCGGCGGAGGCGGAAGCGATCAGTTGGCGGCGGGGAGGCGCAAGTGGCGCGTGACGTGAAACTCGAAACTGCGCGCCTGATCCTCAGGCCGCCCGTTCTCGCCGATTTCGAAGGCTGGGCGCTGATGGAGGCGGACGAGTCCGTGAAAGCCAACACGGGCAGCGTTCAGGACCAGCGCGAGAGCTGGAACCAGCTCCTGTCGGTCGCGGGGCACTGGAAGATCATGGGCTGGGGCGCGCTCTGTGCCATCGAGAAATCGAGCGGCCTGTTCATCGGCCGGTTTGGTCCATCGAAACCGTTTGGCTGGCCGTGTATCGAAGTCGGCTGGATGCTGGTGCCGGAATTCCAGGGCAAGGGATATGCGCTGGAAGGCGCCATCGCCGCGATGGACTTTGCGTTCTTCGAGCTGGGCGAAGCACGCGTGATCCATACGATCCGGCCTGCCAACACGGCCTCGCAAAAACTGGCCGCGCGGCTTGGCTCGAAAAATCTCGGGCCGATAGCTCTGCCGCCGCCCTATGATGAAGTCCCTAATGATGAATGGTCGCAGACGCGCGCGGAGTGGGATGTGTCGCGCCAGCGCCTGACAAACGACAGTTAGGGAACGCCCGGCTTGTGCAACAAGATCCGCCGCGCCCGTAACAAAATCCGCAGACGCATCAAGCCTCTGAAAGATTTCTCCGGAAAACTTGCGCCACACCCCTCCGCGCGGGGTTACACTCGCGCTCATGCCGGGCTCACGCCCCTCGAAAGCCATGGGTGCTTGGCCCGCAACACAGACCTACGCTCATCCTGAGCGAAGCATGCCCCTGCGAAGGCAGGGGTCGAACGATGGGCCAAACCGAACTGCCGCAAGTCCCGCCTCGTCCTTCAACTACGCTCACGCGATAACCAGCGAGAAAAGATCGATACGAAGTGATAAAAAATGAGAATCAATGAGAGGAAATCGACACGCGGACTGCAAAGCCTGCAACAGGATGAGCCCGTCTGGCGGGAGAAGGAGAGGACTTGCGCCTATAGCAAACGGCGCTTCGAAAAAATAAAAGCCATCCCCATCAAGCCGTTATGAAACCCGCCCCCAAACCTTGCGCAACACCTCCGCTCACGGATCTATCGAATACCCCTGGAATCAATACCCCCACACACGATGGTCCTGCTCCCAAGGAAGAGCGGGCTTCAGGGCATAGAGACCTATAACCGACCCACCACATCCGTCATCAGCGGCCCGATCTCGGCATTCAGCACAATGTCCGCGTACGGATCCTGATCGGTCGGCTCGCGGTTGATGATGGCGAGTTGCGAACCCAGCCGCTTGGCGAGCAGGGGGATGCCCGCCGCCGGATAGACAACGAGGGATGAACCGAGCACCAGCATCAGGTCGCACAGCGAAGCTTCCTCGCTGGCTCGTTCCATTTCGGCTTCCGGCATGGCCTGGCCGAAGGAGATGGTCGCGGTCTTGATCAGGCCGGTGCAGAAGATGCAGGTGATGTCTTCATCCGCTTCCCAGCGCGGGCGCAGCGCCTCGAGTTCGTAGCGCTTGCCGCAGTTGAGGCATTTGGCATAGCTCGCATTGCCATGGATCTCGATCACCTGCCGGTCCGGCACACCGGAGTCCTGGTGCAGGTTGTCGACATTCTGCGTGATGACGCTGGCGATCTTCCCGGCGGCGACGAGTTCGGCAATCGCGTAGTGGCCAGCATTCGGCGAGGCGCCCGTCCAGCCGGCAGTCTTGTTGAACACGCGCGTCCAGGCCTCCCGGCGCTTGTCGCGCGAGGCGACGAAGTCCTGGAACATGATCGGCTTCATCTTGCTCCAAACGCCGCCGGGCGAGCGGAAATCCGGGATGCCGCTTTCGGTCGAGATGCCCGCACCGGTAAACACGGCGACACGGTGGGCGCTGCGGATCATGTGGGCGAGGATGTCGGGATCGGTCATGGTGCCGAAACTAATGCAAATCGGGCGAGTGGCTAGCGGTACATCCCACTTCGCCTGCTGATGCGGTTTCCTCCAAACCGAAGGCCAGGCCGTGCATCCTGGCCGTTGCCGGCGTATATGCAGACTGAAGAGGAGCGCGGTGTGCAGCGGACGGCGATTGTCGGTGATGTCCACGGAATGCTGGCGGCGCTTCGAGAGCTGCTCGCGCAATTGCAGCTTGTGCCCGGCGACAAGCTGATCTTCGTCGGCGACCTGGTGGACAAGGGGCCGGAGTCTGCGGGCGTTGTGCATCATCTCGCCAGCCTCGCGGCGACGGCGCCCTACGACATCGTGCTGGTGGACGGAAACCACGAGGACCGCCACCGCCGCTACCAACGAAACCTAGCGCAGCGGCCGGTGATCGCCGCCCAGCAGGCGGCCGAGGCGCCGGAGCTGCCCGCGCTGGCCGCAGAGCTGACCGAGGCGGGCCGGGCCTTCCTGAATACGGCCGTGCCCTTCTACCGGCTGCGCGCCCATGACGTGCTGATCGTGCACGGCGGGATTCCGGGCGACATGCGCCGGTTTCCTGCGGGCGTGCGGGAGGCGGAACGCTTTGCCGGGCGCGAGCGGGACCGCTTCCGCAAGGTGCTCCGCACGCGGTTCATCGATGCGGCGACCGGCGGCTTCGTCGGGCTGGGCCAGGAGAAGCCGGGCGACCCTTTCTGGGCGGACGTCTACGACGGCCGCTTCGGGCATGTCGTGTTCGGCCACCAGCCTTTCCTCGAGGGGCCGGCTGAATTTGCCCACGCGACCGGCATCGACACCGGCGCGGTGCATGGCGGGGCTCTCACGGCGCTGGTGCTGCCGGAAAAGGGGCCGCGATCTTATTCGCAGGTCCGAACGCCCGTTTTCGTGCCGCGCCGCTGACATTCCCCTGCGGCAGGGAGTATCGCTTGCGAAACCCCGCAGCGCCGGTTAGGCGTTGGGCATCAAGGAATTCTGGAAGGGGGCACCCCATGAATCTCGTTCTCATCGTTCTCGCGGTGATCGTTGCCATCGTGGGCATGATCATCCTGATCTACAACGGCCTCGTGATGAAGCGGCAGCGCGTCAATCAGGCCTTCGCGGATGTCGATGTACAGCTGAAACAGCGCCAGAACCTGATCCCGAACCTCGTGGAAACGGTCAAGGGCTATGCCAAGCACGAGCAGGAAACCTTCCAGCAGGTGATCGCGGCGCGCAACGCCGCCCAGGCCGCCAATACCGCCGGCGACATGGCCCGCGCCGAAGGCGTGCTGAGCCAGGCGCTGGGCAAGCTGTTCGCCCTTGCAGAGGCCTATCCGGACCTGAAAGCTAACACCAACTTCCTGCAGCTGCAGAACGAGCTGTCCTCGATCGAGGATAAACTTGCCGCCGCGCGCCGCTTCTACAACTCGGCCGTCCAGGACTACAACACGGCCCGCGAACAGTTCCCGGGCTCGATCATCGCCGGCAGCTTCAACTTCGAGGGCCGCGAGTTCTTCGACGTCGGCGCCGATAGCCGCGCAGCGCTCGACGAGCCGCCGAAGGTTGGTTTCTAGGGTTTCCGGTTTCGGCTAGGATATCTCAGAAAAGTTTGCATACCGATCCCGGAAAAGGACGCCGAGCCATGCGTTTCGCCCTTGTTGTTGCCTCCGCTGCGATGCTCGTGACGGCCTGTTCGCCCAAGACAGAGACGGCGCCTCCCGAAGAGCCGATGACGGTGGAGGAATCGAGCGTCCAGACATCGGCGCCCTCGGAAGTGCCGGGGCCTGTCCTCGACCCCACAGCGCTGGATCTCTCGAAGATCGAACTCGCCATGCGCATCCCGTCGGCCTTCCGCGCCTATGATGACGGCGCCTACCTGCAGATCAACGTGATCAGCCCGCGGCTGGGTGTCGACATTGCCGAGAGCTTTCCGCTGACGTCCTCGCTCGGATTCGACAGCCCGTTCCTCGCGACCGAGGCGCGCGACGGTTTCTCGATCTGGACCTATACGACCCGGCCCGAAGACCGGCCGCTTCTGGCCGCGCTCAGCCAGGAACTCGTCCGTCTCAAGACGGAAGCGCCCGGCGAGAACGAGCTGACCTTCGGCGCCATCGCGCCGGGCTGCTGGAACGAGCCGGAGCAGACCCCCGGCAGCCTCGCGCGTACACTGTACATCCGCGTCGTGCCGGAAGAGGATTTCCAGGTGTTCGTGCCGGAGCAGATCCTCAAGGAAGGCGACCTGCCGGGCATAGAAACCTTCTGGGGCGCTTGCGGCGGGTAGGCGCACGAGGGCTATCGCCCGCCCGGGTGGTTTTGTGCTATCAGGCGGGCGCGATGAGTGATGCTCTTGGTCCCGGCGATCTGGTCTTGTGTGTCAACGCGGCCCCGAACCACGTGACGGGAGAGCCCGTGCCGCTGGTGGCCGGCGAGACTTACCGGGTGTTCGATCTCTGGGAATTTGCGTGCCCGTGCGGGCGCTCTGACGCGCTGCTGGATGTCGGAGTTGGCGGCTTTGCCTGGTGCCAAAGCCGCTTCCGCAAACTGCCCAAGCCGAAAGCGCGCGCGAAGACGCGCCGCGTAACGACGCCTAAGAAGCTGGAGAAGGTTTAACGGGGGTGAGCGTCGCCTATTGGCTCTGTCCGGTTATTCATTCCGCCCGGATCAACCAGATCTGCTGAGGAGTTGCGTTGCTTAGATGCGCCTACCGGGTCGCAGCGTTCACTTCGAGCGCCAGGCTGTTTGGGTACAAGCGTCTCGAAGTCCTCTTAGCCTGAGCGCACCGGCGTCCTGCCCAATATGCATCGAGCTGTTGGTTTTGCCGCCGTGACGAAAGGCTTGATGGCCTCAGCCGGGCCGGACCTCAACCCCAGTCTCCGAGACGGACGCTTCGGCGACGCTGGCGGCGCATTCGCTTTTGCAGAATATCCCGCGCTACGGACAGAGGCTCGGCGTCGGGCATGCCCCGCTGCAGCTCATCCCGATTGGCACAAAACTCTGCATAGCCCACAAGTTCCGGTGCGAGCTCAATCACCGAGAGGTCGATCATGATCGCATCATCAAGCAGGCCAATGCCCGGAATTGAGTCTGGCACAAGGTCCTTGGGATCTGCGAAGTACGACAGGGCGTTCAAGACATGCTGGCGATCTTCGCCTTCAAGGCGCCAGTCCGGGTCTTTGAGCATTGCGAGCATTTCCCGTAGTCTGGCCAGGCGCGGCGCCATGAAATCCGGGGATTTCGAGCTTTCCATGCGCTTGATCAGGGCTTCTGCGCCGCCAATGATTTTATCCTCGCCAGAGGATCCGAATTTCTTTTGTGAAGACTTCAGACGCTCGCGGAAGAAGTTTATATCCGCTCCGGTCAGCTCAAAATCAATGCGGATCGTGGTATTTGACACGGTGACTTTCTCCCAGCGGTTAAGAGGTTACGCTGAAAGATTTTTGTGCGGCTCGTCAATAAAACAAATCTCCCTGAACGCCAGAAAGTCACTTTCGGCGCGGAAAAACGAGATAGGCTCAATTTGGCGTCAGCCCTTCGTTACCTCGATGCAGAGTTTGCGCCATCCGGCAGCCTACGGCGAAAATTTGCCGATGGATGGATACCTTTGCCCTAGCGCCTCGGCTGCGCCGCGAACCAAGCCTTGAGGCGCGTCAGGGCTTCCTTGATTTCCGGTGTCGAGAGCGCGAACGAGAGGCGCATGAAGCGGTGGCCGTCCACGGGATCAAAGTCGACGCCGGGCGCGGTGGCGACGCCGGTTTCCTCCAGCAATTTCAGGCAGAAACCGAGGCTGTCATCGGTGAAGCGGGAGATGTCGGCATAGATGTAGAAGGCGCCGTCCGGCGGCGCGATACGGTCGAGGCCGAGACGCGGCAGCGCGTCCAGAAGCAGCGCGCGATTTGTGCGGTAGACCTCGACATGGCCGTCAAGTTCCGCGCGGCTGTCCATGGCGACGAGGCCTGCATGCTGGGCGAGGGACGGCGCGGTGAGGAACAGGTTGCCGATATAGGCGCCCGTGCGGTGCGCGGCGTCGCCCGGCGAGACGAGCCAGCCGAGGCGCCAGCCCGCCATCGAGAAGTATTTCGAGAAGCTGTTGACGATAAAGGCGGACGGCTCGAACTCCAGCATCGAATGCAGCTTCGGGCCATAAGTGAGGCCGTGATAGATTTCGTCCGAGATGATCCGTGCACCGATCTTGCGTGCGACTTCAGCGATCGCAGCAAGCTCCGCTGCCGGGATGATCGTGCCGGTCGGGTTGGCCGGGCTCGCCAGGATGATGCCTTGCGGGGCTGGGTCCAGCGCGGCCAGCGCGGCCGACGTCAGCTGGAAGCGTTCCGCTTCGCCGCAGGGGATTTCCACCGGCTCGAGGTTCAGGGCACGGATCGTATTGCGATAGGCGACATAGCCGGGGCGGGCGAGCGCGATCCGGTCGCCGGGATTGAAGGCGGTCGCGAGCGCCAGGACGAGGGCCGGGGAGGCGCCGCAGGTGATGGCGATGCGGTGCGCGGCAACCTCCACGCCGTACGTCTCGCGGTAGTGCCGCGCGATGCGCGCCTTCAGCGGCACGCTCTCCCAGTAGCCCATCGCCTCGCTGTCGAGCACGCCGTGCGCGGCGGCGATGGCGGCCTGCGGCGCGCCGGTCGACGGCTGGCCGAATTCCATGTGGAAGATGCGCTGGCCCGCCGCTTTCAGTTCATGCGCGCGGCGGCTGATGGCGATCGCCTGGAAGGGTGAAATGTCCTGTCCCAAAGTCTATTGCGCGGCGATAGAGGGCAGCCACGTGGCGAGCTGCGGCATCGCGGCGACGACGGTGAGCAGCAGCAGCTGGAGCCCGATGAACGGCATCGCCCCCTGCCAGATCTGCATCGTGGAGACTTCCGGCGGCGCTGCGCCGCGCAGGTAGAACAGGGCAAAGCCGAAGGGCGGCGTCAGGAAGCTGGTCTGCAGGTTTACCGCCATCAGGATGGCCAGCCAGACCGGATCGCAGCCGAGCAGGATCAGCGGGGGCGCCACCAGCGGCACGACGACGAAGACGATCTCGATGAAGTCGAGGAAAAATCCGAGGACGAACATGACCGCCATCGTGGCGGCGAGTGCGCCCCATTTACCGCCGGGCACGGCATGCAGGATTTCCGCGATCAGGTCATCGCCGTCGAAGCCCCGGAAGACGAGGCTGAAGAGCGAGGCGCCGATCAGGATGAGGAACACCATCGAGGTGATGTGCGAGGCGCTTTTGAACGCAGGTGTGAGCTGCGACGCCTTGCGCAGGACCATGAGCCCCGCGACCAGCGACGCGAGGAAGACGAGGCAGGCGATGGCCGTCAGCCCCATGCCCGCCGCCGCAAGGCCTGAATGCGCGATGTCGCCGACGCGCAGGTCGAGCGTGTTGCGCAGAATGAGGATGACAGGGAGGCTGAGCAGGCCGGCGACCATGACGGGCACAAGGCGGCTGCCATTGTCGCGGGCAAGGCGAAGGCCAGCGAGCAGCAGGGCGCCGCCCGCGCCGATGGCGGACGCTTCGGTGGGCGGCGCGATTCCGCCGAGAATGGAGCCCAGCACGGCCACGATCAGGCCGACCGGCGCGCCCACACCCAGCAGCACATCCATTGCGGTCAGCGGCGCCGTGTCATTGTCGAGTTTCGCCGGCGGGCAGGCGGAGGGACGGAAGATCGCCACGGCCGCGACCCAGGACAGGTAGAACAGCACCAGGATCAGGCCGGGGATCAACGCTCCGGCGAACAGGTCGCCGACCGAGACCACCGCCGAGGCGTTGCCAGAGGAAAGGCTCGCCTGGCTGGCGGCGTTGGAGATCGCATCGGCGAGCAGGATCAGCACGATGGAGGGCGGGATGATCTGGCCGAGCGTGCCGGACGCCGCGATGGTGCCGGTGGCAAGGCGCACGTCATAGCCCTGCCGCAGCATGGTCGGCAGCGCGATCAGCGTCATGGTGATCACGGTCGCGCCGACAATGCCGGTCGAGGCGGCGAGCAGGGTGCCGACGAGGATGACGGCGAAGCCGAGCCCCCCGCGCACGCCCGCGAGCAGGCGGCTCGCGATGTTGAGAAGGTCCTCCGCCACGCGGGATCGTTCAAGGATCACGCCCATCAGCACGAACAGCGGCACCGCGATCAGTGTCTGGCTCTGCATGATCGAGCTGCCTTCGATCCGGCTGGGGAAGGCCTTCAGGAAGGAGTCCGGGAACACGCCGAGCGCAATGCCGAGCAGCGCGAAGATCAGGGCTACGCCGCCGAGCGTCAGCGCGACAGGATAGCCGGCGAGCAGCGCGATGATGGCACTGGCAAACATCGCGATGGCGAGGATGGCCTCAAGCTCCATGGCGCTCTCCGGCGGCCAATGCGTTGTCCGGCTCGGCCGGCGGCAGCGCGCCTGTCAGCCGCAAAGCAGCCTTCAGCGATTCCGAAAGGCCCTGCGCCATCAGCAGCACGGCGAACACAGGCACCAGCGTCTTGAACAGGTAGAGGATCGGCAGCCCGTCGGACTCGCGCGAGCCTTCGAGCAGCATCCAGGAGCGGGCGAGGCCCGCTTCACTGGTCATCAAGATCCGTACACAGATGGGGAAGAGCAGCAGATAGGCGCCTGCAAGCTCGATCCAGTTTCGGCCCGTCTCTCCGAAGCGCGGGCGCAGGATGTCTACCCGCACATGCGCGCCGTCCCGCAGCGCGGCGGCGGCGCCCAGCATGAACATCGCGGCAAAGGCATACGTCACCGCTTCGTTGAGCCAGGTGAAGGAGAGGCCGAAAGCATAGCGCAGCAGCACGACGATCAGCTGAAGGAAGATCAGCAGCACGCCGCAGGTCATCGCCGCGCCGAGCGCTGTGCCGGAAATCCGGTCGATCAGCCCGCTCAGTCGTTTCGCGATCCCGTCCAACAGGTTTGGAACCGCCAGCACGATGAGCGGCAGGGCGAACAGCGGCAGGGTGGCGATGCCTGCCCATTTGAGCGCCGTGCCGAGCGTCAGGAAAATCTGGCTGTCCATGCCGCGCCTCTGGGCCTACTTGCCGAGCGCGCGGGCGGCGTAGTACGGCCCGTCGGACACGCCGGCCCAGCCGCGCATCAGTTTCAAGGAAGCTTCGAAGCTTTCATAGATCCGCTTCTCGATGCCATCCTTGCCGCTGGCGGCGCGCACGTCAAAGGCGGCTTCCGACATCCGCTTGACCACTTCATCCGGGAACGAACGAAGCTGCGTGCCGTGCTCGCGCACCAGCAGGTCGAGGTGGACAGAGTTCTGGTAGGTGAATTCGCCGAGCGACAGGTGGTTCACGGATTCGCATGCCGCTTTCAGGATCGCCTGCTCGCTGGGGATCAGGCTGTCCCAAACGCCGCGATTGATGCCGACGGCCAAGCTCGCGCCCGGCTCATGGAAGCCCGGGCCGTAGTAGAAGGGCGCCTCGCGGTGGAAGCCGAGCGAATAGTCGTTCCACGGACCAACCCATTCGGTGGCGTCGATCGCACCGGTCTGCAGCGCCTGGTAAATCTCGCCGCCCGCGAGTGAGATGGACGCGCCGCCGAGTGCGCGCAGCACTTCGCCGCCCTGTCCGGGAATGCGCATCTTGAGTCCGACGAAATCGTTCAGCGAGGTCATCTCGCGCCGGAACCAGCCGCCCATCTGGTGGCCGGTATTGGCGCCCTGGAGGCACTTGATCCCGAACTGTCCGGAGAGTTCGTCCCACAGCGCTTGTCCGCCGCCATGATCGATCCAGCCCATGATCTCCTGCGCCGTCATGCCGAAGGGCACGGCGGTGAAGAACGGGAAGGCGGTCGACTTGGCGGTCCAGTAGTATTCCGCGCCATGGTACATGTCGGCCGAGCCGTTCGCCACCGCGTCGAAGCTCTCGAAGGGCGGTACCAGTTCGCCGGCCGCGAAGACCTTGATCTCCATCAACCCGTCCGACATCTCGAACACGCGTTCGGACACCCGTTCCGCGGCGCGGCCAAGGCCCGGCAGGCCTTTCGGCCACGTCGTCACCATGTTGAAGCGGCGCCGGCTGCGGCTGATGGCCGGTCCCGAGAGCGCAGCGCCGGATTTGGGATTTGCGAAGGTCGCCACAGCGCCTGCGAGCCCAAGGGCTCCCGCGCCGACGAGATTACGCCGGTTGATCATCGACTGGCCTCCCCATGTGCGCGCGTCCGTCCTCTGCGGGACCGGCCTCGCTTCGCGCCTACTCGTCGTCTCTCAAGGGCCGCCAGCGGTCGCCGTCAAGTACTTCCAGTGGTTTGTAGCGCCGCTTGTACGCCATCTTCGGGCTGCCCTTGACCCAGTAGCCAAGGTAGACGTGCGGCAGGCCAAGGTCCTGCGCATGGCGGATGTGATCGAGGATCACGTGGTGGCCGAGGCTGCGGGCTTCCTGTTCGGGATCAAAGAAGGTGTAGACCATCGAGAAACCGTCGCGCAGTACGTCGGTGATCGAGCAGGCCACCAGCGGCGCGGTCTCTTCCGGCCCGTCGCGGTATTCAAAGATCAGGCTTTGAACCGGGCTGCCGCCGACCATCGCGACATAGTCCCGGTAGGTCATTTCGGACATGCCGCCATTGTCATGGCGCGTCTTCACATAGGCTTTCAGCAACCGGAACTGCTCCCGAGTTGCCTGCGAGACAACTGGCCGGCGCACCAGCGCGGCGTTCTTCGCGATCACCTTGCGGTCATTGCGGCTCGTCTCATGCTCGCGTGTCGGCACGCGCACGCTGCGGCAGGCGTTGCAGCGCAGGCAGGCGGGCCGGTAGGCGATCGACTGGCTGCGGCGGAAACCGGACTGGCTGAGCACATTGTGCACGGCGTCGGCTTCCGGAATCGCGAGGTTCGTGAAGGCCTTGCGTTCCTTGCGATCAGGCAAATAGGGACAGGGGCTGGGGTTCGTGACGTAGAACCTCAGCGACCGTTCCAGGCCGGCCGGCAGCAAATGGGAATCCGTAAACTTCATGCGTGTGAACGATACACCTCGCCGGGCCAGCGCCAAGGGGCCAAAACCGGGCAGGCGCGTGGCAGCGGCAAAAAAGACACACCGGCGTGGCCTGAAAGCCTCACGGTTGGGCGCTCAGATGAACTTTCAGGCTGATCCGGCGGTTTTGAGCGAGGTGCGGCTGGCCAGCGTCGAGCGGCCGGGTATCCGCGAGGCCGGTCACGGCCGCGAAACGGGCCGGCGCGACGCCGCCCGCCTCGAGCAGGCGGCGGGCGTCATTGGCGCGGTCAGACGAGAGATCCCAGTTGGAATAGCCGGTCGTTGCCAGACTGAACGCGTCAGTATGGCCTTCGATTGAAAGCGGGTTACCCAGCGGCGCGAGCGTTTCGGCTGCGGCAGCCACCAGCGCCTGGCCTTCCGGCGTCAGGGCGCCGCTGGCACTCTCGAACAGGGGACGACCAGCCGTATCCACCAGGTCGAGGCGAACCCCGTCCGGCTCCACGGAAAGGACAACGCTTTCGCCGGCGGCCTTAAGGGTCTCGGAAAGTTGCAGAAGGCTGAACAGGTCTGCGGCTTCGGCGGGCAGCGCCGGAGAGGCGCTGGCGAGAGCCAGTTCCTTCGACTTGAACTGGGCGGCAATGGAGGCCCGGGCATCCGGCGAGACGCCGCTGACCAGCCACATCAACAGGAAGAAGGCCATCAGGGCGGTCAGGAAGTCGGCATACGCCATCTTCCACGTGCCCAACTTGCGGGCCGGTGGTGCAGGCATTCTGCCTGCGATTTGCCGGTGGGTCGTGGCGTAAGCCATCGTCCTGGTTCCTGTCCTTCTGACGGAGATCATCGTGTATCAGGTCATGGTGAAACCCACGCTTCGGCGAGGGATGGGATTTCGATGAAATTCCATCTATCTGCGTCCCCACACCCGTCCCAAAAGGAGACACTCATGGCGCGCACCGCATTTCTTGGCCTCGGGGTCATGGGCTTCCACATGGCGGGCCACCTCGCCCGCGCAGGTCACCAGGTCAGCGTCTGGAACCGCACCGCCGCCAAGTCCGCCGCCTGGACCGGCGTGCACCGGGGCGAGGCGGCGAAGGATCCGGCCTCCGCCGTGTTTGGCGCCGAATTCGTCCTGATGTGCCTCGGCGATGACCCGGACGTGCGCGCCGTCTTCGACGCCTTCGAGCCGAGTCTCGGCGCGGGCATGACCGTCATCGACCACACCACCGCCTCCGCCGGCCTCGCCCGCGAACTCGCCGCGCGCTGCAAGGCGAAAGGCGCGCACTTCATCGACGCCCCCGTGTCCGGCGGCGAGGCCGGCGCGATCAATGGCAAGCTCACCATCATGTGCGGCGGGGACGAGCCCGCTTTCGCGGCCGCCGACCCGGTGATGAACGCCTTCGCGCGCAAGATTACCCTGATCGGCGAGACGGGCTCCGGCCAGCTCGCCAAGTCCGTCAACCAGATCTGCATCGCCGGTATCGTGCAGGGCCTCGCCGAGGGCCTCCACTTTGCGGACAAGGCCGGGCTGGACCCCGCCAAGGTGATCGAGGCGATCTCCGGCGGCGCCGCGCAAAGCTGGCAGATGGAAAACCGCTGGAAGACGATGACCGAGGGCAAGTTCGATTTCGGCTTCGCGGTCGACTGGATGCGCAAGGACCTTCGCATCACACTGGACGCGGCCGAGGAGATCGGCGCGACCCTGCCGGTCACCTCGATCGTAGACGCCTACTACGGCGAAGTGCAGGCGATGGGCGGAAACCGCTGGGACACGTCGAGCCTGATTGCGCGGCTGAACCGGGGCACGTAAGTTTCCCCATCGGAGGAGGAACCGATGGCGAAGTCTGAACCGAAGACAAAAGCGACGGCGGTCACGCCGAAGGATTTCATTGCCGCCCTGGAAGACGGCACCCGCAAGCAGGACGCTGAAGCCTTGCTGAAGTGGATGACGAAAGTCACAGGTCTAGGTCCAATCGACATTCAGGATTCATATTTTGTGTGATGTGTGATTCATCAGTCTCCAGATTCTCTGATCTGGAGCCCGAAGATGCCGAAGCCGAAACGCTATGAACTGAGCCCTGACCAATGGGCGAAGATTGCGGGCCTGTTGCCGGGCAAGGCGGGTGATCCCGGCCGTTCGGGCGGGGATAATCTCAACTTTGTCAACGGTGTGCTTTGGGTTCTACGGTCAGGCGCACACTGGCACGACCTGCCGGAACGGTATGGCAAATGGAAGACTGCGCACAAGCGCTTCACGCGCTGGGCGAAGAACGGCGTCTGGGAGCGCGTCTTCGAACACCTGATCGATGATCCGGACAATGATTATATCAGTATCGACTCCAGCCTCGTGCGCGCGCACCAGCAGGCCGCCACCGGCAAAGGGGCAGGCCAAAAAGGGGGGACCAGGCGTTGGGGCGTTCCCGAGGAGGATTGACGACCAAGATCCACATGGCGGTCGACGGGCGCGGACGACCCCTGCGTCTGATCCTCACGCCCGGCCAGCGCGGTGACGCCCCGCTGGCCCCAGCCCTTCTGGAAGGCCTGTCGCCCCGCCGCGTGCTTGCCGACAAGGCCTATGATTCCAATGCGATCCGGGCGCTGGTTGCCGGCATGGGCGCCGAAGCTGTCATTCCCTGCAACCCCACACGCAGACGCCCCATCCCTTACGACTTCGAAGCCTACAAGGCCCGCAACCTCGTCGAACGCTGCTTCAACAAGCTCAAGCACTTTCGCCGCATCGCCACCCGCTACGATCGCCGAGCCCGAAACTTCCTCAGCTTCGTCATGCTTGCCGCCGCAATGCTATGGATGCGCTGAATGTCGATTCTGCCTA
>JBBSDJ010000004.1:0-51864 GCA_038249555.1 Caulobacterales bacterium
CAGCGTGGCGAAGCCGGCATCATAATCGCCCTGCAGCGAGATACCCGAGTTGTCGATCTCGTTCTCGGAGCCGAAGTTGTAGGCAACACGGTTCGAGAAAGGAGCGCCGGTGACGATCTGGCCGCCGAGTGCGTTAATGACTGCGCCCGGGATAGCACCGTTGACGAGGTTCACGGCAGCGCAGCACGTTTCGTCAATCGTGTCATAGTCACCGATCAGGCGGAAGCTCAGGTCTTCGCTCGGTTCGAACAGCAGTTCGCCGCGGATGCCGTAGCGGTTGCGCTCATTGGTGTCCGGGCCATCGGCGATGTCTTCGACATAGCCGTCGCGGACGTTGTAGTTGCCGCTCAGGCTGAAGGCGACTGTGTCGCTGATCGGCGCCGTGAAGTAGCCACCCACGCGGCGGCCGTTGAAGTTGCTGAGCGTGCCTTCAACGCTGCCTTCGGTGTCGAAAGTCGGCTTCTTGGTGACGACCGAGATAACGCCAGCAGAGGCGTTCTTGCCGAACAGGGTCGATTGCGGACCGCGCAGGACTTCGACGCGCTCGATGTTCGGAAGGTCTGCAATCTGGGAGGCAGAACGCGACCGGTAGACGCCGTCGATGAACACGCCGACCGATGGTTCGATACCAGCATTGTTCGCACCGTTGCCGAAACCCCGGATGACGAAGTTGGTGTTGGCTGATGATTGCAGCTGGCCAACGCGCAGCGACGGAACGATCGATTGGAGGTCGCCCAGATCAACGATCTCGGCTTTCTCGATCACGTCCGCGCCGACGACCGACACCGCAATCGGCACGTCCTGAAGCGTTTGTTCGCGCTTGGTGGCCGTAACGGTCACCGCCTGAAGCGTGCGAGTTTCTTCCGCTGCTTCTTCCTGAGCGTAAGCCGGGGCAGCAAATGCGGCGAGGGCGGTAACGCCCGTGCCGAGGCAAATAATCGCCTTAAGCCCGCCGGAGCGGGCTTTGTTCGAATTGTATGAAAACACTCTGATTTCCTTCCTGGGAGTTTGATCTGAAACGGTATCGAAGACCGGTTCTTCGCTGGGCGAATCCAATCTTTCTTTATTTTTGGAGAGGGTAAATCAGCAGCCGCTGGTCGGCGCAACCCCGCCGGGTTGCTCTTTCGCAGTCCGCCGCCGCCGCACGCGTCCACTCACGCAAAGTTTATCGGCACTGTTGCCGCCACTACACACTTGGGGCGGGTGTTCCGAGTTGGAACGTGCCCGGGACGCCGCACACTGAACTCGCCTGAGAGGACACCAACACCTGCCGGTAGATCGGCTACCGGGTGAATGCACGTGTCCTTTGAGGCGAGACTTTCCCATCCCGGGTGAACCCGGCGCTGGAATGGATATTGCGATTGGCAGCTCCGGACAGGCCCATGCCGGCCGCATCAGATTACCCGGAGTACCCTACCCCCATGATCGACCGGTCGATCCATCCCAACACGCGCATCCTGCTGGATGCGTGGCGCCGCATGCAGGCGGACCCGCAGTCGCATGGCCTCACCGGCCCGGACGCCAGCGATCATGAAAACCTGATCGACCGCATCTTCGTCGTCGAGCAGCGCGAAGACCAGTCCTGGCTCGTGCGCACCTCGGGCACGACGCTCAACGCGCTCATCGGGCGCAACCTCGTGAACAACAACTACCTCGATCTCTGGACCGGTCCTGACCGCGCCATGATGGCGGCCTTCCTCGAGGCGATCCGCTTCGATGGCGCGCCGGGCGTCGTGCGCGGCCGCGGCGAAACGCTGACGGGCGAGCGCGTCGAACTCGAGATCACGCTGATGCCGCTCAGCGCCGAATCCGGCCGCTCACCGCGCCTGCGCATGCTCGGCCTGTACCAGACACTCGGCGGCGAACCCATGCTCCTCGGCCAACCGGTCTTCCGTCACCGCATCTCGATGCTCGTGCCACCGGACACCCGCAAGCTCGGCCCGCAGCTGCGCCTCGTCGGCAATCAGCGACAAGGCCTGCACTGATCAGACCGGCGCCAGCGCCCGCTTCGGTTCTTCCGGCGGAAGCAGCTTGGCACCCAGGATAAGATCGGCAGCTTTCTCGGCCACCATGATCGTCGGCGCATTGGTATTGCCGCCAATCAGCGTCGGCATGACTGAAGCATCGACGACCCGCAGGCCCTCTATGCCGCGCACCTTCAGGTCGCCGTCCACCGGGCTCGAAGCATTCGCTCCCATCGCGACCGTGCCGACCGGGTGATAGATCGTCTCGCCCTTTTCGCGGATAAAGGCGTCGATTTCGGGGTCCGAAACCACTCCCGCGCCCGGCATGATCTCGCCCGCCGCATACGGCTTGAGCGAGGCCTGCCGGATCACGTCGCGCACCATCTTCACCGACTCGCGCATCGCGCGGCGGTCTTCCTCTGTCGCGAGATAGTTCGGATCGATCGCGGGGTGATCGAACGGATCGGCTGACTTCAGCATTACCGTGCCCCGGCTCTCCGGCCGCAGCTGGCAGGCGTGGATGGTGAACCCATCCTCTGTCGGCGTGAAGTTCGCGTGATCCATCATGATCGCGTTGACCGCGTGCAGCTGGATGTCCGGCATCTCGAGACCAGGCCGCGATTTCAGGAACGCCCCCGCCTGCAGGAAGTTGTCTGCCCCGGCACCCTTTTGCGTCGCGAGGTACTGGATGCCCACGAACAGCTTCTTGATCCCCTTCTGCAACGAATAGGCAGAAAGCGGCTGCGTCATGCGGTTGATCACCGTGACATCCAGATGGTCCTGCAGGTTCTTGCCGACGTTCGGAGACGCTACCTTGACGGCGATGCCGAGCGCCTTGAGCGCCTCCGGATCGCCGATCCCGGACAGCTGAAGGATCTGCGGCGATTGCACTGCGCCGGCGCACACGATCACTTCGCGCGCCGCCCGAACGCTCGACGCGGCCTGCCCGCGCGCTTCGGTGAACTCCGCGCCAACCGCCCGTCCGCCCTCGATCAGCACGCGCGTCACGAGGCCGGTGGAGATCACCTTCAGGTTCGGCCGCTTGCCTTCGATCGGGCGAAGGTACGCAAACGAGGCGCTCCAGCGCTCGCCCTTGTGGATGGTGCGCTGGTACGGGCCGAAGCCTTCCTGCTGCGCGCCGTTGAAATCGTTCGTGACCGGATAACCGGCCTCGCGTCCCGCTTCGACGAACGCCTTGTAGATCGGGCTCGTCATCGGGCTTTCGGACACGTTCAGCGGGCCATCTCCGCCATGGAAATCATTGGCGCCCCGCTCATAGGTTTCGGACCGCTTGAAGTACGGAAGTACGTCGCCATAGCTCCAGCCCTTCAGGCCCATCTGGCCCCATTGGTCATAGTCGCCAGCGTGGCCGCGGATATAGACCATCCCGTTGATGGACGAGGAGCCGCCCCAACCCTTGCCGCGCGGCCAGTACAGCTTGCGCCCGTTCATGTGCGCCTGCGGCTCGCTCCAGAAGCCCCAGTTATGGTCGTTCGCGTCCTTGATGAGGCTGCCAACGCCGGCCGGCATGCGCACCATAAGCGACGTATCCTTCTTCCCCGCCTCGATCAGGCAGACCCGGATCGACGGGTCCGCCGATAGCCGGTTCGCCAGCACACAGCCCGCGCTACCGGCGCCAATGATCACATAGTCGAACGTTTCAGTACTCACGTTGGGTCAACTCCCAGGGATGGTTTATGCACCGTTATGCCTAACGCCACTGCAGTGAGCGAGGCAACCAATTGTCAATGTTCCTCTCCTATCTGGAAAGGAAGAACGCTGCGGCAGGCGGCGTTTGCGCAGCCAGGATACGTCAAGATGACGCTGCCAAACCTCCTTCGTTCAGCGCCTGGACCGGGCGCCAGCCCCCGGCGGGACCGGCGGAGCTACAAACGCGTTGACCTGCGCCTGACCGGCCGCTTCCTCACCAGTGACAGCGACGACCGCGAACTCCTGACCTCCAATGTCTCCTGCGACGGCGCCTTCATCCTGTCCTCCACGCCGCCCGATTCCGGCCAGCAGATCGTCTGCTATTTCGACGAACTGGGCCGGGTTGTCGCCGAAGTCATCCGTATGACGCCCGGCGGCTTCGCCGTGCGCTTCCAGACCTCGCACCTGAAGCGCGACAAGCTGGCCGACCGCCTGACCTGGCTGGTCAACAAGGACATTCTGGGGCTCGATGAAGAACGCGCCGCCCCCCGTTTCTCCGCGACCGGGCAGGCCTGCGTCATCCTCTCGGATGGCACACAGCTCCAGTGCCGGCTGACCGACATCTCCCTCACCGGCGCTGCGTTCGAGGCGCTCGGTACGCCCCCCTTTGTCGGCGACCGCGTCCATACCGGTAACCTGCCTGCGGAAGTCGTCCGCGTGGCCGGCAAGACCTTCGCGGTCCGCTACCTGCGCGGCGCCGAGGCCGCTGCGAGCTGACCATGCGCACGCGCCCCCGCATCGACCGTGTCCTGCCCAGGAAGCCGGCGCGCGCCGAAGCCGACAGCGCCCTGAACCTTGCAGAGCTCGATCCGCCTGTCTGGCACATCATGAGCCAGACCAAGGCGCACGGCCCCTTCACGCTCGGCCAGCTCCAGTCCTTTGCGGACGCCGGCAAGATCGGCCCACTGACGCGGATTTCATCCGGAAACGGCGAGCCGTTCCTGCCAGCGCTCGATCATGCGCCACTGCGCGCCCGTATCGAAGCCGCGCTGGACAACCGGAACGCCCGCCGCGCCGAGGCTTCGAACTTCGTCATCGTTTCAGGCCCTGACTCCGGCGCCGGCACTATTCGCAGGCACGCCCTCGGCGCCGCCCTCAACACGCTCGGCCGTTTCGCCGAGCCGATCCCCGGCACCTTCGTACTGCGCTCAGACCGTCCGCTCACGGACGTCCGCCGCACGCTCGCTTCGGCAGCGCCGGAGGGCACACAGCTGATGATCTTCGAATCCCGCGACGCCAAACTCGGCTGGACAGGCCTGTCCTCCCAGGGCGCTGAAGCTGTCCGCGCCGTTTGGGATGCACCAATCAATCCGTCAGCGGATTAACTGATCCGCTTCAGCTTCGCCTGATGCTTCTTCCAGTTTTCGACATAGTGGAAAGCCGACATCTTGATCAGCTGCACCTGCTGCGGCGAGATCTCTTTCACGACCTTGCCCGGCGCGCCCATCACGAGGGAATTGTCAGGGATTTCCTTGCCTTCCGAGATCAGCGCGTTTGCACCGATGATGCAGTTGCGGCCGATCTTCACGCGGTTGAGGATCGTCGAGCCCATGCCGATCAACGTGTCGTCGCCGATCTCGCAGCCATGCAGGATCACCCGGTGGCCGACCGTCACGTTGGCCCCGATCGTCACCGGCGCCCCGATATCCGTATGGATGACCGTCAGGTCCTGGATGTTGGTATTCTCGCCAATGGTGATCGGGTCATTGTCGCCGCGCACTACGCAGCCATACCAGACCGAGGCATTTTCGCGGAGAATCACATTGCCCATCACTTCCGCGCTGCCGGCAATCCAGCAATTTCCGCTCGCCGGCAGGGTAGGGATGACTCCATCCAGTTCATAAATGGCCATTTTTTAGGCGTCCTCGTTCGTTACTTATTTCGTAAGCGGAATGTCGCTTAACCTTCAGACAATGGTGTTAATCTATAAGGGTTGTAGATTCGGAGAGGCAATGGCCGTTTACGTGCCCATTCATCCCTCACCCCCGGAAGCCCCGCTTCCGGTTGCTGGCCGCCCGCCTCATGCGAGCGTCCCCAACTGTTCCACCGTTTCGCCGAGCCGCTGCGCATTTCCGCCAGCGGCTTTTTTCATGCCCGCAGCCAAGGAGGCCTCCCATGGGTAAACGTAACGCCGTCAAGCGCCTGAAGTCCGCACAGGATGTGCGCGCCTCAAGCTGGAACAACGAGCCGGTACGGGGCAAGGGAGCCCACCTCCAGATGATCGAGGGCGGCCGCGGCTGGCACCCCGATGACGGCGACGAAATCCGCAACGAGATCCCCCACGAGCGCACCCAGCGCTACCAGAAGACCATCAAGCCGCGCTCCGAAAACCAGGCCCAGCTGATGAACGCGATGGACAGCCACGCCCTCGTCTGCGCCCTCGGCCCGGCCGGCACCGGCAAGACCTACCTCGCCATCGTCAAGGCCGTTGAAGCCCTGCAGAAGGGCAAGGTCTCGAAGATCATCCTGTCGCGCCCCGCCGTCGAAGCGGGCGAGCAGCTTGGCTTCCTGCCCGGCGGCATGGAAGACAAGCTCGCGCCTTACCTGCGCCCGCTCTACGACGCCCTGGCGGACCGCCTTTCGCCTGCCCAGCTCAAGCACATGCTCGCTGAAGGCGTCATCGAGATCGCCCCTATCGGCTTCATGCGCGGCCGTACACTGAACAATGCCTTTGTGGTTATCGACGAGGCACAGAACTGCACCTACACGCAGCTCAAGATGCTGCTCACCCGCCTCGGCTGGCACTCCACCATGGTCATCACCGGCGACCCCGGCCAGACTGACCTCCTGCCGGAATTCTCCGGCCTCGCCAAAGCCGCTGAACGCCTCGAAAAACTCTCCGGCGCCGCCGTGATCAAGCTCGAAGCGGCAGACGTCGTGCGCCACCCGCTGGTGGCAGAGATGCTGGACGTTCTCTGACCCTCCCCCCTCTCCCGCTTGCGGGAGAGCGGCCCGGGGGTGAGGGCACTTCATCCGGATAGAACACGGAACTGGACAGCCCGCCGTTCGCCGCGCGGGCTGTCCTTTTTCGCCCGGCCAATGCAACAAAATCTGCCCCCTCCGGACACAGAATCCGCAAACGCCTCAAGCACCTGAAAGTTTTCTCACGGAAACCTGCGCCACACCCCTTCGCGTCAGGTTACACTCCGCCTCACCCCCGCACCCGTAGTAAGGTCGGATAGAGGCCAAAGGCCAAAATCCGACACCCCCGAGAGCCAGCGATAACAGATCAATACGAAGTGATAAAAAATGAGAATCGATGAGAAAGAATCGACATCAGGAATGCAAAGCCTGCAACAGGCTGAGGCCGTCTGGCGAAAGAAAGAGAGAACTTACGCCTACAGTAAACGCGGCTGAGGGGAATTAAAACCCATCCCCGTCAACCCGTTACCAAATCCGCTCCCCATCCTTGTGCAACACCTCCGCCTACGGATCTATGAAAAATACTCCATTCAAGACCTTCTATACCCATGTCATGAGATGGGTTCTCAGATGTTGGGATTGACGCCCCCACCCTCCCCGCCTCAGGTACCTCCAACCAGAAACGCCGGGAGACAAACGCCATGATCCGCCACACCGCGCTCGCGCTCCTCCTCGCCGTCTTCGCCCTTTTCACTGCCCGCGCCGAGGAAGCCGCCCCCATGAAAACCTACGCCTCCTTCGACGGCACCACGATCAGCTACCGCGAGATCGGCGAAGGCCCCGTTGTGATTCTCCTCCACGGCTTCTCTGGCAACGCGGACCTGAATTGGTTCCAGCCCCAGATCGCCCAGAAGATCTCCGCCGCCGGCTACCGCGTCATCGCGCCGGACCTGCGCGGCCACGGCGCCTCGCCCTTCGACGCCGCCCCCGAGCGCTGGCCCGCCGACGCCATCGCCCGCGACCAGATCGCCCTCACTGCCCATCTCGGCGAGGCGCCCTACGCCACCGTCGGCTACTCGATGGGCGCCATCTCCGCCCTCCGCTTCCATCTTCTCTCCCGCAATACCGGCCGCCTCATCCTCGGCGGCATCGGCGACTCCGTCGCCGATGAGACCAACACCGACCGCAACACCGCCTTCCGCGCCGCCATCGAAGATGCCCTCGCGGGCAAGGACACGCCCGCCGCAAAGGCGATCCTCGCCCGCGCCAAGGCCACCGGCGGGACGCTCAAGGGCTATCTCGGCGCCCTCTCCGCGCGCACCTACACACCCGCTGACCTGCTCGCGACCTTCAACGTGCCCACCCTCGTCCTCACCGGCGACCAGGACCTCGACAACGGCTCCGGCCCCGCCCTCGCCGCCAGGATCCCCGGCGCCCGCTACACCCAGCTCACCGGCACACACCTCACCGCCGTGATCGACCCCGCCCTCCCCGCCGCCATCATCGCGGAACTGAACGCCGGTCGCTAACCAGCTTCCCCAACGTCCCCCCTCGCCCCGCGTTTCCGCGCACGTTAAACCGCCACGCAATGCAGAATGGCAACGCAACAAAGGGAGACGTGGCATGGCAAAAGGTGACCTTCCGGTCCTGATCGGCGTCGGCCAATCGCTCAGCCAGTGGGACGGCAAGGCCGGCCCCGCCGGCGCGCCCTCTCCGCTCTCGCTGATGACCGATGCCTCGAAAGCCGCCCTCGCCGATACCGGCGCGCCCGGCATCGCCGCCGCCATCGACACTATCGCCGTCGTGCGCATCTTCGAGGACTCGGTCGGCCGCGCCGCCCACCCGCACGGCCATAACACGAACCTCCCCGGCACACTCGCCCGCGACACCGGCACGAAGCCCGCCCGCCTGATCTACGAAACGGTCGGCGGCCAGAGCCCGCAGGCCCTCGTCAACGAATTCGCCCGCCGCATCCACGCCGGCGAGATCGACGCGGTCCTTATCTCCGGCTCCGAAGCCAACCGCGCCTCGAAGGGCGCCCGCAAGCACGGCGGCGAGATCAACTGGGCGGACGGCGCAGATGCTCCGTATGAGGATCGCGGCATGGGCCCGATGATGCTCTCGCGCGAGGAGATCAAGCACGGCCTGATCGCGCCCGCCTATTTCTACGGCCTGTTCGAGAATGCTATCGCTGCCCGCGAAGGCCGCTCGCGCTCCGCCCACCGCCGCGCCATGGCGGAACTCTTCCAGCCCTTCTCCGCCGTCGCCGCAAAGAACAAGTATTCACAGTTCCCCGTCGAGCATGACGTGGCTTTCCTCTCGACGCCGTCACGCGAAAACTACGAGTACGCAGACCCCTACTTGAAATGGTTCATCGCGCAGGACGCGGTGAACCAGGGCGCCGCCGCGATCCTCGTTTCATCCTCCAAGGCCGACGAACTCGGCGTGCCGGAAGACAAGCGCGTCTACATCCACGGCGGCGGCGATGCAGGCGACGACCTCATCTCCCTCCGTCCCGTGCTTGACCGCTCCTGGGCCATGGACACCGCCATCGGCCGCGCCCTCGCGCAATCCGGCAAGTCGCAAACCGGCATCGCGCACTTCGACCTCTATTCCTGCTTCCCCAGCGCCGTCTTCTCCGGCGCCGCCGCACTTGGCCTCGGCTGGAAAACCGACAAGCGCCCGCTCACGCTCACCGGCGGCCTGCCCTTCTTCGGCGGCCCGGGCAACAACTACTCCTTGCACGGAATAGCCGAAATGGCCGCCACCCTGCGCAAGAACAAGGGCGCCTTCGGCCTCGTCCTCGCCAATGGCGGCTGGATGACCAAGGAGGCCGCTGGCGTTTATTCCAGCACTGCGCCGATATCCTTCACGCCGGCTGAGGCCGCCGCCAAGGCCAAGACGCAAGTGGAAGTCGCCATCGTCTCCGGCGACGCCACGCTCGAAACCTTCACCGTCACCCACGGCAAGGACGGCCCCGACCGCGGCATCATCTTCGCCCGCTTTGCCGATGGCCGCCGCGTCATCGCCAACAATGCGGGCCCTGCCGAACTCGCCACCCTGCGTGAGGACGCAAGCCCTGTTGACCGCAAGGTGACGGTCAGCGCGAAAGACGAGACCGCAACGTTCGTCTTCTCCTGACAGGCCTGCGCTGTCGTGACATCGTCTGAGCCTCCTGTCAGCACCGCCAAGCCGCCGTCGCGGCTGCGGCTGATCGCCGGCAGCATCTGGCCGTCCCTGGCAACGGCCTTGTCCGCGATCTTCTCGCTGTTCGGCTTTCCCGTCTTCCTTCTGGCCATGATCGGCGCCGCCAAATATCTGCAGCTCTTCAACCTGATTGAACTCAAGGGCTGGGCCCTGGCCATCATCGAAACCCAGGCCGACGTACTCGACGACATCGCCGAGGCTGCGGCGGCTTATGGTTTGAAGTTCCCGGCGCTCCTGGCCGACCTCGCGGTCATGTACCTTTCAGTCGGAAACACGATGGCGAAAGCCGAGAAAGATGATCTTTTAAGCGTCGACAACGACGACTCGGACCATTGGGCGCTGTTCAAGGAGTGGATCACGCGCGGCCGCGTCGATTCGCTTTTGCTGAGCCTGCCGAAGATCACCCGCGACGGCTTCGTCCGTCTGGTCTGGCCGCTCATGGTGCTCTACCGCCTCAAGACGCCGTTTGTCGTCAGCGGTCCGGGGCCGTCAGGCGACACCATCAGTTCGTCCGTCCCGCGCCGTGAACTCGCAGACTTCGCGCGAATGGTCACCGAGGCGCACGGAACATGGAAAGGCCAATCGATCCAGGACTTCCGGCAGATTTTTGTCTGGCACGTGGTCCTTGTGCTCGGCGCCACAGCCCTTTCGGCCTACGCGTTCAAGCTCCTCGGCTGAAGCACCGCTTGCCCCCCAACCCGGCCTGCGCCACAACGCCCCCATGACAACGCATTTCAAGAAAATCGGCGTCATCGGCGCCGGCGCCTGGGGCACCGCCATCGCGCAGATGCTGACCCGCGAGGGCCAGTCTGTCCTCCTCTGGGCGCTTGAGCCTGAGGTCGCCGACGCCATCAACTCACGCCACGAGAACACGGTCTTCCTGCCGGGCATCCCCCTGAACCCTGCCTTGCGCGCAACGACCCACCTCGGCGACCTCGCCGGCTACGACGCCCTCTTCTGCGTCACGCCCGCCCAGCACACCCGCGCGACGCTGACCCGCCTCGAAGGCTGGTTCAAGCCGCACGCGCCGGTCGTCCTCTGCTCCAAGGGCATCGAGCTCGCCACCGGCAAGTTCATGACCGAAGTCCTCGCGGAAGAATTGCCCGACGCTATGCCCGCCGTGATGTCCGGCCCGAGCTTCGCCATTGATGTCGCCAAAGGCCTGCCTACGGCCGTCACGCTCGCCATCGAAGACGCCGCCCTCGGCGCCGAACTGATCCAGGCTATCTCAACGCCCACCTTCCGGCCTTATCTGGGTACGGATCTTCTGGGGGCGGAGATTGGCGGCGCGGTCAAGAACGTCCTCGCCATCGCCTGCGGCATCGCCCTTGGCAAAGGTCTCGGCCGCTCCGCCCATGCGGCGCTGATCGCGCGCGGCTATGCCGAGATGACGCGCCTCGCCCTCGCCCTCGGCGCCGACGCGGAAACGCTCACCGGCCTCTCCGGCCTCGGCGATCTCGTACTCACCTGTTCGTCAGAGACCAGCCGCAATATGTCCCTCGGCCTCGCGCTCGGCCATGGCAAATCGCTCGCCGATGTCCTCGGCGCGCGCCACTCGGTCACCGAAGGCGTCGCGACCGCCCCGGTCCTGCGCCAACTCGCGCGCGCGCGCGGCATCGAGATGCCGATCTCCGAAGCCGTCGCCGCCGTCGTCGAAGGCGAGATCAGTGTGGACGAGGCCATCCTCGCCCTGCTCATGCGCCCGGGTCGCGCCGAGTCGGTCAAGGCCTGACCGGCCACCCTTGCCGGCGCGTTCACGTCCGCGTGATCGCTCCGGCCAATCCCTGCCAGGCTTCGTAAGAAGCGCATCGGAACAACCCCCTGTCCGATCTGAACACGAGCCCCGATGGAGCCCCTGATGAAATTCCGTACCCTGTTGCTCGGCGCCGCCGCTGCAACCCTCGCCGCCGCGTGCACCTCGACCGCCAAGACCGAAACGGCATTGGCCCCGGCCGCAACCGAAGCGCCCGCCGCCGAAGCCGCGCCGCCGGTCGCAGAACCCATTGAAGCCTCGGTCACCGTCGGCGGCGCCCAGATGTATCCGAGCAAGAACATCGTCGAAAACGCCGTGAACTCCGCCGACCACACGACGCTGGTAGCCGCGGTCGTCGCCGCGGGCCTTGCCGAAACCCTCTCCAGCCCCGGCCCCTTCACGGTCTTCGCACCGGTCAACGACGCTTTCGCGGCCCTCCCGGCCGGCACGGTCGACACGCTGCTCCTGCCTGAAAACAAGGACACGCTGACGAAAGTCCTCACCGCCCATGTCGTCGCCGGCGACCTGAAAGCCGCTGACCTGATCGCCCTCGCCGCCGCCAATGGCGGCACTGCCACGCTGACCACCGTCTCCGGCGACACGCTCACTTTCGCCGTCGAAGGCGGCGCCGCCGTCGTCACCGATGAAAGCGGCGGCAAGGCGACCGTCACCATCGCCGATGTCGACCAGTCGAACGGCGTCATCCACGTCGTCGACAAGGTGCTCCTGCCGAACTGAACCGGGCTGTCCAACGGCTGGCGCGCTCCTCCCCTGGGCAACCGGCCGGACGACGCGGGGGAGCGGGCAACCGCTCCCCCATTTCCGTTCGCAGACAGGGCCCCTTCCCCCGCGGTCACCCCTCCCCGCGCGCCGCCAGCCTGCTACACTCCTCCCCAAACGGAGGAACCGCCATGCTCAAGAAATCCTACGAAGCCTTCAAGGTGACCATCGAGGACAAGGTCGCCCACATCCAGATGTCGCGCCCCGAAGCGATGAACACGATGAACAAGGCCTTCTGGAACGAGCTTCCGGAGATCGTGCGCACCATCGACCAGAACGCCCTCGCCCGCGTCATCGTCATCTCCTCCACCGGCAAGCACTTCTCCGCCGGTATGGACACCACGGTCTTCACCGGCCCGCGCCCTACCGGCCCGCAGGACCGCTACGTCGCCGCCGAGGCCTTCCGTACCAACGTGAAAGCCATCCAGGCCTCGTTCAACTGCATGGAAGACGCCCGCATCCCCGTCCTCTTCGCCCTGCATGGCGGCGTCATAGGCGGCGCCATCGACATGATCACCGCTGGCGACATCCGCTGGTGCACGAAGGACACTTTCTTCTGCATCATGGAAATCAACATCGCGATGACCGCCGATGTCGGCACCTTCCCGCGTCTGCAGCGTTACATCCCGGAAGGCTGGGTCAAGGAAATGGCCTACACGGGCCGCCGCATCGATGCCGCAAAAGCGAAAGAGATCGGCCTCGTCAACGACATCTATGACACGCACGAAGACCTGATCGCCGGCGTCATGGCCACCGCCCGCGAGATCGCCTCGAAAAACCCCGTCGCCGTCACCGGCTCGAAAGTGCTGATCAATTACGGCCGCGACCACACCACCGCCGACACGCTGGACTATATCGGCATCTGGAACGCCGCGATGTTCCCGCCCACCCACATGGCCGAAGCCTTCGCCGCCCGCGCCGAAAAACGTGAGCCTGTCTTCCCGGACCTCGCGCCCTACCGTTCCGAACCGATGTAGGCCAGGTCAGCTTGCGCGCCGCACCAGGTCCCTGACGGACAGGCGGGACCGTTCGACCACGGACGAGACCAGTTCATGCGAGAATGTCGCCCCGCTGAACCAGGTCCGCTTGCCGCCCTGTGCCTCGCGCATCGCGGTGAACAAACCGTCCGCCACGGCATCGGCGCGGTATTGCGGGAAGTATTTCCAGGTGCGTGAATAGATCAGCGTATCCGCCTGCACGCCCATCCGCTGCAAGTCCGCGATCAGGATCTCGCGCAGTTCCGGCGGCGTCAGGCCGTTCGAGAACTGCCCCGTCACATAAAGATGCGCGCCGTCTTCCATCACCGCGCCTTCACGCCGCGCGCCCAGCATGGCGCCACGCAGGGAAGGATCTTTGCAGGCGCGCGAATAGCCATGCACCTGCGCGCCCTTGAACCAGTTCTTCGAGGCCACCAGCGTCGTCGTGTAGTTCTGCCACTCCACCCCCAGCAGGATGGCTTTTTCCGCCGGCAGCAGCTCCGTCAACTTCTCAAACTCGTCCATCGGGATGGTCGAGATCAACGCATCAAACCGCTCGCGCCCACCGCCGGACACGACAATCACACTGTTGTCGCGCCGCTCGATCTGCTCGATGCGCGCCTCCAGCCGGATGTCGAACTGCGTCGAAAACCGGTCCCAGAACTCGCTCCAGCCTTCCACCGGCATGTGCATGTCGTTCAGCACACCCGAAATCAGGATGTCGAAATCGAGCCACTGCACCGTCTGGCCGATCGTCACTTCCTTGGCATAGCCATAGCCCTGCGCCGGCAAGATCCTGTGCATCGCGAGGTCGAGTTTCGGCAAGTCCAGACGCGCCAACCAGTCATCGACGGTCATCGACGCCTCGGCCAATACCACCGGGTCCGAGGGCTTCGCCGCGATCAGGTTTCGCAGCCGCCCCGCCTCGGTCAGGAACTTGAACGCCTGCACGGCCAGAGGCGGCCCGGCGCCGTTCTTCACGTAGTCGACCACCGGCGCATCGTCATAGCGCGCCTCGCCGAGCCGCTTCAGCCGGATCCCGTGCGCCTTCATCCAGCGTTTCACGATCACATGCTTACGGGTCGTGTAGCATGTCCCCATCTCGTTGAAAGCGTCTCCCGAGGCAAACGAGAACGACTTTCCGCCGATCCGGCTTTCCTTTTCAAAAACAACTGCCTGATGGCCCGATGCCTGGATGAACTGAGCTGCGCCCAGTCCTGCCGGACCGCCCCCGATGACCGCGATTTTCAACCTGGGCATGCCCTTACATCCTTGCACCGCATTTTCTGGTGCCAGCAAGGCGGCGGGAAGTCTACCAGCGGTTCGACAACTCGTGGCGCCCTGCCACATCCAGCGGCAATCCGGATCACAGGTGCAAGCAGAGCGGTCAGCAGGTTAACAAGCCGGAAACATGGGCCATAAAATCAACGTGCCGCTTCAAGCCTGAAAACAAGGTTTCCCTGCCATAAACGCGGTCATGAGTGATACGCACAACTTCCTGCGGTATGTTCTGACGGACAAACCTGCTGAAGACGAGGCCATCGGGCCTCGCGTTCGCTTGCAGCAACATCTTGACCTCGCGCGCGCCATGCAGCTCATGGCGCTGATCACCATCTTCAACACGATCATTGCAGGCTACGTTGCCTATTCGATGACGCACGAACTGATGGTTGCCGCCTGGGCCGCCACGAACTTCTTCATGGCCGCCATGATGCTGTTCGACTTTGTCAAAAAAGCCGGCCGGCCGACACCTAAAACCGTCAGCGGGCGCTATGTGCTGCGTTCGGAAACACTGTCGATCGTGACCGGCTTCATCTTCGGAAGCCTGCCACTTTATTTGAAGTCGGACCCTTTCGACTCGCTGATCTTCGCCAGCCTGTTCACGGTCTCCATGTGCGCCGGCCTGATGTGCGTCCTGCCGCGCAATCCGCGCCTCGTGATGCGCTACCTTGTTGGCTCGGTCATGCCACTGCTGGTTCATGTCAGCGTCCACTTCAATGACCGCATGCTCGCCATCGCGATCGCCCTCTCGCTTCTCTTCTTCACGATCTATTTCGGCGCCCGCGCGGCGTTCAAACTGTATCTGAAGGAAGTCAAATCGGTCGAGGAAGCCACCCAGCTGCGCGAAATCCTTGAAGTCGCGCTCGATGGTTCCGGCCAGGCCTTTGCCGTTCTGTCCACGGACGGCAAGGTCGTCTTCGAGAATGAACTCTATTCCCAGGTGAAGCCCGCCCTGCGCAACGTCGAGGCGCTGGGCGGCGTCGTTCATGCGCATGACCGCTACTGGCAGACCGCGAATTACGAAGTCGCCAGCATCGGCTCGGTGGAAATCTTCACCGACGTTTCCCGCATCGAAGACGCCCGCCAGGAAGCTGAATCGCTCCGCCAGGAAGCCGACGAGGCCAGCCACGCAAAGACCCGCTTCCTGCGCTCGGTCACGTCAGAACTGCTGGTGCCGCTGCGCACCATCCGCCTCCAGGCCTCAATGATGGATGCCGGCTCGCGCATCCCGGTCACCAAGGCCGACATGAACCGCGCCGCCGACCAGATCCGCCTGCTGACGGAATCACTCGAAGGCCGCGTCGAGCAGATCATCGGCTATGCCAGCGGTGACGCGACCCAGGCCGATCTTGCTGCCACCGCCGACCTGCGCGAAGCCGACACCAATCCCGTGCTGAAGCTGGAAACCTTCCTCCGCCGCAGTCTGCGCAGCGGGCCGTCCAGCTGACGCCCCGGGCGCTAACGCCGCGCGACAATGCGTGCGTCTTCGGCGCCAGTCATCACCAGCGCGCCGCTCTCGTCGATCGTGTAGGTATTGATCAGCGCCAGCGCATCGTAAAACCGGCGCTCCTGCATCATCAGCGATTCCTTGCACGCGATTTCGGTCGAAATTACCGGCCCAAATCCGATGCCCTCTCCGCCTACGGAATAATCCGCGCCGAATGCATTGCAGCCGGAACGCCCGCCGATGCGTCCCTCGGCGGGATCAAACGCCAGGCTGACGCGGGAACCCTCGACCACCCCGCCGGAATTGATATCCTCGACCACCCAGTCAGTACCGACCAGCAGCGCCAGCGGATCGCCGCCGCAGCCTTGATAAACCTCGTCACTGAACGCCACCGTCACCGTGTCCGGGTACGGAACACCGGTCGCAGAGTCAGCGCAAACCTTGGCGACCGAGGTGATCGCCAATCCGCCCGGTCCTTCGAAATACTCGATCCCGCCCTCGATGGCGCGCGGCGCCGGCACCAGCGCCGAGTAACCTTGCGCGCCATAGTCGTAGACGAAATCGGCTTTTCCCCCGGCTATCGTCAGCATCCAGCCCGGCTCCTGCCCTCGCGCCGTCCAGTTCGCCGGCGCCTCGACGGGCGCCGCGCCTTCACCGCCGGTCTGCGTGCACTCCGGATACGCCACGCCGTCGAGGGTCAGCAGGCCCTTGTCGCCCTTGCTCCAGAACGACGTTTCAGGCTCGGCCCCGTCCACCATATATTTCGCGCCGGATGCGGACGGGGCCGGGCTCAAAACATGGTCTGCGCCGTCGACACGCAGCACCGTCGCCTCCCCCGCCATGCCGATCTGCACCTGCTTGTCGCCGCAGACATACTCCGTCACAGACGCCAGAGGCGCTTGCAGCGCCGGCGCAGGCTGGTTCCCGCAAGCGGCCAGGCTTACAGCCGCAGCTGCTGCGAAGGCGATGCGGGTTCTCTTCATTGCGGCGGCTCCGGAGCGGTTTGACGCGTCCTTATACCAAGCTGTTTGTCATGCAGAAGACAAATGCTGGGCAATCATGTGCACACAAGCAGAGGGCGGCAGCCTTTGAAAGCCACCGCCCTCGTGAGATCCGCGACCTGAACGGCGGGAGCTAGGCCTCCGGCGCGCAAACCTGGGGGCGTTCGCGCGCCGCAGACGCCTCAGTTCACCTCCACGTAGGGGCCGCGCAGGGTGTAGATGTCCAGACCAACCGCAACATCCAGGTTCAGGTAGCCCGCCATGGGAAGGGCATTTGCCTGGATGCGGCGTCCGCCGCCGCGGGCCAGGAGGTCTCCGCGCTCGTCGCTCAGCGACCAGCCGACCGGCGTCATGTTTGCGCTGGCCAGCGACGGATGGATGACCGTCGATCCGGTCAGCTGCAGGGGCAGCGGCTGGTCGAGTTCGCCGTCGATCCGGGCGAAGAGCTGGACCACATACAGGCGGCCGCCTGCCAGGTGCGAGCCGATACCGGCATGGCTGAAGCCCCGGCGCAGGTTTTCGGCATTCAAGGCGTCAGACTGGATCGCGGCATGGATCATCTCCGGCGAGGCGCCCTCGTCGAGAACCGCGACGCTGCTGGCGAAAGACCCGATCAGCGCCGTCCGGTCGGCGAGCCGAACCTGGTCGAGCAGCGAGAGGCCCGACTGATCGGCGTGACCGACATAGCCTTTGATCGCCATGTCGCGGGCATGCGCGCTGGCGACCGACGCAAGCCCCTCATGCGCCCCCAGGGCCGACAGCCCCAGTTCGGCGCGCGCGGCATTCGCGATGTCCAGAAGGTCCGTATCTGGACGATAGGCACTCGCGGCCGACTCAGCCGTCGCTCGGACTTCCGTATAGGAAACAGGCTCAAGGATTGCCTGGGCGGTCGCCATTCCGGGTCCCGCAAGCGCCAGGACCACGAATGACAGGGAAATGGATGTGTGATGTAACATAAGTGTCACAATGCGCTTGTGACTATTTTGTGTCAAGCAATGACAGTATACTGTATATTTTCGGTAGCATACAGTCGCGGCCGGGCACGCCGTCGCAAGCTTACGGAAAAGTGTCATTCCGGCGTCATGTCTTCGTCGTAACCGTTGCCTTCCTGAGGAGGCACGACCATGAACGCGGTGACCGGCGAAGACCTGATGACCTACACTTGGGTCCGCCTTCGGGCGGGGATCGAGCCGCATGAAGTGCGCCGCCAGCTGAAGCTCAAGGGTCTTGGCGACGCGCAGATCCGCGACTTGATGCAGGAGGCCGACGACGGCCGCCGCCCGGTCGAGGAAGTTTCCTATTCGGGCCTGACCAATACCGCGATCACGCGGCGCGCCCTGCACCATCCTGACATACAGAAAATCCCTGCTACGAAGGTCCAGCTCTACACTTGGAAGAATTTCCTGGTGCCCGAGATTTGCGACGCGGTGGTGGCGCTGATTGACGAGCGGCTGCGCGATTCCACCACGGCAGATGCCTTCGCGGACCCGAAGGTGCGCACCTCCCGGACCTCCGATATCGGCATGCTGGGACATGACCTGATCATGCAGTTGGATGAACTGATGGCCGAGGCGATCGGCATCCACTGGTCCTACACCGACGTCACCCAGGGCCAGCGTTACGACCTCGAGCAGGAATACAAGGCGCACTTCGACTATTTCATCCCCGGCACGCGCGAACATCAGGTCTTCTGCCAGCTCGGCGGGCAGCGCACCTGGACCTTCATGATCTATCTCAACGATGTCGAGGAAGGCGGCGGCACGCGGTTCCGGCGTCTCGATAAGACGATCATGCCGGAGAAGGGCAAGGCGGTGATCTGGAACAATCTCAATCCGGACGGCACGGTTAATCCGTACACGATCCATCACGGGATGAAGGTTCGCAAGGGCTCGAAATACATCATCACGAAGTGGTTCCGCGAGCGCGGATGGGGCGACATGTTCCCACCAGAATACTACACGAACCTGTAATTGTTGCAGAGCCGACACGATCTCGGCGCCAAATGGCGCTGTCACGCAACCGTCATCTAAACTTCCGGCAATTGTTGCAAACCCTTCTTAAGGGTCACGTCTGCGGGTAGGCGGCTCTCATCGTCTAGTAAGCGCGGTGGATGCTCCGCCGGTGCACCCGCACAGGGATCACGACGGAGACAATTATGCTGACAAAGAATACTTTTCGCTCGGCGCTGCTCGGATGCGCTGCTGTAGCGATCCTCGGCGCTTGTAGCGGCGCAGACGGCGTCGCTTCGCCCGGCGTTGGCGCGTTCGTGCCCGCCCCCGCCCCGGTCACACCGCCGCCCACCACGCCTCCCCCGCCGACTGGCCCCGCCCCCGGTACGCCTGCCGCTGATTGCCCGGCAGGCTTCTCGAACGTCGGCACGGTCTCCAACCGCCGCATCTGTCAGCTGCCGTCGACCATCACGGGTAACCTTGTTGTGCCAGCCCGCGCGGGCACCATTTACTCCGTCTCGGGCCGCACCCAGGTCGGCACCGATCTCGGCTCCAACCCGAACGCACCGCTGACGGGCGGACAACAGGGCATCCTGACGATCGAACCGGGCGTCACGATCTTTGGCAACTCGGGCCTCGATTATCTCCTCGTGAACCGTGGCTCGCAGATTTTCGCTGAGGGCACCGCCAGCTCGCCGATCATCATGACGAGCCGTCAGAACGTCGAAGGCACCGCAACCGACAACTCGATCGGTCAGTGGGGCGGTCTCGTGGTCAACGGCCGCGCGCCGACGTCCGACGGATGCCCAGTTGGCGTGACGCCACCGAACATCGCTTGCGAAGCACAGGTCGAAGGCTCCAACGCGTTCTACGGCGGCTTCTCGCCGGCCGACAACAGCGGACGCATCCGTTATCTTCGCCTGTCCTATTCCGGCTTCACAATTTCGCCGAACAACGAGTTGAACGGCATCACCTTCGCCGGCGTTGGCTCCGGGACGACGGTCGAATTCGTTCAGGTCCACAACAGCTCGGATGACGGCATCGAGATTTTCGGTGGCAACGTGAACCTGCGCCGCATCGTCCTCTCCGGTAACGATGACGACTCGTTCGACACCGACTCCGGCTGGCGCGGCGCCGCACAGTTCGGCATCGTTTATCAGCGTACGGGCGGCGGTGACTTCGGCTTCGAGACCAGCTCGCGCGGCACGAACACGGCAACCTTCTTCACGCGTCCGACCTATGCCAACTGGACCGTCGTCATGCGCTCGACCGTCGGCCGGGATGCCATCATCCACAATACGGGCCACGTTGGCCGCGTCTACAACTCGGTCCTTCGCTCCGAGATCAACCAGCAGTGTCTCAACCTCGCAACGGCCGTGACCCTGACCAACCCGAACGGCGCGGGCGTCACAGCCGCTCCGAACGGTCCGCTCTACAACTCGGTGTTCTTCTCCTGCAATGGCGGCAACACGGAAGGCTCGAGCGGCATTACAACGGCGCAGGTTGATGCCCAGGTTGCCCTCGGCGCCAACAACGTGCTGACCGGCACGTCCACGCTGACCGGAGGCTTCATCAACGGCGCCAGCGAAACCGCCGTCGCCGCGACCGCCTTCCCGGCGGCCCTCAACGCCACCGACCCGGCCTTGCCAGTCAACACGAGCGTAACCGGCTTTCTGACGGCGGTGCCTTACATCGGCGCAGTCCAGAATGCTCAGGACACCTGGTACGCCGGCTGGACCTGCGGCATCCCGGGCCAACCAGCCTGCTAATGCAGTGAAACTATGCGGAGGCCCCTTCCCGGGGCCTCCGCTTCCTGCCTTTTCCCGAAGACTCCACTCAGGATCTCTCACTCATGAAATTCAATTCGCTGTCTCTCCGGGCCCTGTTGATCGCGTCCACCGCGATCCTCGCCCCGGCCTTCGCCGTCGCTCAGACCGAACCTGAAGCGGAAACAGAAACCGAGTCCGAGGCAGCACCGGCGCCGGCTGAGACAACGCCGGAAGTAGCGGATGACGACTACCGGCTGAATGAAGTGGTGGTGCTCGGGCGCTACATTCCTGAAGTGCTTCGCAGCACGTCTGAGGTCGCCGCCTATCTGGCGCCTGAAGATCTCGCGCGCCAGGGCGATTCCGATGCGGCCAACGCGCTTGCGCGTGTCACCGGCCTCAGCATTGCCGAAGGCCGTTTTGTCTATGTGCGCGGCCTTGGCGAGCGCTATTCGGCAGCGCGCCTCAACGGCTCGCCCCTCCCCAGCCCTGAACCGCTCCAACGGGTTGTTCCGCTCGATCTTTTCCCGACCAAGATCCTCGAGAATGTGCTTGTTCAGAAGACCTATTCGGTCGAGTACCCGGGCGAGTTCGGCGGCGGCATCATCGACCTTCGGACCCTGAACGTGCCGTCGGAGGCCTTCTTCGAAGTCAGTGTCAGCGGCAGCTACAATTCCGAGACCTCCGGCAAGGATGGCCTCACCTATTTCGGATCCGATTCGGATGTGATCGGCTTTGACGATGGCACGCGGAAAATCCCGGTCGCGGTTCGCCGCGCCATGGCGACGGGCGAACGCATTCAGAGCGGAAATTTCTCGCCTACCGAACTCCAGACCATTGGACAGTCCTTCACTAACGCCGAATTGAACCTGCTGCAGAACAACGACAGCATTCCGTTCAACGGCAGCTATGAAGTCTCCGGCGGAACCTCGTTCGATCTCGGCGGCGTTGAACTCGGCGTCATCGGCGTGCTCGGCTACAGCAACGGCTGGCGCACCCGCAACGGCCGCCAGGAAGTCGGCGAGATCAACGGCGGCGTACTTGAGGCCACCTCGACCTTCGACTATCTGACCACGGACCAGAACATTGGCTGGGATGCCCTTTTCGGACTGGGCCTCGATTCCGGCGACGACAAGATCGACTGGACCAACCTCTATATCCGAAAGACCACAAAGCAGGCGTTCATCCGCGAAGGCTTCGACGACCTTGCCCTGCGCGACGTGAGAGACGATCGGACGGCCTGGTATGAGCGCGAACTCTACAGCACCCAGCTCAACGGCAAGCATTTCCGTGGAAACTGGACCTTCGACTGGCGCACAGCGCTGTCGCAGACCAAGCGTGACGCGCCGTATGAGCGGGAAGTGCGCTATATCTTTGACACAGCCGTGAACAACTACGTCTACAATCCGGCCGGTTCAGGTTCCAGCAACAGCATCTCGTTCTCCTATGTCGACGACAAGATCCTGAGTGGCGGGATCGATGTGAAATACACCCAGCCGCTGTCGACAGCACGCGACATAGAATACTCGGCGGGTATTGAAGGATACGAGAACAATCGCAGCGCCCAGACGCGTGTGTTCGGCTTCATCGCTGCCAATCCGCCGCTTGACTTCCTGGTGACGCAGGAACGGGTCGATTTCCTTTTCGCCAACTTCAACATCAATCCCGGTGTTTTCGAAATCCGCGAAACCACCGGTTCGGCGGGCGCCGGCGCATTCGACGCCGACCTGAATGTGTTTGGAGCCTATGCCAAGGTAGACGCCGAAGTCGTCCCGCTGCTTCGCGCCGCGGTCGGCGTGCGCTACGAGAATGCTGCCCAGTCCGTCACACCGCTTTCGCTGATTTCATCCGAAGCAGATCCGGATCCGGTTCCGGGCGTGAAGAACAACTACATTCTTCCCGCGGCGACGCTCACCTGGAACTTCGCCGAAGACCAGCAGCTTCGCCTCGGTGCCTCGCAGAGCATTGGACGTCCGCAGTTCCGCGAACTGGCGCCGCAGCAGTACTTTGACCCGGAGAGCAGCCGCACCTTTATCGGCAACCCCTTCCTCGCCGATACTGAAATTCTCAACCTCGATGCGCGCTACGAACTCTATTTCGACCGCGGCCAAAGCCTGTCGGCCGGCGTCTTCTACAAAGACCTCGAAAAGCCGGTCGAGTCGGTTGTCGTCACCCAGAGCGCTTCGGTCTTCCAGACCTACCTGAATGCGCCGAGAGCCGTCCTTTACGGCGCTGAACTCGAGTTCAAGCGCGTCTTCGACAGCCCCTTCTCGGGGGCGATGATGGAGAACAAGGAGTTCCTCGTTCAGGCAAACTACACCTACTCGAAATCGGAAGTTCAGGCGAGCGCGGGGGATGTCGTGTTTCCGCTTCAGGCCAACGGACAGGGCCGTCCCGCAACGGATTTCGTGGTCGACGGTTCCCGTCTCCAGGGACAGTCCGAACACCTGGCCAACATCCAGCTGGGCTGGCAGGACGACGCGGCAAGATCGCAGGCCACCGTGCTCGCGACCTATGCCAGTGAGCGCACGTCTGCCCGCGCACCGGCCGGCCAGCCCGACTTCATTCAGGAACCGGGCATCAACCTCGATATCGTCTACAAGAAAGGCTTCGATGTCCGCGGGCGCGAATTCACCTTCGACGTGAAGGCCCAGAACCTTCTCGGTGAAGACTTTGACGAGTTCCAGTCGGGCAATAACGGCTTTGTTCAGGTCAACCAGTATGACCTGGGCACCACCGTTTCGGTCGGCCTGAGCACGGAATTCTGATCCGGCAGACCGGAGGCCGTTGCGCAACTGCAACGGTCTCCGGACTGAAGTGAAATTGGAGCCGGATCGTCGCGGAACTGTCGCACAAGTGTGATTAGCGTGAAGGTAGGGATCGAAGGGGTTTCCGATGGCGGCGCTTTTCAGAATGGAAAGAGGCATACCTTACGCGCGCATGGAAAGCGCCGGCCGGATGGCGGTGGAGTCCCTGCTGATGGTCACCGTCGGGGTGCTGGTCGGGCGCCTCGCCTGGGTCGCCCTCGTGCCCACGGACGCCAACGCGCCCCTTCAGGAGTCCGCGACACTGTCCTCCGACAGCCCGCAGGCTGAAGGCAGTGCGTCACAGACAATTCTTCTGACCCAGATGAACCCTTTCGGGGGCGCGCCCCAGACCTACGCAGCCGAAGGCCAGGCGGCAATTGAATCCACGCTTGACATGAAGCTCGCCGGTGTCCGCTCGGTCGCAGGCAACGCGTCCGCCAGCAGCGCCGTGATTTCCTTCCCCGACGGCGCGCAGAAACGTTTCGTGCCCGGCGATGAAGTGATGCCCGGCATCCTGCTCGTGAACGTCACGTCTGACGCGATCCACCTCAGCCGCAACGGCTCCATCGAATCGCTCAGCCTCTATCCTTACCGCACAGCGCCCTTCGTGCAGGACACTGCGCAGCCCGCGCCTGCCGAAGCCCGTGTCTACGCTTCGGAGACGGCGGCGCCAGTGGTCGATCTCACGCCAGCCGCTCTCGCCGCTGATACTGCGATGACACCGGAATTCCGCAGCGGTGAAGTTTCGGGCTACCGGCTTGAGCCGCGCGGCGCCGGCGCCTTCGAAGCCGCCGGCCTGAAATCGGGCGATCTCATACTCCGCATCAACGGCCAGGCCGTCGAGGGCCTGCGGCCCGACCAGATCAACCAGTCCGTCTCCAGCAGTTCAGACGTCGCCCTGGATATTGTCCGTCAGGGCGCCATCGTGCGCCTGCGCGTTGCTCCCGGCGCCAACCTTTCCCAATGACCAGACACATACTTCTGGCTGCCGCCGCAGCGCTCTCGGCTGCGCAGATCGCAACCGCGCAGGCCCCCGCCCCCAGCGAAGACAAGCACGTCCTGAAGCTTGACGACGTCGAACTCAACACGCTCATCGCCGATGTCTCGATGCTGACGGGCTACACGTTCATCACCCACCCTGATGTGCGCAAGGTCCGCGTCTCCGTCGTCTCCCAGACGCCGATGAGCACGGAAGACCTCTTCCAGGTCTTCCTCACCACCCTCCGCGTCCAGGGTTTCGCCGCCATCCCCGCCGGCCGCGACACCTACCGCATCGTGCCGGAATCCATCGCCGCCACCGAAGCGCCGATCTCCGGCCAGGGCGCCAACGCCTTCGTGACCGAGATCATCAAGCTCGACTACGTCAACGCGATGGATGTCGCGCAGCAGATCAAGCCGGTGCTCGACAGCCAGGGGCAGATCGCCGCGAACGCCAACACGAACACGCTTGTGGTCGTCGACTATGCCTCGAACCTGCAGCGCGTGCGCCGGATGATCGAGGCGATCGACAAGGATCCGTCGGTCACCGAAACGGTGGCCCTTCGCAATGTCCCCGCCCTCGAGATGGAAGCGGTCCTGAACCGCCTTCAGGGCGACGCCGCGTCCGGCGCGCAAGGCCAGGCCGGCGGCGCCCGGCGCTTCACGGCCGTAGCCTCCGAAACCAGCAACGCCGTCCTTCTGCGCGGTGACCCCGCCTCGGTCGCCCGGGCGCGCCAGGTGGCCATGCAGCTCGACACGACCGAGCCGCAGCGCGACAATATCCGCATCATTCCGCTCAACTATGCCGATGCCGGCGAGATCGTCCCGATCCTCGAGCGCGTCGGCCTCAGCGTTGCGGCCCAGCGCGCGCCGTCCGATACGTCCGTCCCCGCACAAACCATTTCGCACCATCCGGCGACCAACTCCCTGATCATCAGCGGCAATGCGGAAACGCTGGTCGCGATGGAAAAGGTCATCTCCGCCCTTGATGTGCGCCGCCCCCAGGTGATGGTCGAAGCCATCATCGTGGAAATGTCGGACGACATGACGAAGGAGCTGGGGCTGCAATTCCTGCTCTCCGGCACCGGCAGCAGCAATGTCCCCTTCGCATCGACCAACTTCTCCGGCTCCGCGCCCAACCTGCTCGCCCTGACAGGCGCTCTGCTCACGGATGGTTTCGAGGACCTCACGAAGGCCAACCCGCTGCGCGACTCGGCCATCAGCTCCCTCACCGGAACCGCCGGCCTGACGCTCGGTTTCGGCGGACAATCCGGTGACAACCTTTTTGGCGTCATCCTCAACGCGGTCGAGAAGGACAGCAATTCCCGCATCCTGTCGACACCCTTCGGGATGACCTTGAACAACGCGACCTCGGCCCTCATCGTCGGCCAGGAAGTCCCGATCACCACCGGCCAGGTCCTAGACCAGGCCAACTCGAATCCCTTCCGCACTGTCGAGCGCCAGGATGTCGGCATCCAGCTCGAAGTCACGCCCCGCATTGGCGAGAATGACACGGTCCGCCTCGACATCCGCCAGGAAGTCTCCAGCATCTCCGGCAGCATCGGCACGCTGACGCCTGACTTCATCCTCGACAAGCGCGAGATCACCGCCAGTGTGCTCGCCGATGACGGCGAGATCATCGTGCTCGGCGGCCTCGTCGAACAGACGGACACGGTCCGCCAGTCGAAGGTTCCGCTGCTCGGCGACATCCCGATTGCCGGCCGCCTGTTCCGGTCCAATGGCAAGGCGACGACGCGGACCAACCTCATGGTCTTCATCCGCCCCACCATCGTGCGCAACAAGGAAGACGCGAAGTCGGCGACCGAGCAGAAGTATCTTTACGTGCGCGGCGAAGAGCTGATGCGCGGCATTCGGCCGGAAAACTCCATCGACCGCTATGTGACGGAAGTCCTGGGCGGCAGCGGGCCGATGGGGTCGGCAGCCGATCCGGCGAGGTGATCGCGCATGCGGCCGCAGGTTCACTACGCTTTCGCCAAGGACAAGGGGTTCGCCGTCATCCCGGGCCGGGTGCCGGTGACGGTCGCCGTCCGCGAAGGCGCAGATGTGCTCGCCCTTCCCGAAGTGCGCCGCGTGCTGGGCATCTCCTTCCAGCTGGAAGCGCATTCCGCCATCGCCTTTGAAAAACTGCTGTCCGAAGGCTTCGGCGGCGGCGCGCTCGATGGCACCGCCGCGGCAGCCGCCCAGAAACAGGAAAACCTTGAAACCCTGTTCGACGGTATTCCGCAGACGGAAGACCTGCTCGCCGGCGACGGCGACGCGCCCATTGTGCGGCTCATCAACGGCCTCCTTCAGGACGCCATAAAGCGCCGCGCCTCCGACATCCACATCGACCCCTTCGAGGAAAAGCTCTCCATCCGTTACCGGATCGACGGCGAACTCCAGGAAGTTCTCGTCGCCTCGCGCCGCATCGCCGCGCCGCTCGTGTCCCGGATCAAGGTGATGAGCCGTCTGGACATCTCCGAGAAACGCATGCCGCAGGACGGCCGCGTCTCGCTGTCGCTCGGCGGCCGCGCCCTCGACGTGCGCGTCGCGACCCTGCCGACACGCTACGGCGAACGCGTCGCGCTGCGAATCCTCGACACCCGCCAGGCGCTCGTCGGTCTCGACGGTCTCGGCATGGACCCCGCCACGCTGGACCGGTTCCGTGCGGTCATCGCCGAGCCGAACGGCGTGATCCTCGTCACCGGCCCCACGGGGTCCGGCAAGACCACCACGCTCTACTCGGCGCTTGCCATGCTGAACACCGGCCGCGTCAACATCATGACCCTGGAAGACCCGGTCGAATATGGTCTCGACGGCATCAGTCAAACGCCAATGGATCACAAGGTCGGCCTCACCTTCGCCGCCACGCTCCGCTCCATCCTGCGCAACGACCCGAACATCGTCATGGTCGGCGAGATCCGCGACGCCGAAACCGCAGAAGTCGCGCTCGAATTCGCGCTGACCGGCCGCCTCGCCCTCTCCACGGTCCACACCAACAGTTCCGCCGGCGCGATCACGCGTCTGCGCGACATGGGTATCGAGAGCTTCCTGCTCGCCTCCACCCTGCGCGCCGTACTCGCCCAGCGCCTGCTGCGCCGGCTCTGCCCGCACTGCAAGACGCCGTTCCATCCGGATGCGGCCTACGCCGCCCGGATTGGTCTGCCTGCGGACTTTTCCGGAACGCTCTACCAGTCCGGCAGCTGCGATGCCTGCGGCCGCACGGGTTATTCCGGCCGCCTCGGCGCGTACGAACTCCTCGTCATCAATCCGGCCATCAAACGGCTGATTCATGACAAGGCCAGCGAAGACGAGATCGAGCGCGTCGCCTTTGCGAGCGCTGATATGTTGTTCAGCAACGGCATGCGCCATGTCCTGAGCGGCGAGACGAGCCCTGACGAACTCCTGCATGTCTGCCGCAGGGAGGTCTGGTCCCATGGCGGCGTATGATTACAAGGCCCTGACCGCCGATGGCCGGCGCACCAGCGGTGTGATCTCGGCGGACAATCCGCGCTCCGCCCGGCGCGAACTGCGCGCCCGCCAGCTGACGCCCGTCGAGGTCGAGGAATCCGGCCAGTCTAAGTCACGCGGCGCGCGCCTGCGGGGCCGCCTGTCGCACAAGCAGCGCACGCTCTTCACCCGCCAGATGGCTGTCCTGCTGCAGTCCGGCATGACTGTGGAGCAGGCCCTGACCGCCGCCGCCGCCGATGGCAGCGCGGCGTCCGTCAAAGCCCTGATCCTCGGTGTCCGCGCGCAGGTCATGGAAGGCGTCACCCTCGCCGACTCCCTCCGCTCGGCGCCTTCGGCCTTCCCTGCGCTTTACCGCTCGGTTGTCTCGGCCGGCGAGTCTTCCGGCAAGCTGCCCGCCGTGCTCGACCAGCTCGCGACCAATCTGGAACGCACCTACAAGATGGCCTCGACCGCGCGGGCCGCGCTGGTCTATCCCGCCGTGCTCGGCGTGATGGCCCTGCTGATGGTCACGGCCCTGATGGTCTTCGTCGTGCCCAAGCTCGTCGAACAGTTCGCGATGCTCGGCACCACCGAACTGCCGCTTCTCACGCAGATCGTGATCGGCGCCTCGGATTTCGCCCGCAGCTGGGGCTGGCTCCTCGCCCTGTGCATCTTCGCCGGCGTTGCGGTCTTCTCGCAGGCGATGAAAAGCCCCGCGTTCCGTAAATCCCTCGACGCCTTCCTGCTCGGCTTTCCGCTGATCGGCCCCCTGATCCAGACCCTCTCCGCCGCCCAGTTCGCGCGGGTCCACGCCACGCTCGCCGGCTCCGGCGCCACCGTCATCGAAGCCCTCGCCGCCGCGCGCGGCGCCATGAGCAATGCCGTGTTCCGCGACGCCGCGACCGCGATCATCGAACAGGTGCAGCAGGGCGGCACGCTCTCCTCCGCCATGCGTGCGACAAAGGTCTTCCCGCCGCTCCTCACCCACATGGTGCAGAGCGGCGAAGCGGCACGCGATGTGCCCGCGATGATGAACCGCGCCGCCGACTTTCTCGAAAGCGAATTCGAGGCCACCACCCGCACTCTGCTCAGCCTGCTGGAGCCGGCCATCATCGTGATCCTGGGCGGCATTGTCGGCACGATCGTGCTGTCGATCATGCTGCCCATCATGCAACTCAACACCCTTGCCCTCGGTTGACGGAGGAACACATGCCCCAACCCCAACACCTCACCCAGAAACGCCGCGCTCGCGAGGCCGGCTTCTCCCTCGTCGAACTGATGGTGGTCGTCTTCATCATGGGTCTTCTGGCGACCCTGATCATCGTCAACGTCGCGCCGGTCGGCGACCGCTCGCGCATCTCGAAAGCCCGCTCCGACATCGCGAGCCTCGAAAGCGCGCTCGAGCAGTACAGCCTTGACCTCTACACCTACCCCAACGCCGCCGAAGGCCTCGCCGCCCTGTCCGCCCCGCCTCCGGGCGTCGACGCCGCGCTTTACCGTCAGGGCGGCTATGTGCGCCGTATACAGATGGATCCCTGGGGCAACCCCTACCAGTACCAGATGCCCGGCACCCGCTCCGGCGGCCGCTACGATCTCTTCTCCTTCGGCGCCGATGGCCAGCCGGGCGGCGAAGGTCCGGACGCAGACATCGGCAACTGGGACTAGGCCGCGCCATGCCCGCGCCCCGCCCGCTCTCAAGCCAAGCCTCCCCGCCGGCGCCCCGCCGGCCGGGCGAGGCCGGCCTGTCGCTGGTGGAAGTGCTGGTCACGCTGTCGATTTCCGCCCTCGCAGCGGTCCTGATCGTCGCCACGGCCCGCCCCGCCGATCCCCTTCGCAGTGACGGCGAGAAACTCTCGCACACGCTGGCGCAGCTCGAAGGCCGCGCCCGCATCTCCGGCAAGCCGACCGGCCTCCTGCTCGACGAGACCGGCTATACCGGCATGGTCTGGGCCGGCGGCGACTGGTCCGCCCTGCCCCGCAGCCGCCACGCCCTCAGCCGGGGCGTCGAAATCCAGTCACCCCTCTCCCCCTTGGAGCGCGGCGAAATTCAAACGCCCCAGCTCGTCTTCGACCCGCTCGGCCACTCGGCGATCGATCCGGTCATCCTGCGCGCCCAGAACCGCGAATGGCCCGTCACCCTGCCGGCCAGAACGGTGACCGCCCCGTGAACACGCGCGGCTTCTCCCTTCTCGAAACCATGGTTGCCCTGTCGGTCTTCTCCATCGCCGCGATGGGGCTCCTCTCGCTCAACACCCAGTCAGTGCGCATCAGCAGCGAACTTGACCTGCGCCTCCTCGCCCGCACCGTCGCCGAGAATGTGGCGGTCGATACCGTCACCGGCGCGCCCGCCGCGCCCGGCCTCGTGGCCGAAGGCGAGGATGTCCAGCGCGGCCGCGAATTCAAATGGACGCGCACCATCGAGCCGACGCCGCGCCCGGGACTGTACAGTGTCCGGATCGAAGTGACGGAAGCCTCCAGCCCCGCCGTCCTCGCGCGCCTCTCGCTGCTGACCGCCCAAGGCGATCGCTCATGAGCGCCCCCCGCAATTCCCAAGCCGGCGCCACGCTCATCGAAACGCTGGTCGCCCTGTTCGTCATCGCCCTGATGGCGACCGCCGGCGCGGTGATGACGAACCAGTCACTCCGCGGCGCCCGCGCCGTCGAGATGCGCGGCGTCGCCGCCTCCGAAATGTCCATCGCCCTCGGCATCCTCTCGGCAGACCTCGCCGCCTATACCGGCCGCTCCAGCGAGGACGCCGCCGCGTCCGAAGGCCCCCTCGCCTTCTCCGGCCATCCGCCCCGTCATGATGGCCGCCTGATGGTCTTTGTACGGAACGGATGGGACAATCCCCTCGGCGAGCCCCGCAGCGACCTGCAGCGGGTGGAATACCTGTTCTCGAACGGCGCGCTGATCCGCCGGTCCTGGGCCGCGCCGGACCCCGTTCCGGCGACCCCCATGGTGGAGGAAGTCCTGCTGACCGGCCTCCAGTCCGTCGAGGCCCGCTTCGGCCGCGCCGAAACCTGGCAGGACGACTGGCGCGTCTCGGGCACTGGCGACGACCCCGCCCCCCAGAAGGTCGAGCTGACCTTCACCTTCGCCCCGGACGACACGCTGACGGCCCGCTACCTGATCGGAGCCGGCGCATGATCCCGCAAAGCAGACAGGCCGGCGCCGCCCTCCTCTCGATCCTACTGATCGTCGCCACGCTGTCGGTCGCCGCGCTGATGGCCACCGAAGCCATCGCCCGGCAGACCGATCTGCAGAAACTCAGCGCCCGCCGCACCTCCGCCCTCTGGGCTGCGCGCTCAGCCGAGGCGGCCGCGCTCGCAGGCGCCGCTGATCTCGTCGCCGCCAGCAGCCTGCCCGCCAGCAGCGGCGACACGGGCCGGGAGCAGACCCTCGTTCTGCCGGTCGAGAGCGGCCAGATCATCCTGACACTGAGGGAACTTCCCCCCTGCCTCAATCTCAACGCCCTGGCAAACCCCGACGAGGCCCTCCGGGCTCCGGACGCCGCCGCCTTAGCGGTCCTCCTCGAAGACATCGGCGTGCCGCTCAGCGACGCGGCCTCCCTTGCTGCAACGCTCGGGGACTGGATCGATGCCGACCAGATCGCGCAACCCGGCGGCGGCGAAGATGCCGCCTATCTGGCAAGTTCCAGCGGCACGCGCACGGTCGGCCAGCCCCTCCGCAGCCCGGCAGAGCTCGCCCCGGTGCCCGGCTACACGCCCGAGCTCATTCAGGCGATCTCACCCTTCACCTGCACTGTTCCGCTGACGGACGGTCTGCGCGTCAACGTCAACGCGCTGACGGCCGAAAATGCCAGCGTCCTCCGCGCTGCAACGCGCGGCGCCCTGTCCGCCGCCGACGCGCGCCGCTTCATCGAGGCGCGCCCCGCCAGCGGTTGGAACAGCGTTCAGGACGTGGCCGAATTCGCCCAGGGCCGGCAGGCCTACGCGCAGGTTTTCGACGAATTGCCCCTCGCGGTGCGCGGCGAATACTTCACGGGCGAGGGCAGCGTCGAACTCGACGCCGGCCGCTGGCCGTTCCGTTTCATCCTGCACGCCGGCTCAGACGGCGCGCCGCGGATCGTCTGGCGCTCGTTCGGAGACGCCGGATGAAAGCGGACCTCTTCATCGAACTGCCCTCTATCCCGGACGGCCCGCTTCGGCTCGCGCGCTGGCGCGGCGGCGAGATCGAACACGTGCCGCTGGGCCGCGCCGCCGCGAATGCCGGCACCAAGGCGATTGCTTTCGCCCCCGCCCTTTGCGTCGCGAAGTTCCGCGTGCCGGTCGCGGCGAAATCGGAATCCGAAGCTCGCAAGACGGCGCTTTACGCGGTGGAGGACGATCTCGCCCAACCCGTCGAAGACGTCCATCTGACCCTCGGCCCTAAGGGCAAGACGGAGGCGGCGCGCGATGTCTACATCGTCGACCGCCGCCTGATGCGCGCCTGGACCAATGCACTCGCGGGCCTGAACCTGGACCATGCCACAATCATCCCGGAAAACAGCCTCAGGCTGCCGCAAGGCGCCCTGCTGGATTTCGGCGACCGGCTGCTGCTCAGCAATGATGGCAGCGCCGTCGCCGCCGACCCCGCCTGGCCGGACGAAGCCCTCCGTGAACTGATCTGCGCCTGCGGCCTCGGCAACGCGCGCCGCACGTCGGCCAATGCCCTGGAAACCCTGATCCCCCTGCAAACCAATACTCCCGGCATCGCGCTCGAAGGCGCAGACGGCGACGCAGCCCGCCGCCGTGCCGGCAAGGGCCTCGGCCGCTGGCTCTTCGCGGGCGCGCTCGCCCTCGCCGCGGCCGGTCTCTGTCTCGCCAGCGTCTGGCTCGAGACAAACGGCCTGCAGCAGGCCGCCGCCCGCAACGAGGCCGCTGCCCGCGCCGCCTACCGCGCCCAGTTCTCCGGCGCGCCGGAGCCCGCCGACATCGGCGCCGATGTCCGCCGCCTGTCCGCCCAGTTCGTCGGCGGCGCGCCCGCCGGCTTCCGCCCCCTCTCCGCCGCCCTCTACGGCGCCTTGCCGGACAGCCCCTCCGTCCGCGTCATCAGCCTTACCTATACCGGCAGCGAAGCGGCCCTCCGTACCCGGATACAATTCTCAACCCGCGCCGAAGAATCCGCCTTCCGGTCGCGCCTCGAATCGTCCGGCTTCCTGGCCGAAACAGAATCGGTCGCTGACCTTCCAACCGGCGTCGAAGCCAGTCTCATCGTGAGGGCCGCGCCATGAAAACCTGGTGGGACCAACGCGCGCCTCGCGAGCAGCTCCTGCTGCTCGCCGCCGCCTTCGTCCTCGTGATCGCGGTCATCGTGCAGGGCGTGCTCATCCCGTCGCTGGCCCGGCACACCGCCGCTGAAGAGGCCCTCGCCGAATCCGGGCGCACCCTCGTCCGCCTCGAACGGCTGCGCGACGCTGGCATCACGCAGGCCGCCCCGCCGGCCAGCCCGCAGGACGCGCCCGCCCTCGCCGCCGACTGGGCCGCCCGCTCCGGCCTCATCGCCGATCCGCAACTGACGTCCGCCTCCGAACTCCGCTTCGCCTTCAAGGCCGCTGACCCCAGCGCTGTGTTCCAGTGGATTGAAGAGTCCGAAACCGGGCTCGGGATCACCGTCCAGTCCGCACAGATCACCGCCGCTCAGCCCGGCCAGGTGGACGCGGTCGTCGTCTTCTCCGCGCCGCCCGCGCCATGAACCGGCTCATTCTCCTCGCGCTGCTCCTCGTCGGCGTGCTGATCGGCCTCGCCGTGTTTGCCCCGCTCAGCGCCGCGCTGAAGTTTGCCGGCGTCGAGGCGCACGGTCTCGGCTGGTCGCGCGCCGAAGGCACGGTCCTCGACGGACGCCTCACCGGCCTCGCGGTCGGCGGCGAGCGCTACGGCGACGCGGACCTGAAACTTGCGCCCGCCGCCGTTCTGGCCGGACGCCTTCAGTACACGGTCGATTGGCAGGGCGAGCACGGAAGCGGCACAGGCGACCTCTCCGTCGGCGCCGGCGGCAGTCTCGCTGCGCGCGACTTCGCCCTCGATCTTGATCTCGTTCGCCTCGAACAGGCCGCCCTCTGGATCCGCCAGTCCGGCGGCCGCGTCCAGCTTGAGGGAGAGGCCATCCGCTTCGACCGCGATGGCTGCCTCTCCGCCAGCGGCACCGCCCGCAGCGACGTGCTCGAGCGCAACCAGGAAATTCTCGGCGCCGGCTGGTCGCCCATGCAGGGCGAGCTGAGATGCGAGGGCACAGCGCTGGTGATCCCGCTGGAATCGGAAAACACCTCAGGCACCCGTTTCCGCGCCGAGCTGCGCCTCGCGCCGCAGCAGCCCGGCCGGTTTGATGCCCGCGTCTCCGGCCTCATCCCGCGCGACCTCGCCTTCGCGCTTCCCATCGCCGGGTTTGCGCCGGACGGGCGCGAATGGGTATACTCGTTCTCGACCTCAGACCGGAGTGGTCCCACATGATGAAGCCCCTGTTCCTCGCCGCCGCCCTCTGCGCGCTCGCCGCCTGCGCCAGCTCGCCGGAGCAGGAGGCCGCGAAAGCCGCCGCATCCGCCCCCGCGATCAGCACGGTCCCCGCCGACGGCCTGCCGCCCCAGCGCCTCGCGCCGGGCGAGTGCGGCCTGTTCCTGTGGAGCATGTCGGCGCCGCGCCAGTTCGTCTTCTTCACCAAGGGCTCGTCCGGTGACGCGCTGGTGCTGATCGGCGACAAGCCCACCTCGATGCCGATGACCTCCGCCGGCGGCGATGTCTTCGGCCAGTTCCTGTCGCGGATGACGTTCGAAGACCTCGCCTCGAAGGTGAAGGTCACCGTCTCCATCGAACCCGGCAAGCCCCTCGAAGGCGGCCAGCGCGTCGGCAGCGGCAACATCCAGTTCCGCGACGCCGAAGGCTGGGAAACCGTCCTGCCCGTCACCGGCGTGCGCGCCTGCATGCCCGGCTGACCCTGGTCGGAAAATGGTGGGCGATGACGGGCTCGAACCGCCGACATCCTGCGTGTAAAGCAGGCGCTCTACCAACTGAGCTAATCGCCCCCAATTGGCATGCCGCCTCTTTGCCGGGGGCGCGCCCGATTGGCAAGTGCGTTGCACCTCGGCTGCCCCGCCCCAAACAAAAAGGCCCGCCGAAGCGGGCCTTTCCATAATCGTTCAATGCCCGCTCAGTGCGCGCGGATCGTGTCCGTGTCGTCGGCCGGTTTTGCCGGGCCGCCGGAGAGGCTCTGCTGCAGCGCCGCCTCATCGGCGTCCGACCATTCGATGGGCACCACCGGACGCGTCAGCGCGAGCTTCAGCACTTCCTGGATGTCCGAGACGGGGATGATCTTCATCTGCGTCTTCACGTTTTCCGGGATCTCCTCGAGATCCTTCTCGTTCTCCTTCGGGATCAGCACCGTCTTGATGCCGCCGCGCAGGGCCGCGAGCAGTTTCTCCTTGAGGCCGCCAATCGGCAGCACCCGGCCACGCAGGCTGATCTCGCCGGTCATCGCCACTTCGCGGTTCACCGGAATGCCGGTGAGCAGCGACACGATGGCCGTCGTCATCGCGGCGCCGGCACTCGGGCCATCCTTGGGCGTCGCGCCATCCGGCACGTGTACGTGGATATCCGTCGTATTGAACGCCGTCGGCTTGATGCCGAGAGAGACCGACCGTGCACGGACGAGCGAGCTCGCCGCCTGGATCGACTCCTTCATGACGTCCCGGAGGTTACCCGTGACCTTCATGTTGCCGCGCCCCGGCATCTTCACCGCCTCGATGGTGAGGAGGTCGCCGCCGACTTCCGTCCAGGCGAGACCGGTAACGGCGCCCACCTGATCGGTCTCGTCGGCAAGGCCGTAGCGATGCTTGCGCACGCCCGCGAAGGTCGCAAGATTGCCTTCGTCGATCGTCAGGCTGCCGCCCTCGTTGAGCGCGAGGTGGCGCACCGCCTTGCGGGCAAGACGCGCAATCTCCCGCTTCAGCGAGCGCACGCCCGCTTCCCGCGAATAGTAGCGGATCAGGTCGCGCACCGCGCCGTCGGTGACGATCCACTCTTCAGCCTTGAGGCCGTGATCCTCGCGCACCTGAGGGATCAGGTGGCGCTTGGTGATCTCGAGTTTCTCATCCTCCGTGTACCCCGCAATCCGGATGATCTCCATCCGGTCGAGCAGGGGCTGCGGCATGTTCAGCGAGTTCGCCGTCGTCACGAACATCACGTCCGAGAGATCATAGTCGACTTCCAGGTAGTGGTCGTTGAACGTCGAGTTCTGCTCGGGGTCGAGTACCTCGAGCAGGGCCGAGGCCGGGTCGCCCCGGTGGTCCATGCCCATCTTGTCGATCTCGTCGAGCAGGAACAGCGGGTTGCCGCTCTTTACCTTCTTGAGGCTCTGGATCACCCGTCCCGGCATCGAGCCGATATAGGTGCGCCGGTGTCCGCGGATCTCGCTCTCGTCACGCACGCCGCCGAGCGACACGCGCACGAAATCACGCCCCGTCGCTTCCGCGATGGACTTTCCGAGCGAGGTCTTGCCGACACCCGGAGGGCCGACGAGGCAGAGGATCGGCCCCTTCAGCTTGCCGGTGCGTTTCTGCACGGCAAGGTATTCAAGGATACGTTCCTTGACCTTCTCGAGGCCGTAATGGTCATCGTCGAGCTGTTTCTCGGCCTTGCGCAGATCGGTGACGATCTCCTTGCGCTTGCCCCAGGGCAGCGCCAGCAGCCAGTCGAGATAGTTGCGCACCACGGTCGATTCCGCCGACATCGGCGACATCTGGCGCAGCTTCTTCATCTCCGCCTCGGCCTTGGTACGGGCCTCCTGCGACAGCGGCGCATCGGCAATCTTCTGCTCGAGCTCGGCCATCTCGTCGCGCTCGCCGCCTTCGCCGCCCGCGTCGCCCAACTCGCGCTGGATCGCCTTCATCTGCTCGTTCAGGTAATACTCGCGCTGGGTCTTTTCCATCTGCCGCTTGACGCGGTTTTTGATCTTCCGCTCCATCTGGAGCATGCCCATCTCGCCTTCCATCAGCGCGAAGACCTTCTCCAGCCGGTCCTTGGCGTCCGGCATCTCCAGCAGTTCCTGCTTGTCGGACAGTTTCACCGACAGGTTCGACGCCACCTGGTCAGCCAGCCGGCCGGGCTCCGTCATCTGCCCGATCGAGGACACCGCTTCCGGCGGGATCTTGCGGTTCAGCTTCACGTAGCTCTCGAACTGTTCCTGCACGGCGCGCATCAGCGCGGTGACATCGCCGCCAACCGTATCGCCCTCGGCAATCGTCTCGACCGCCGCCTCGAAATACTCGCCGCGGTCATGCAGCTCGACCAGTTTCGCCCGCGACTTGCCTTCGACCAGCACCTTCACGGTGCCGTCCGGCAGTTTCAGCAGTTGCAAAATGGTCGCAAGTGTCCCGACGGCATGCAGGTCGCCGGAATTCGGATTGTCGATGGACGCATCGCGCTGGGCCACCAGCATGATCTCGTTCTCGGACTCCTCAATCATTTCAAGGGCCCGCACGGACTTGTCCCGGCCGACGAACAGCGGCGCGACCATGTCCGGGAAAACAACGATGTCCCTCAGCGGCAACACCGGCACTGTCTTCGATCTTGGCATTTGAATGCCTCCTTTACGTGGGCCCCGCATGGCAGCAGCCCGGAAACCCTAGACCACCATATGGGGCGATTATCGGGCGATGCGAAGGATGTGGAAACCGTTAAGCCCCCCTTCAACAGGATCGCTGCTCAACAAAGGTGTGAAAAGAACTATGGGGCCACGTCCAGCCTGCCCCACCCCAACCCTCCCCAAAATGGGGAGGGGGCAGGTCAGCCTGTGGGGAGAGCTTACCGATAGGCCGCAAGTGACATGTCCCCTCCCCATTTTGGGGAGGGTTAGGGTGGGGGGCGAGGCATACGCTGCCGCTGCGATCAGCCCTGCCATCCGCCCTTCCCGAATCCCCCGCCAGACGCTACCCCCAATCCCCGAGGTTAACGGCGTATTAAGCGGCGCGGGCCTTGATAAGCCGATACCGAAAAGACCGAATTGGAGACCAGAATGGCCGCCGCCAAGCAATTGAAGCCGATGGACGACCTCCTCTCCCATTCCGCCGCCTACTCCGCCAAGGACATCGAAGTCCTCGAAGGCCTCGAGCCCGTCCGCAAGCGCCCCGGCATGTATATCGGCGGCACCGACGAGCGCGCCTACCACCACCTCTTCGCCGAAGTCCTCGACAACGCCATGGACGAAGCCGTCGCCGGCTATGCCAACCGTATCGAGATCAAGCTGACCAATGACGGCTACCTGACCGTCACCGACAATGGCCGCGGCATCCCGGTCGACCCCCACCCGAAATTCCCCAAGAAATCAGCCCTCGAAGTCATCATGACCACGCTCCACTCGGGCGGCAAATTCTCGGACAAGGCCTATTCCACCGCCGGCGGCCTGCACGGCGTCGGCATCTCGGTCGTCAACGCGCTGTCCGAACATGTCGAAGTCGAAGTCGCCCGTGACCGCACCGTCTACCGCCAGGAATTCTCGCGCGGCGCCCCGATGGGCAAGCTCGCCAAGGTCGGCACCACGCCCAACCGGCGCGGCACCTCGGTGCGCTTCAAGCCGGACCCGCAGATTTTTGGCGACAAGCTGCGCTGGCGCCCCGCCCGCCTGTTCGGCATGGCCCGCTCCAAGGCCTACCTCTTCCGGGGCGTCGAAGTGCGCTGGTCCTGCGACACAGACCTGCTGCCCGAAGACTCGAAAATCCCCGCCGACGCGGTTCTCTCCTATCCCAACGGCCTCGCCGACCAGCTCGGCGAAGTCTTCGCTGACAAGGCGACCATCACCGAGCAGCCCTTCACCGGCCTCGTCGACATGGGCCATGACGGCAGGTGCGAATGGGCCATCGCCTGGACGCAGGCCGGCTTCGGCGAGCAGGACGGCTTCGCCCGCTCCTACTGTAACACCATCCCGACCCCTGAAGGCGGCACCCACGAGGCCGGCTTCCGCTCGGCCATCACCAAGGGTCTGCGCAATTTCGGCGAGCTGACCGGCAACAAGAAAGCCGCCGAGATCACCGCCGAAGACGTGATGGGCCATTCAGGCTTCCTGCTCTCGGTCTTCATCCGTGGCCCGGAATTCGTCGGCCAGACGAAAGACAAGCTCTCCTCCACGCACGCCTTCCGCCTCGTCGAAGCCGCCGTGCGCGACCACTTCGACCACTGGCTCGCCCAGTCGCCGAAGGAAGCCAACAAACTCCTCTCTTGGGCGATCGACCGCGCCGACGAGCGCGCCAAGCGCCGCAAGGCGAAAGAGATCAGCCGCAAGTCGGCCACCAAGAAACTCCGCCTCCCCGGCAAGCTCGCCGACTGCTCGGCCAAGGGCCCGGAAGGCACCGAACTCTTCCTCGTCGAAGGCGACTCGGCCGGCGGCTCCGCCAAGCAGGCCCGCAACCGCGAGACGCAGGCCATCCTTCCCCTGCGCGGCAAGATCCTGAACGTCGAGAGCGCCTCAGACGACAAGCTGATGGGCAACCAGGAACTCTCAGACCTCTCCCTTGCTCTGGGCACGGAGCTTGGCCGCAAGTTCAATCTTGATGACCTGCGCTATGAGCGCATCATCATCATGACCGACGCCGACGTCGACGGCGCGCACATCGCGGCCCTGCTGATTACCTTCTTCTACCGCCTCACCCCCGGCCTGATCGAAGGCGGCCGCCTCTACCTCGCCCAGCCGCCGCTCTACAAGCTCGCGAACAAGGGTAACATCCACTACGCGATGGACGATGAAGACCGTGCACGGATCATGAAGGAACACTTCAAGGGCAACCAGAAGATCGACCTGACCCGCTTCAAGGGTCTCGGCGAGATGAACCCCGCCCAGCTGAAAGAGACCACCATGAACCCGGCCAGCCGCGTCCTCGCGCGCGTCACGCTGCCGGACTCGATGGACGAACTCACCGAAATGAAACCGGCCGACCTGATCAACACCCTGATGGGCAAGAAAGCCGAACTCCGCTTCAAGTTCATCCAGGACAACGCCGCGTTCGTGGAAACGCTGGATATCTGAACCGGACAGACGCCCGGGCGCGTCAGCCGGACGGACACCGTTTCGCCGCCTTGCCGATCGCCTCGGACGCCGCAACCATCCCGTTAAGGTCCATGTCCCTGAATTTCTGAAGGTCGGCCTGAGAGGCGCCGACTTGCGACATCAGGTAGAATGCTGCCACTTTCGCTTCCGCGTCCGATAGCCCGCGCACCGTGTCGTCATAAACGCAGGCGCAATAGTCCGCCGTCTTGACGCGCCCCTGAGACTGGGTTTCGATCCGCACCTGATCCGGGCTGCCCTGGCAAAGCGCCAGGAACTCCGTACGCAGAGGATCATCGGGCGCACCCGGCCCGTTCGCGCCGCCGCACGCAGCCAGCCCCACAAGGCCAGCAAGGGCGATCAGCTGAGTTCGGCGCCGTGTCATGACTTGCCTCGCACAATGTTTCCCCGTCACGCCGCTTGCGCGCCGGCGTGCCCTGATCGAACAGCCGGCCCGCCATTCTGCTCGATCCAGCGTACAGCGGCGCCGTTGATCACGATCCGGATTCCAGAGGAGTCCGGAAGCTGGATTTCGTAGGCATCCTGGAACAGCCAGCGGGTCGGCGCGATAACCACCTGATCAAACCGGAAGAAGAGCGGGCGATGGAAAATCGAGAAAGGTGGAAGCAGGCGAAGCGTCACGCCGCGCGCATTGACGCCGATGAACGTCACGCCCCCATAGCTGTTCCAGCCAATATGGCCGCCGTCCAGCACAAGGTTGGTCCAGTGCTCCCGGTCCGGCCTGTCTGTGTCCAGCGCGCCATTGCGAACCGCCAGATGCCGCCACCGCCAGCTATGGCGGTAGAGCGCGAACCCCATCAGGCCTACGAAGACCGAACTGCCAATCGTCAGCAGATAGACCCGTTCGATGATAGCGCCGATATCCATGCCGCCACGACCCGCAATTGTATGAACTGCGCCCGAAATAGCAGGAACTGCTTAAACGCCGCTGAACAGGGCCAGCAGAAACAGGCACGACATATCCACTATGCCTACATCTGCGTCCGCCCCGCCCCAGTAAAATCAACGCGTTCTGGAATACTTGCCCAACCTTACCCTACACCCTCCGTACCGGGTGTATCATCGCGGCATGAAACCGCCCCTCCGCCCGAAAAAATGCCCCGACTGAACGCCGGGCCGATCAGCCCAGCGCCCTCTCACCTGTATTTTTTGCCGATATTTCAGCCTTCCCCGCCCGATGCCCTGCAAACACGGGGCCCGCGCCCTTCAAGCGCGAGAACAAGCGTTAAAGAGTGAGAATCTTTGAGAAAAGGACGAGACCAAACGAGAAGGAAACAGATGCAGAACGGCAGCGACCGAGAGCGGACGAGAGGTATTCTGAGCGTCCTACAGCCGCACCACATCCTCGAACCGCGCGCGCACCTGCCGCAGCCCCGCCACCTCGACGATCCGTCCCCGGATCATCACCGGATCGGCAACGAGCGGAATGATCTCCGGCCCGAAAGCCTTGCCCCGCGCGTTCAGGAACAACAGCGCCGCCTTGCCCTCCGTGCACCGCCCCGTCTCGGCAAACGCGAGCGGCAACCCGCCCCGCGCACACAGCGCCGCGCAGGCCTTGTGCGTATTTCCATGCCCGGGCCGCATCGCCCCGAACCAGCATTTCGCATCGAGGATTTCACCCGTCAGCACCGCCTCGCCAAGGTCCACCTCAGGCCCCGCCCGCACACGTCCCGGCGCCGGATCGGGATATATCCCGTCCACTGCCATCATCGCATGCTCGCCCCGTTCGATCAGCGTGCCGGTCACCGCCGCGCCGGTAAACGTCAACGCCGGACGCACATTGATCCGGTCCTTGCCCGCGCCCACGAGGAACACCGGCCGGAGGCCGTATCCCAGATCCTCCGTAAGCAGATGAGTATAGGGCTCCGGATAGATTGTGCCCGTCACCGCCACCTTCTTGCCCTGGTCCCACGCGCCTGGCCCCGGCGACGGCGCCGCGGCCCCAAGCCCGAGTCCCAGCGCCCCAGCGCCCGCCACCAGCCCCGCGCCCGCGGCCAGCATCTGCCGCCGGGTCGGTTTCGCCATCTCGGCGTTCCAGCCAACGAAGAAGGGATCATCCGCCATCAGCTCCCCACCCCGATCACAGACGGCGGCAGCGCGGTGCCCGGCGGCTGCGGCAGGCGGTGCACGAACACGCGGCCCCCGATGATCCGTGTCCGGTATGTCGGCAGTTTCTCGGTATACGGCGGCGGCGAGCAGCCATCCTCGGGCCGGTACTGATAGCCATGCCAGGGACACACGATACACCCATCCAGAATGCGCCCCTCCCCCAGCGGCCCTCCCTGGTGCCGGCAGGCATTCGCCACCGCGTAAATCTTCGCGCCCTCCCGGAACACCGCAATCCGCTCGCCCTCCGGCGGCACAAGGATCACCGCCCGCCCATCCGGAATCTCCGCCGCCAGTCCTGCATCCAGCCAGCCCTCCGCCTCGGCAGCGGCCGCCGAATCCCGCGCCGCCTCCTTCCGCCCGGCGAAAATGTGCAAGCCCGCCACCAGCAGCGCCGAGCCGCCAACCAGCGCGGCCTGCGCGAGGCCCTTCTCGCCCTGCACGGCGCCGAGCATCACATGCGCGATGATCAGTCCGTAGGCGGCATAGACGCTCATGTGGACCCACTTCCACAAACGCGGGCCGAGCACCGCGTTCCAGAAATCATGGCTCGTCGCCGCCATCACGAACAGGATCAGCAGCGCCGCCAGCCCCAGGCTCTCGAAGGGAAAGCCGCCGAGAGAATTGTAGCGCGGGTTCGATACCAGCAGCGAGACAAACGCATTGACTTCGGAAAACCCGTGATACCAGAGCACCACCAGCGCGCCATGCACCAGCGCGATCAGGAAGCATGCCACGCCCATATGCCGCCGGTTGTAGACGAGCGGCAACGCGCGCGGAGTGAGCCGCGCCAGCGGGCCGAGACAGAGAATGATCGTCAGCAGGCTGAAGGCCGCCGCCCCGCTCGCGCGGATCAGCAGCTGGATTTCGCTGGGATGCTGCCCCGCCGGCGCCAGCAGGAATCCCGCCCCCAGATGCGCCGCGAAGAACACGGCAATCCCCGCCAGCAGCACGCCGTCATACGCCCGCTTGAACCGGTTCCAGCCGACCAGGGAAAAGCCCGCCGCCATCAGCCGGTCTCCACGGCCGCTGCGGCCTCCGCCACCCGCGCGCGCTCCCACAAGCCCGCGCCGATTACCCCCGCCAGCATCAGCGCCAGCACGGGCCACACCAGCGCATGCACGCGCCTTTGGCCCCGCGTCACGCCCGGTCCTCCGGCGCCCGCACACCCGCGAGGCGCAGCAGCACCACCGGCCACAGCGCCGCAAGGCCCGGCAGGATCAGCAGCCGCACCCGCACCGGCACCGCTGCCGCCGTCAGCCGCTTCAGCCCGAACGCCGCCACGCAAAGGCCGATCACCAGCCCGAAGCCCAGATAAGCCCCAAGCCCCAGCCAGACCGCCTCTGCCAATGCCACGCTCATGCAACACGCCTCCCGGCTGCCACGGTTACGCCCCGCACAAGGCGGCGCAAGACACGTTATTGTGGACATTGCGTAACGTAGGGCGGGATTTATCCCGCCCTACAGGCATGACATCCCGCCCAAATCCACCTAAATGCTCCGTATGAGCAAAAATCTCAGAATTCTCGCGGCGCAGCTGAATCCGGTGGTCGGTGATATTGCCGGGAACCTGGCCCTTGCCCACGCCGCGCTTGCGGACGCGAAGGCCAAAGGCGCGGACCTTGTGGTGCTGAGTGAGCATTTCATCCTCGGCTATCCGGCGGAGGACCTGGTGCTGAAGCCGGCGGCGGTGGAGCGGTCGATGTCGGCGATCCACCAGCTGGCGCGGGGTACCGCGACCGGCCCCGCGATCCTGATCGGCGCGCCCTGGCGCGACGGCGGCAAGCTGCACAATTCCGCGCTGTTCCTCGAAGGCGGCGAGATCCGCGCGCGCCATGACAAGCGGGAGCTGCCGAACTACGGCGTGTTCGACGAGAAGCGCCACTATACGCCCGGCGATGGCCCGGCCGTGGTGGTCGAGTTCAAGGGCGTACGCCTCGGCCTCGCCATCTGCGAGGACATCTGGTTCGAGCGCGTGCCCCGCGCCGCGAAGGCCGCCGGGGCCGACCTGCTGCTGGTGCCGAACGCCTCGCCCTGGCGCCGCGAAATCCAGGCCGAACGCGCCGCCGCATTTGACCGCTGGGCAGACCTTGGCCTGCCCTACCTGTTCGTCAACCAGATGGGCGGACAGGACGAGCTGGTCTTCGACGGCGCCTCGTATGCGACGAATTCCACGCACGGCGCGCGCTGCGGCCTCGTCGGCCAGTTCGAGACGGGCCATGCGCTGACCGAGTTTGATCCGTCCACGAAGCAGTTCGTGGGACTCGGCAAAAGCTGCGCGGCGGATCTGGATGGCTGGGCGGCGGAATACCGCGCGGCGATGCAAGGCCTTGGCGACTATGTGCGCAAGAACAGGTTTCCCGGCGTCGTGCTCGGCATGTCAGGCGGCATCGACTCGGCTATCACCGCGGCGATTGCCGCCGACGCGCTGGGGCCGGACAAGGTCTGGTGCGTGATGATGCCGTCGAAATATACGAGTACGGACAGTCTGGAAGACGCGAAAGCCTGCGCCGAAGCGCTGGGCTGCAAGTATGACACGATCAACATCCATCCCGGCGTGGAAGCGCTGGGCGGCATGCTGGCGCCGGCCTTCGAGGGCAAGAAGGCGGACATCACGGAAGAGAATATCCAGTCCCGCCTGCGCGCGGTGACGCTGATGGCGCTGTCGAACAAGTTCGGCCACATGGTGGTGACCACCGGCAACAAGAGCGAGATGGCGGTCGGCTATGCGACGCTCTACGGCGACATGTGCGGCGGCTACAATGCGCTGAAGGATTTCTACAAGACGGAAGTCTTTGAACTGACGAAATGGCGCAATGCCAATGTGCCGCCCGGCGCGCTGGTGGGGCATGGTAATGTGATCCCGGAGCGGATCATCACCAAGCCGCCCTCGGCCGAGCTGCGCCCGGACCAGAAGGACGAGGACTCCCTGCCGCCCTACCCAGTTCTGGACGATATCCTGCGCGGCCTGGTGGACCTTGAAGAAGACGTCGACGACATCCTCGCGCGGGGCCATGACGCGGCCACCGTGCGGCGCATCGAGCACCTCGTCTACATCGCCGAATACAAGCGCCGTCAGGCCCCTCCGGGCGTGAAAGTCGGCGGCAAGAATTTCGGGCGCGACCGGCGCTATCCGATCACCAACCGGTTCCGGGACGATTAGGGCTCGGCCCTACTCCTCCGAAGGCGGAATGATTTCTGCTTCCTGCGCGTTGACGCCGTACGCGTCCGTGGCAATCGCCTCGCGCACCGACTCGACCTCTTCCGGTGCAATGTCGGCCGCGTCGCCATAGCCGGTGATCGGCGAAGGATAGATGCCGGCCTCGTCGATCACTTCATCGAACATCAGCCAGGCCTGTTTGCCGCCGAGGCAGGTCACCCGCACCCAGAGGTTTTCCTCCAGCGCCGTGTCGGCAATGTCGGTGACGTTCGACAGCTCGCCCTCGTTGAACTCGTATTCCCGACCGTTGAAGGAGATCACCGTGACGCCTTCGCCGATATAGCGCAGGTAGGTCATCTGCTCGCCCTTCTTCAGGCTCAGCGTCTGGATCCCCCCCTCGCCGACGAACTCGACGTCGGTATCCTCAAGCACCGTGACGGGCACCTTCTTGGTGGCCACGAAATACTCGATCTGGTCCTCGTCCGTGCGGGCAGTGTTCCACAGCTGGTAGTTGGCGTACTGCGGCAGGAGGCAGGTGATGTCCTGCGGATCGGTCGGGTTCGGCCGCGCCCGGGCGGGCACCTTCACATCCGCGTCGAGCACTGCAAAGCCCGGCGGATACTCGCCCGGCCAGCCACCGCTCAGGAACCAGGTGTCATCATAACCGGAGATAGCCGCGTAATCGAGCTCTGGCCGCGCAGCCTCACCCGCTGATGCGGACGCGCCGGGGCCAGTGCCCGCAGCCGATGCGTCCGGCGCTGCCGCCTCTTTTTGCCCACAGGCCGCAAGAAGCAGCGCCCCCGCCAGCACCCAGCCGAATCTCATGACCGTCTCCCGGAATTGCCTCTAGGTAGATGCTCGTTAAACAAAACAATAGCAAGAATGTGGCCGAGGCGCTTGGCTTTTGTCCCGATATGATGTCGAAAGCGCCTTCCCAGCCCCGGAAGGCCCTGCCGCCATGACCGCCCCGATCGTCCGATTCGCCCCCTCGCCCACTGGCCGGCTGCATGTCGGCAATGTGCGCACGGCCCTGGTGAACTGGCTGTTTTCACAAGGCCAGGGCGGCAAGTTCATCCTGCGGATCGACGATACCGACCTTGAGCGCTCGACCAAGGAAAACGAGGCCGTCCTCAAGGAAGACCTGACCTGGCTCGGGCTCGTCTGGGCGGACACGTTCAACCAGTCCGAACGCTTCGGAATCTACGACCAGGCCGCCGACAAGCTGCGCGCCATGGGCCTGCTCTACCCCGCCTACGAGACGGCCGAGGAACTGGACGTCAAACGCAAGATCGCCCAGTCGCGCGGCCGGCCGCCGGTGTATGACCGTGCGGCGCTGAACCTGACGGACGCCGACCGCGCCAAGCTCGAAGCCTCCGGCCTGAAGGCGCACTGGCGCTTCAAGCTGTCAGGCGAACGCGTCGAGTGGAACGACCTGGTGCGCGGCCCGCAGAGCATCGACACGTCTTCGGTCTCCGACCCGGTGCTGATCCGCGAGGATGGCAGCTATCTCTACACCCTCCCCTCGGTGGTCGATGATATCGAGGCGAACATCACGCATGTGGTGCGCGGCGAAGACCATGTGACGAACTCCGGCGCGCAGATCGAGATCTTCATGGCGCTCGGCGGCAAGGCGCCGGAGATGGCGCACATGCCGCTGCTGGTCGGCGCCGATGGCTCGGCCCTGTCGAAGCGGATCGGTTCGCTCTCGGTCGGCCAGCTGCGCGAACGGGGCATCGAGGCGATGTCGATCTGCAGCCACCTCGCCAAGCTTGGCACGTCCGACAATATCGAGCCGCGCAGCACGCTGGCTGAACTCGCCGCGGAATTCTCCTTCTCGAAGATCGGCCGCGCCCCGGCGCGGTTTGACGAGACAGACCTTGAAAACCTCAACGCCGCGCTCGTCCACGCGATGCCGTTTGCCGAGGCGCAGGCGCGCCTAAAGGCGGTTGATCCGCGGGCGGAGAATGAGGCCTTCTGGCTGGCGGTGCGCGAGAACTGCGCGCGGGTCAGCGATGCCGGGAACTGGGTAGAGATGATCTTCGGCAAGGCCGAGGCGGTGATTGCCGATGAGGACCGGGAGTTCATTGCAAGCGCCGGGGCGCACCTGCCAGCCGGCGAGCTGACCGCGATCAGCTGGAGCGAATGGACCAACGCGCTGAAAGCCGCCACCGGCCGCAAGGGCAAAACCCTCTTCAAGCCGCTGCGATTGGCCCTGACCGGCATGGAACACGGCCCTGAGATGGCGGCCGTGCTGCCGCTGATCGGGCGAGCGAAAGTGCTGGAGCGGCTGGGTTAAGCGCCTACATCATCGCCGCTGTGTGAGCGCTGGGAACAAGCCCGGCTGCCGACAGCGCCATCCAGATTGCCATGGCGACCATCATCAGGTTCTCCGTCAGGGAAATGAATCCGAGCGGTACATTGCTGGCGCCGCCAACGCAGGCACATTTCAGCTCACGCTTGTCGATATAGACTGCCTTGAAAACAGAGACGGCACCGATTGTACCGATGAACAGCGCAACCGGCACAGACAACCATGTCAATATGCCGGCCACCATAAGCAACCCGGCCAACCCTTCCGCAAACGGATATATGTAGCCGTAGCGCACCCAACGCTTCGCCAGCAGGTCATAGTTCAGAAACATGGTCGAGAAGGTCTCGACGTTCTGCAGCTTCAAAAGCGCCAGAACCATCATTGAAAAGCCGATAAACCATTCCGCCGCTCGCATCGTCAGAGCGTTTCCGGACACGGCATAGCTGGCCGCCAGCGCCATCAGCGCTGTCATCGTGAACAGTGCGATGACAGGCCGGTAGCTGGTCGCCTTCGGATCCGCGACCGGCTTGCCGAGATAGCGGCGCAGGTCGTCATGGCCGCCGATGCGTTGGCCCGCGATGAATACCTGAGGGGTGGTGGCGACGCCGTGTTCTGCCTTGAAGGAATCGGTTTCGGTGCGCGAGGTGAGGTGATGATCCTCCACCACAAAGCCCGCCCCCTTGAGCAGCGCCTTCGCTTTCAGGCCATACGGACAGGTATGGCCGGGCCCGACCATGCGATAAAGGACAGCCCGTTTCCTGTCTGATGCGAGGGCGTTTTGGACGGACATGTCAGTTCTCCTTAGATGATCTTGTGAACTTGTCCGTTCCTATATAGGGTCCGTACCATAGTACGGAGTCAAGGGATGGCATCGCTGAGCATAGGCGGCCTTGCAGCATCGGCAGACGTGGGGGTTGAAACCATACGGTTTTACCAGCGCAAGGGGCTGATCGGGACGCCCTCGAGGGAGACCGGAATTCGGCGCTATGGAGCCGATGATGCGCGCCGGTTGCAGTTCATCCGGCAGGCCCAGACGGCGGGCTTCACGCTGGAGGAAATCCGCGAGCTTCTGACCCTGGATGCTGGCGCCGACCGCGCCCGCGCACGCGCGCTTGCCCGCGAACGAGTGACCGCGCTCGACACGAGGATCGCGGAGCTGCAGCGCGCGCGCACCGCCCTTCAGCGGCTCGCCAACGAATGTGCCGATGGCACGGACGGGCCCTGCCCGATCCTTTCGTCCTTCGGCGTTTAGCTGATTTGCGCCGCTAACGCCTTTCCTGGTGCTTGAAGCTCCGGGTGGACACTAGGGCGTGCATCTTGCGTCCGCCGCGCAGGTTACCGCCGGCATAACCTCGCCCTCGGCGAGGCCGCGCACCCAGTCCACGGCCCGCACGCCGTCCGTTTCCGTCGTGTACAGACGGTCATAGCGCAGCAGCGTGTGGTCTTTCCCGGAGGCGGAATAGGATCGGAAGTTCGGAATGTCCGCCGCCAGCTCGTCTAGGTTTGCCTGCATCAGGCCGCGCACCGGATCGCTGACGCCCATCAACGCCAGGAACATCTGCTGCACCTCGTCATCGACATTGTTGAACTGGTGCATCCGCATGTCCGGATGGCGCGCGGCAGTGACGCGGAAGAAGTCCTCGGTGGTGAAGGTTGCGTGGTCAAACGCGGCGAGCTCCGGCCAGTCCGGCATGTTCGTGAACGTGCCCCAGGTCTCCAGCAGGCCGGAGACGGCCCCGGCGCGGTAGCCGCCGGCACCGCCGCCATACTGGACAATCTCCGCCTGCGGATAATGGTCCGCCACAACGCCCGCATAGAACGGCGAGGCAATCGCTCCGGCGCTGCCGCCGCCGACGAACACGCGGGACGGCGCCGGATAGTTCGCATACACCCAGTCGAGCGCCGACTGTACGTTGGCCTTGCCCCGATGATGGATGGTCAGCGCCTTGCCCGCGCTGGTCGTGTAGGCCGCGTCGGTCGCGCCGAGATGCGCGTCGCCGGTGCAATAGGAGACGAACACCTGCGTCCAGCCGGAGAACGGGTTTTCCGGATGGGCGGCGTCGAACACGCCGCCCATCTTCGCCGGATTGTTCGAATCCATTTCTGCGAAGGGTGTATAGGCATTGGCGCCGAGCGAGGGATCGCACAGGTCCCCGCTCCAGCACGCCCCACCCCCATTCAGGAAGATCATCAACCGCGAAGCGTCGCCCCCGCGCACATCGAAACTGTAGGGCGTGCCCGTCGCGCAGAGCGTATCGCCGCCCGGCGCGATGGTCGTCCAGGTGGGCGCCGCTTCGGCCACCTCGGCGATGACGGGTGCGGGTTTTTCTTCAGCGGCCTTGCAGCCGGCAAGCAGGGTCAGCGCGGCAGCAGCCCCGAACATCAGGCGCATGGTGATCCTCCATCGGCCTCTGGCTGGCCGTCACGGTGCCAAGCCTAGGCGGGCGTGCCCAGGCTGGCAATCAGGCGGGCGTGGCCGGTGGCGCCCCAGGCTCGGCGGTCTCGGGCGTCTCCGCCTCGCCGACCTTAAGCAGGCGCCCGACGAGACCGACGGTCGTGCTCTGCAAGACGAGGCTGACGAGCACCACGAGGAAGGCGATGTTGAAGAAGTTGCCGGGCACCCCGAGCAGCACCGGGATGATTGCGAGGTAGATGGGGATCGCGCCGCGCAGGCCGACCCAGGACATGAACAGCTTCTCGCGCCAGGAAAAATCCTCGAAGGCGAGGCTGATGAACACCGCCGCCGGGCGCGCCACGAAGATCAGGATTGCCGAGATCAGCAGCGCCTCGGGAATGTCGGCAATCAGCTTCGACGGCGTCACCAGCAGGCCGAGGATGAGCAGCATCGCCAGCTGCGCCAGCCAGGCTATGCCGTCCATGAATTGTTTCACCACTTGCTTGGCACGGTAGGCATGATTGCCGAGGATGAGACCTGCGAGGTAGACCGCAAGGAAGCCCGAACCGCCGAGAATGTTCGCCGCGCCGAAGATCAGGAGGCCCGCCGCCAGCGCGAAGATCGGGTTGAGGCCGAGTTCCAGCGCGACGCGGTCGTAGAAGAATGTCAGCAGCCGTCCACCGGCGATGCCGAGCGCCGCGCCAATGCCGAATTGCTGCACGAAGCCCACGGGCACAGACCAGACGCCGCCCTCTATGCCGGCAAACCCGCCCGCAAGGATCAGGCCGGTAAATGTCAGCGCAAGGAAGATCGCCATCGGGTCGTTGATGCCGGATTCCACTTCCAGCGTATTGGCGACCATCGGCTTCAGCTTGATGCCCTGCTGGCGCAGCAGCAGGAACACCGCCGCCGCATCGGTGGCGGCGACCAGCGAGCCGAGCAGCAGCGCATAGAGCGGGTCGGTCCCCAGCAGCCACCACATGCCGAGCGCCACGATCGACGTTGTCACCATCACGCCGACACTGGCGAGGATCACCGCCGGACGCAGGGCCTGGCGGAAGTTCTTCATCGGCGTGTGAATGCCGCCGTCATAGAGGATCACCGCCAGGGCGAACGAGCAGGCAAGATAGCTGAGCGGCACGTCATTGAAGACGATCCCGCCGGGGCCGTCCTCACCGAACAGGATGCCGACGCCCAGGAATGTAACCAGCAAAGGCGCGCCAATCCGGCGCGACAGGAAACTCGCGAAGATCGCCGCACACAGCAGCAGCCCGCAAAAGAAGATCAGCTGGTTGGTCGAATCCATTCGGCCCCGGTCAATGCGGTTTGATTTTGATGGTACAGTGCATCTGGAGCCTCGGCGCGGCAAGAACAACCGCGAAGCCGCAATCGGGGCAAAAAAACCGGTTTGGCCCGGCTTCCAGGCATCGAGCGGGGCCGGGCACCGCGCCGCCTTCATCCTTACGCTGACGGAAGCCCCCCTCCGGCGAGCGGATGAACAACTCGGCCCTCGACCCGCCCAGGCGGTGGGCCTGCCGGTTTCCCCAGGGCCGTTTCATCTCGAAACAGCAACCGCTGAGCGTGATGCTGGAATTCCTGAGAGCGGATGTGGGTCAGCGCGAGAGCGCCTGATAAATTCTGATAGTTTTTGATAAGGAAACGAGAAGCCTTGGCCACGGGTTGAGGCACTTTGTGCGCGCTCGGGCTCGTCCAAAAGTCCTTGATTCATTCTGCGCCTTCAATCAGCCCCCCGGACTGATTGGTCCGCTGCGCGGACCGGCTTGAATGGTGCGGTCAAGAGGACTCGAACCTCCACGGGTTGCCCCACAGCGACCTCAACGCTGCGCGTCTACCAATTCCGCCATGACCGCACGACTGGTCTCATTTGAGGCAGACGGGCCGTATAAGGCGG
>JBBSDJ010000005.1:0-48551 GCA_038249555.1 Caulobacterales bacterium
GCAACCACGCGGCGGCGGAGATCTGTATCCAAAGGCTTGCCCATACCCTCCTCCTGTAACTCCGACAGAAGGAATCGAATCAGACTTCGCCCGATATGGGAATCCCAAATCGACTCTCGTTGCGATCAAAACGCTCTAGTCGCTGAAGCTGACCGAGCCGCCGCTGGATTTCGAACCGTCCTGAGTGGCCGGCTTGCCGGCGATCGTCACATCCGCGCCGCTCGACGCCTTGGCCGTGGCTGCGCCGGATGCGAAGGCGTCCACATCGGCGCCGCTCGAGGCGCTGACCGTGACGCTGGCGCAACGCAGGTCACCGGCTTCCACATCTGCGCCCGACGAGGCCGACACGGTCATGGCGTTGCAGCTGCCTGAAAGCTCGACATTGGCGCCTGACGATGCGCTGACATCGAAGGTTGCCGCTGCGGCGGAGTTGAGCGTGACCTCGCCCGAGGACGATGCGCTGATCGAAGTCTCACCCGTGCCGGTGACCAGCACGTCCGCGTCACCGCTCGATGAGGCTGAAACGTTCAGTGTACCGACGGCAAACTCGGCCGCCTCCACTTCGCCCGAGGACGACGCGGACAGCGACGCCGACGTCGCGGTGCCGGCCACCTTGACCGTGGCGCTCGACGATGCGCTCGCTTCAAACGTGGAAGCCTTGATCGTGGCCGATTCAAAGTGCGACGACTCCGAGGCCTTGACGCCTTCGAGGTCCGGACCGGTGACGTAGACGGTGTAGACCGGCTTCTTCTTGCCATTGACCTTCACGGTCTTGCCGTCGTCCGAGACGCTGAGCGAGCGGCCGCCCCAGGAGAAGAAGCCGCCTTTCTTGCCGGCGCTGACGCGGGAGACGACGAGCGTGTCCCCATCATTCTCGATCCTGGCGTCCGAGAAATCGCCGCCGCTGGTTTCGACCTTCACGGACGTCTGCGGCGCGGTTTTGTAGACGACGTTCATCGCGCCTTCGACCTCGATGTGCGAGAAGTCAGAGGCGGAGAAGGATTTGCTTTCAGCGAGCGCGGCAGGCGCCAGCAGCAGCGAAATCGTGGCGAGGGCGGTGAGTATCTTGTTCATTTGGGGTCCTCCCGTATGCGGTGAAACCTCTATGGATTATCGAAATACGATATGTCAATCGTTGTTTTTCGATAATTTCCGAAACCCTTGATCAAACAGGCCTGTTGGTGCGGCCCTGACGGCGCAGCACCATCGGCGGTTGACCATAGGCGCGCATGAAGGCGACGCGCATCCGCTCCGGATCACCAAAGCCCGTCTCCGCCGCGATGGCTTGCAGGGGCAGGGTGGTGGTCTCGACGCTCTGGCGAGCGGCTTCGAGGCGTAGCTTTTCCACGAAACGTGCAGGGGTTGCGCCGGTCTCGGCGCGGAAGACGCGAGCGAAGTTGCGGGGGCTCATGGCGGCGCGGGCGGCCAGCGTATCGACGTCCAGAGAGGCCGCGAGATTCGTCCGTACCCAGCCGATCAGCTCGTCAAAGCGGCCGGAGGCGAGGCGCACATCCTGCATCACGGAGAACTGTGACTGACCGCCGGCCCGCCGCTGGTGCACGACCAGTTCGCGGGCTGCGCGGCGCGAAACCTCCTCGCCCAGATCATCTTCAATCAGCGCCAGGGCGAGATCGATTCCGGCGGTGATGCCCGCGGAGGTCCAGAACTTGCCGTCGCGCACATAGATGCGGTCGGCCTGCAGATTGGTTTCCGGAAAGGCGCGCCGGAAGGTCTCGGAGCGGCGCCAGTGGGTTGTTGCGCTACGTCCTTTCAGCAGGCCGGCCGCCGCGAGGACGAAAGAGCCTGAGCAGACCGAGCAGGTGCGCCGGGTGCGGGGCGAGAGATCGCGGACCGCTTCGAGCAGTGCTTCATCCGACATCGCCTCGCGCGTGCCTTCGCCGCCGGAGACTATCAGCGTGTCCAGCTTCAATCCCGGGGGCAGAGTTTCGGTCATCATCGAAAGGCCGCAAGACGCGCGCACTGAGCCGCCCTCCAGTGAGTAGAGCGACAGCCGATAGGGCGGCGGCGACATCCCGCGCATCGGCATTTCGAACGCGCCGAGGGGCCCGGCAGCGTCCAGCAGCTGGAAGCCGTCGAACACGAGCATGCCGATATCGCGGGTTCGGAGTTTGGCGGAAACCATGGGAAGAAAGTCCTTTCTGCCAAACCGCTTTTAGGCGACAAATCACCTGTCAGCAAGGAGGCCGCCATGAGCCAGACACCTTTCGTCACCGTTTTCGCGATCTATCCCAATCTCACCCAGCTGGATTTCACCGGTCCGCATCAGGTGCTTTCCCGCCTGCCGGGCGCCACCACGATCGTGGCGAGCCGCGATGGCGGCGAGATCGAGGCCGAAGGCGGCCTCGTGATCGGCCGTACACGGAAATTGTCTGAGATCGAACGCTGCGACCTGATCTGCGTGCCGGGTGGATCGGCAGCCACCGAAACCGCGCTGGACGAAGAATTTGTCGCCGAAGTGCGCCGACTAGCGCTGGGCGCGAAATACATCACGTCGGTTTGCACAGGCTCGCTGATCCTGGGCGCGGCGGGGCTGCTGCAAGGCAAGCGCGCCGCGTGTCACTGGGCCTGGCGCGGCCTGCTGACCGAGTTTGGCGCCATCCCCGATCCGGCACGGGTCGTCCGTGACGGGAACATCTTCACCGGCGGCGGGGTGACCGCGGGCATCGATTTTGCTTTCACAATGTTCGCTGAAATTGCCGGGGAGGGATATGCCAAGGCGCTGACGCTCGGGCTTGAGTATGCGCCTGCGCCGCCCTATCGATGCAGGCGGCCGGAGCTCGCCGATGACGAGACGTTGAGGCGGGTCTCAGGCAACATGGACAAGGTGATGGCGCAGCGGATTGCAGAAGCGAAGGAGGCTGGGGCGCGGCTACTGCACTAGCTCTGCACTGTGTGGCCCATCCTTCGACTTCGCTCAGGATGAGCAATGTTCTGCTTGATTTAGCTTGCCTCTCCGTAAAGGTCGTAATCGTCCGCGCCGGTGATCTTTGCGCGGACGATGTCGCCGGACTGCAGGGTTTTCCTGCTGGTGACGTAGACGACGGCGTCCACCTCCGGGGCGTCGGCCTTCGAGCGGCCGATCCAGCCGCCGGGGGACTGGTCGTCTGCGCCGTCGATGATCACGTCGAGTTTCTTGCCGACTTGCGCCGCCGCGCGGGCGGCGGACACTTCGGCCTGAGCCTCCATGAACCGGTGCCAGCGCTCTTCCTTCACGTCTTCGGGGACATGGTTGCCGAGCTTGCCGCTTTCGGCATGCGCGACATTCTCGTACTTGAAGCAGCCGGCGCGGTCGATCTTCGCCTCGCGGATGAAGTCGAGCAGGATCTGGAAGTCTTCTTCGGTCTCGCCCGGAAAGCCGACGATGAAGGTGGAGCGGATCGCGAGATCCGGCACATCGCTGCGCCATTTGGCGATGCGGGCCAGCACCTTGTCCTGGTTGCCGGGGCGTTTCATGGCTTTCAGCACGGAGGCCGAAGCATGCTGGAAGGGGATGTCGAGATAGGGCGTGATCAGGCCTTCGGCCATCAGCGGGATCACGTTGTCGACGTGCGGGTACGGATAGACATAGTGCATCCGCGTCCAGACGCCGAGGCTGCCGAGACCCTTCGCGAGGTCCAGGAAGCGTGTTTCGTATTCGGCGCCGCGCCAGGTTTCCGGCTTGTACTTGATGTCCAGTCCGTAGGCGGACGTATCCTGGCTGATGACGAGGAGTTCCTTGACGCCCGCCGCGACGAGCTTTTCGGCTTCCATCAGGACGTGATGAATCGGACGGGAGGCGAGGTCGCCGCGCAGCTTCGGGATGATGCAGAAGGAGCAGCGATTGTTGCAGCCTTCGGAGATCTTCAGATAGGCATAGTGGCGCGGGGTGAGGCGCAGGCCGCTTTCGGGCACGAGGTCGAGGTGTGGATTGTGCGGCGGCGTCAGGTGCGTGTGCACCGCGTCCATCACGGCTTCGTACTGGTGCGGACCGGTGACCGCTAGCACCTTGGGGTGGGCGCGCTGGATTACTTCGGGCTCGGCGCCGAGGCAGCCGGTGACGATCACCTTGCCATTCGCCTCTATGGCTTCGCCGATGGCGGCGAGGCTCTCGTCGCGGGCGGAGTCGAGGAAGCCGCAGGTGTTGACCAGAACAAGATCGGCGCCGGCATAGTCGGGCGCGATCTGGTAGCCCTCGGCGCGCAGGCGCGTGATAATGCGTTCAGAGTCGACGAGTGCCTTCGGGCAGCCGAGCGAAACAATGCCGACTTTCGGCGTCTTGGCCGGTTTGATCGGGGCGAGGGCGGGGGGTGTGATCGACATGGCGGCCCTGCTAGCGCGAAACCGCGCAGCGGGAAAGCCGCCCCGTCACGTGCTGCAGATCAGCTCGCGGCCAGCTCGATACCCTTTTCGGCGAGCAGGTCCTTCAACTCGCCGTTCTCGAACATTTCCTTGACGATGTCGCAGCCGCCAATGAATTCGCCCTTCACGTAGAGCTGCGGAATGGTCGGCCAGTTGGTGTACTGCTTGATCCCGTCGCGGACGGCGGCGCTTTCGAGGACGTTGGTCGAGACATATTCGACGCCGAGATAGTCAAGAATTTGCACCACGGTGGACGAGAATCCACACTGCGGGAAAGTCGGCGTGCCCTTCATGAAGAGGACGACGTCGTTCTGTTTCACGGCCTTGTCGATAGCATCGAGGGTGGCTTGGTCAGTCATGGTTTGGCTCCGGATTTGCCTGACATGTGAGGTGGAGGCCGGGCGGCGTCAAGGTTGGCGCGCCGCCCGGGGTGGGTTTACCAGCCGCAGGTCTGGCCCTGGTTCTCTTCCTTCAGGTAGACGATCAGCGGGTCGAAATACTCGATGATCGCGCTGCCATCCATCTCGCGGGTGCCGGTGAACTTCTCCAGCGTGTCCGGCCAGGGCTGCGAATTGCCGGCTTGCAGCATCTCGTTGAAGCGGGCGCCGACTTCCTTGTTCCCGTAAATCGAGCAGCGGTGCAGCGGGCCTTCCCAGCCGGCCTGCTCGCAGGCGGCCTTGTGGAACTGGAACTGCATGATGAAGCTGAGGAAGTAGCGCAGGTAGGGCGTGTTGCCGGGGATGTGGTACTTGGCGCCGGGGTCGAACGCATCGGCCGGGCGCGGGCCGGGCGGGATGATGCCCTGGTTCTTCAGGCGGATGTCAGTCCAGGACTGGTTATAGTTCTCCGGCGGGGTCTCGCCGGCCAGCACGCCCCAACGCCAGCTGTCGACAGAGATGGCGAAGGGCAGGAAGGCGATCTTGTCGAGCGCGGTCTGCATCAGCAGGGCCGTATCGGATTCCGGCGCCGGCATTTCCTCTGCGTTGATCAGGCCGATCTGCTTGAAGTATTCCGGGGTGATCGACAGCGAGATGAAGTCGCCGATGGCTTCGTGGAAACCGTCATGCGCGCCGTTCTTGAACAGGAAATCCTGGTCCTTATAGGCGCGCTGATAGTAGTTATGACCGAGTTCGTGGTGCACGGTGTAGAAGTCTTCCGAGTTCACCTCGGTGCACATCTTGATGCGGACATCCTCCTCGTCGTCGAGGTTCCAGGCCGAGGCGTGGCACTGAACTTCCTTGCCTTCCGGACGCACGATCATCGAGCGTTCCCAGAACGTCTGCGGCAGCGCGTCGAGGCCGAGGGACACGAAGAAGGCTTCAGCCGTCTCCACCATCTTGATCGGGGTATAGCCCTGCTGAACGAGGCGCTCGGTGACGTCATACTTCAGGGGCGCCGTCGGCGGCTGGACGACATCATAGATGTTCGACCATTGCTGCGCCCACATGTTGCCTAGCAGGTCTGCCCGGATCGGGCCGGTGGCCGGCTGCACGGCGTCGCCGTATTTCTGGTTCAGCCTGGTGCGGGTGTAGCAGTGCAGCTCCTTGTAGAGCGGCTCGACCTGGCCCCAGAGGCGCGCGACTTCGGCTTCCATCTGCTCGGGCGGCATGTCGTATCCGGACAGCCACATCTGGTCGAGGCTGGGATAGCCGAGCTCCCGGGCGCCTTCATTGGCGAGCGAGACCATCGCGGCGTAGTTGTCCTTCATGGGCGGTGCAATCGAGTGCCAGCCTTCCCAGATGGCTTTCGTCACGTCCGGATTGCGCGAGGTTTCGATGATCGTCGAGGCTTCGTCCAGGGTGATCATCTTGCCCTGGTATTCGAACTTGCCGGTGCCGTAGGCGGCGTCCAGGTCGGTCGTCAGCTTGGAGAGCTCTTCGGCTGCGCCCTCACGCGAAGGAGCGGGGATGGTGATGCCGCCGCGCAGGATGCGGATCTTGCGGGCGAGGTCCGGTGGCAGGACCGACACGTCGAACTTCTTGGACTCGTTGGCGAATGATACAGCGAGCTTGGTGGCTTTCGCGCCGGCCTCGGCAGCGGCGGCGTTGGTTTCCGGCGTGATATTAGTCGCCTGGTTCCAGTAAGCCTGCGCGGCCTCCTTGTTCATCGCGGCCAGTTCGGTTTCGACCTTGGAGATGAAGGTGCGCGCCTCGATCGCCATTTCTTCGGCGGCGATGGCTGCGGGGTCTACCCGGTCCTGGTAAGGGGTGCAGGAGACCAGCAAGAGGCCGAGCGCAGCTGCGCTGACCGATTTCATCAGATTCGACATGGTGGGGAGCCCTCCCTTGGAGTTTGCCGCACCTGACAGCGAACCGGCCGCTGCGTCAATCTGGCGGGCGCCTAGGGTGCCCGTGTTTTCAGGGCCAGTGCGTGCAGCACCCCGCCCATATGACCCTGCAGGGCGTCGTAGACCATCTGGTGCTGGCGTACGCGGGGGACGCCGGCGAACTGCGCGCTGACGATCTCGGCTTGCCAGTGGTTGTTGTCGCCTGCGAGGTCGGTCAGCGTGATTTCGGCGTCCGGGAACCCCTCGCGCAGGAATTTCATCAGCGTATCTTCGCTCATGCCCATGTGACGTGTCCTTTCAAGGCTTTGGCTAGGCAGATGGCGCCCAGACGGGCTAGGGTCAAGCATCGCGACTCGAGCGCCGGAGCCCTCCTTGACTTCAAAACGTGCCTTTGCCCTCGCGGCGCTCCTCGGCTTCGCGGCGATCCTGCTTGGCTGGTTCCTGCTGTCACAGGGCCTCAAGGAAGATGAACTGCCCGGGGTCACCTACAAGCCGGTCTATGTGGATGCCGGGCCTATGCTGCATCTGGTCGATGTGCTGGCCTCCGACGCACTCGAAGGCCGCGGCGCCGGCACCCCCGGCAACGAGGCCGCGCGCGGCTTCATCCGCAAGCGCTTCGAGGATATCGGCCTGACGCCCTACCTGGACAGCGGCTGGGAACAGCCGGTGGCGATCATTCCGCGCGAGGGGCTCGACAATCCCGGCCCCGGCGCCAACCTGATCGGCTGGGTGCCGGGCGAGACGCCCGGCGCCGGCCCGATGATCATCGTCACCGCTCACTTTGATCATCTCGGTATCCGTGAGGGGCAGATCTACAACGGCGCCGATGACAACGCGTCCGGTTCTGCGGCGCTGGTTGCGATCGCCGACTATTTCGTGCGCCAGCCGCCGAAGCACGATATCCTTTTTGTTGCGCTGGACGGGGAGGAGGTTGGCTTCCTCGGCGCCCGCGCGCTGATGCGGAGCAAGCAGATCGACTTCTCCCGCGCCGCGCTCAACATCAACCTCGACATGGTGAGCCGCTCGGACAAGGGCGAACTCTATGCCTCGGGGACCTTCCACACGCCGGAGCTCGTGGACCTTATTGCAGGTGTGGCGGAGACGGCGCCGGTCAAGTTGCTGATGGGCCACGACCGGCCGGAGGACGGGCCGAACGACTGGACGACCCAGTCTGATCATGCGGTCTTCTATGCCGCCGGGATCCCGCACCTCTATTTCGGGGTGGAAGACCATCCGGGCTACCACCAACCCTCGGACGACTTCGCCGCCATCACTCCGGACTTCTACGTCCGCGCCGCCGACACGCTGGTTTCTGTCGCACTGGCGGCGGACGCGATGCTTCCCCAGATATACGCCCTACGCCGCCCGCCGGCCGAACCCGATCAACCAGAAGGAACGCCTGAATGACCTCGGTCTCTTACCAGCTCAAATCTGCCACCAACCAGACGCTCGGCGCCCTCAAGGGCATTCTCGCGAAGGGCGAGGCCTATGCCGGCGCGCTGAAATGCGAGGAGAGCGCGCTGCTTTCCCAGCGCCTCTATCCGGACATGTTTGCCCTGCCGCGGCAGGTGCAGGTCGCTTGTGACACGGTCGCCCGGGGCGCGGCCCGTCTCGCAGGGAAAGAGATGCCGAGCTTCCCAGACACCGAGCAGACCTTTGCGGAGCTGATCGCGCGCTGCCAGAAGGCGATCGACTACGTCAACGCGATCGACGACGCGGCGATCGATGCGACCGCCAAGACCACGCTGCAGATTCCGATGGGGCAGGCGACGATGCCGATGACGGGCGAGCAATACCTCTCCGGCTTCATCCTGACCAACCTGCATTTCCATGCGGCGATGGCTTACGGCCTCCTGCGCACGCAGGGCGTGCAGATCGGCAAGCGGGACTATCTCGTTCCGGCCTGATGAACCGGGTGCAATAATCCGGCAACGGATAAATCCTTCGGCGCGGCGGGCTGGAAGGCTCGCCGCTTTCGTTTGTATTCACAGGGTTTTCCGGAATCTCAGTTAACGCAGGCTTCATGAACTGTGGCCTCTCGGCAACAGGCTCCGTATGCGCACATTTGAGCCGGAACCAACGCGCCGGGGTGCCCGTTACTGGGTTGTCTTGCCCGAATGGCAGGCACTGAACTTCAGTTGCGTTTCTTAAAGGAGAACCCATGTTCCGAACCCTTCTCATCGCCACGGTCGCCACCGCCCTGGCTGCTTCCGCCCATGCCCAGGATACCGGCTTCTATCTTGAAGGCGGGTACCAGTATTTCGACATAAAGCCGGACGGCGCCGACAGCGGCGTGGACACCAACGGCATTGCCGCACGGGCCGGCGTGAAGCTGAACCCGTACTTCAGCATCGAATCCGAACTGGCTACCGGCATCCAGGATAGTGATTTCGACTTCAATACCGACGAAGACGAGTTCAACTTCGACGACAACAATGACGGCGACCTCGGTGACGTGATTGCGGCGTCGGGTGATCTGGGGCTCAACTATCTCGTTGGCCTCTACGGCAAGGCAGAGCTTCCGCTTACGGAGCGTCTCGGCGCCTATGCACGGGCGGGCTATGCCTACGTTGACCTCGATGCGTCGCTCGAAACGCCGGGCGGTCTCAACATCAATGTGGAAGACTCGGCCGATGGTCCGGCCTTTGGCGCCGGCCTGCAGTACGGCCTCACCGACAATCTCTACCTCAAGGGCGACTACACCTACTACTCGTTCGACAATACCGATACCAGCGGTGCGATGCTGGGCGTCGGCTGGAAGTTCTGATCCGTACCCGGAATTTTTAGCTGGCGAAGGCGCCCTCTCCCGTTTGCCCGGGGGAGGGCGTATCCTTATCCGACGGCGTTCATGTATGCCGGCATCCAGCCTTCGTGGGCGGCGCGGAGGTCGGCGAGCTTCACTGCAAACTCCGGGGCCTCCTTGCCCCAGCCAGTTTCCAGCACCACTGCGTCGCCGCCGAACACGCCGAGGCGTCCCGGCATGAAGCCGCGCGAGTCCCATTTCTTGAGTTGGGCTTCGCTGACGGCGACGAGATAAAGCGCTGACGCTTCGCCGAACAGGCAGGCTTCGTCGCGCTTGTCGTCCGGCTCCCGGTTGCCGACGAAGCGCACGCCGATACCGGAGGCGAGCGCCATCTCGGTCGCCGCGCAGGCGATGCCGCCGTCGCTGACATCGTGCACGGCGTTGACGAGGCCGGCATTGATCAGGCTGCGGATGAAGCCGCCATTCTTCTTTTCGGACTCAAGGTCTACCGGTGGCGGCGGGCCGAGATCGTCGCCCTTCAGGCCGAGCCAGACGCGCGCATAGAGGGAGGCGCCGAGATGGCCCGGCGCTTCGCCGATCAGGATGAGTGCGTCGCAGTCCTGCGCGCCTTTCAGCGTGGCGGTTTTCGACAGGTCTTCGATCAGGCCCACACCGCCGACCACGGGGGTGGGCGGGATCGCCTTGCCGTCGGTCTCGTTGTAGAGCGATACGTTACCGGAGACGACCGGGAAATCCAGGACGCGGCAGGCTTCCGCCATGCCTTCGATGGACTTCACGATATAGCCCATCGTGGCGGGCTTCTCGGGATTGCCGAAGTTCAGATTGTCGGTGATCGCGATAGGGAGCGCGCCGACGGCGGAGAGGTTGCGGTAGGCTTCCGCCACGACCTGCTTGCCGCCTTCGTAAGGGTCGGCGGCCACATAGTGCGGGTTACAGTCGGAACAGATCGCCAGCGCCTTGTTGGTGCCGTGTACGCGCACGATGGCTGCGTCGCCGCCGGACTGGGAGCTGTCGAGCGTATCGCCCATGACGTGCCGGTCGTACTGTTCCCAGACCCAGCGTTTCGAGGCCATGTCAGGTGTCGACATGAGCTTCAGGAGAACGGCGCCGTAGTCTTTTGGCTCTGGATACTTCGTTGCATCAAAGGCCGCACGTTTTTTTGGCTCCGTCCACGGACGGTCATAGTTCGGTGCGTCTTCGCCCAGCGGTGCGACCGGGATGTCGCACACCACTTGCCCGAACTGTTTCAGAACAAGGCGGCCCGTGGTCGTCGTGATGCCGATCACTTCGGCGTCGAGGTCCCACTTGTCGAAGATCTTCTTTGCCACGGCCTCCTTGCCGGGCTTCAGGATCATCAGCATGCGTTCCTGGCTTTCGGACAGCATGATCTCGTAGGCGGTCATGCCGGTCTCACGCTGCGGCACGGCGTCGAGGTCCATCTCGATGCCGACGCCGCCCTTGTCCGCCATCTCGACGGAGGAGGAGGTGAGGCCGGCAGCGCCCATGTCCTGGATCGACTGGATCGCGTCGGTCGCCATCAGTTCGAGGCAGGCCTCGATCAGCAGCTTCTCCGTGAACGGATCACCGACCTGTACGGTCGGGCGGTTGTCTTCTTCGCCTTCGGTAAACTCAGCCGAGGCCATCGTGGCACCGTGGATGCCGTCGCGGCCCGTTTTCGAACCGACGTAGAGGATTGGCAAGCCGGGCAGGGCGCCGCGCGCGTAGAAGATCTTGTCCTGATCGGCGAGGCCGACGGCCATCGCGTTGACGAGTATGTTGCCGTTATAGCCTTCGTCGAATTGCGTCTCGCCCGCGACCGTCGGCACGCCCACGCAGTTGCCATAGCCGCCGATGCCGGCGACGACGCCGGAGACGAGCTGGCGCGTTTTCGGGTGGCTGGGGTCGCCGAAGCGCAGCGCATTGACCAGCGCGATCGGGCGCGCGCCCATCGTGAAGACGTCGCGCAAAATGCCGCCGACGCCGGTCGCGGCGCCCTGGTAGGGCTCGATGTAAGACGGGTGGTTGTGGCTCTCCATCTTGAAGATGGCGGCCTGGCCATCGCCGATGTCGATGACGCCGGCGTTCTCGCCCGGGCCCTGGATGACGCGCGGGCCTTTGGTCGGGAACTTTGCGAGGTGGCGGCGGGAGGATTTGTAGGAGCAGTGTTCGCTCCACATCACGGAATAGATGCCGAGTTCGACGAGGTTGGGCATGCGGCCGAGGCGCGAGACGAGGCGCTCCCACTCATCGGCCTTGATGCCATGTTCCACGCCGGAACTGGCGTCCTGTTCGGCGGTGAGATGGGCGAGAATCGCGGTCGTTTCAGTCATGGATGGGGTCCGGCAATTGGATGTCGACTGCGCTAGTTCGATTTGCCTGCTGTTTCAATCGCGAGCAGGGCGCTCAGCGCCGGATGCGGCGGCAGGGACCGGAAATACTGTTCGTAGTTCTTCCAGCGCCCGATTGACCGGTCGTGAAGCGGTTCGCGGACCTGCCAGACACTCGCGGTCCTTACCGCCCTTGTTGATTGATGGAACTCCAGGCAGGCGGGTTCAAACGGCAGGTTCAGGAATGACAGAACGCGCCTGATTTCCGGTTCCGGATTTTTCACAAGCTGCTCATATTGAACCGAAAGGATATCGCCCGGATAGAGACGCTCCCAATGCGCCATCATGCGCCGCTCAGCGTACAGATGAGATGCGATGTCTTCCGGCGAGTAGCCGTAGGGAAGGGATGAGCTGAGATACTGCGTCCAGACCGACACAAGCGTGTCCAGCGGATGGCGCACTGTGTTCAGAATCCTGGCGCCAGGAAACATCCGTTTGATGAGCCCGACGAACCAGAAATTGTCCGGCCGCTTGTCGGTCACGACATGGGCACCGGGAAACATGGTCCGGATGCGCTGCAGGTAAGCCTGCGCATATTCATCGATGTTGGCCGCGGGCGCCGCCGCGATGGCTGCAGGATCCCATCCCAGGCCGCGTGCAATACGCGTCACCATCTCCAGTTCGCCGCCTGCCGAAATCTGCGAATGCGAACCCAGGATTTGCTCGAGCAAGGTCGATCCCGAACGGAACATACCCACGATGAAGACGGGCTGCGGAGACGGCGCCAACAGGCCGCCCACCCGTGCGTTCGGCGTTGAAAAGGCCGCAGCACATCGATCCGCGCGTACCAGTTCTTCAGGTCCGCTATACGGTGCCACATTCCCGCTCGCCGCTATTCGCGCACCGGCATTTGCGGCCGCAAAACTCTCTGCCGCCGCAGCAAATGCGCCGCAGCTATCCTGCAGCCGGCCCAACGCGAACAGGAGCAATGCCTTGTCGGCTGGCAGCAGCATGCCCGAGCCCAGCGCCGCCTTGATCCTGAGGATCATCGGATCATCAGGGGAAGTTGCTCGCCCGAGCCCGGCCAGCCGGGACAGGGCGATGGCATTGTTCGGCTTCAGTTCGATCGCGCGAAGATAGGCGGCCTCGGCGCCTTCCCGGTCGCCGAGATCCTCGAGCAGGTTGCCGAGGTTCAGGTAGGCGGGCAGGTAGGCGGGGTTGAGGGCAATGGCCTTTTCGAGGTCAGCCTTCGCGTCCGCGGGTTTCGCCATTGCGTCAGAGTATAGTGCGGCCCGGTTGAGGTAGACTTCCTCGGCGCCCTGGATACCGCGCTTCAGCGCTTCGTCGTAGGCGGCCACGGACTCATTCGCGAGGCCCGCTTGGCGGCAGAGATAGCCGAGATTGTACCAGCTGTCAGGCAGGTCCGGATAAGCCGACAGCAGTTCACGGTAGGCGGCGATGGCTTCCGGCACACGGCCGAGTTCGCGCAAGCGGGAGGCGGCGTTCAGCAGTTCTTGTTGGCGTGTATCGGTCATCTCTGGCCTCTAACCCGCCGCAGGCCGCCGTTCCAGCCTCAATCTGCGATCCGGTCAGACGGCCGCCGCGTCCACAGCGGCGCTCAGCTTCGTCTTTGCCGCCTCCGGCAGGAAGCTCGCGGTGAAGCTGTTGCGGGCGAGCGTCACGATCTGGGCGTCCGACAGACCCAGGGCCTCGGCGGTCTTCTCGTAATTGCGGCCGATATAGCCGCCGAAATAGGCAGGGTCGTCGGAGTTCACGGTCACCATCAGGCCTGCCTCGAGCTGCGCCTTCACCGGGCTGTCCTTCAGGTCCTTGATCACGCAAAGCGACAGGTTCGACAGGGGGCAGTTGGTCAGCGGCGTCTGGGTGTCCCTGAGTATTTCGATCAGGGCAGGGTCCTCCATTGACCGATTCCCGTGGTCGATCCGGTCGACGCCGATTTCGATCAGCGCTTCGCGCACGTATTGGGGGGGACCTTCCTCGCCGGCGTGCATGCACAGCTTGAAGCCCATGTCGCGGCACCGCTTGTACAGCCGCTCAAATTTCAGGGGCGGGTGGCCCATTTCCGAGGAATCGAGGCCGACGCCCACGAATTTGTCATGCCAGCCTTTGGATTCCTTCAGCAAGGCAAAGCCGTCCTCCTCCGAGAGATGCCGAAGGAAACTGAGGATCAGGTAGCTGGTGACGCCGAGTTCCTTTTCCCCGCGCTTCAGCGCTGCGAGGATGCCTTCGGTGACGACGCCGAACGGCACGCCGCGCTTCGTGTGCGCCTGCGGATCGAAGAACATTTCGACATGGCACACATTGTCCGCCGCCGCGCGCTGCAGGTAGGCCCAGGTGAGGTCGTGGAAATCTTCCTCGGTGCGCAGCACCTGCATCCCCTCGTAGTAGAGGTCGAGGAACTCCTGCAAGTTCGAGAAATCATAGGCGGCCTGCGCCTCGTCCAGCGTCTTGAAGCGCAGGTCGATCTTATTGCGGGCGGCCAGCTGCATCATCAGTTCGGGCTCGAAGCTGCCTTCGATATGCAGGTGGAGTTCAGCCTTGGGCAGGCGCTGGATGAGGTCGCGTTGGGTCATGGTTCAAGACGTAACCGAACGTTTCGGGGGCGTCCAGAACAGGCTCAGTCTGCTGGGCCCGACTGCACGGATTTCAGGTAGGCGACGAGACCGGCGGCGTCGATTTGTTCAAACTGCCAGTCGGGCATGTCGGGATGGTCACTGATGCTGCCGTCCGCGAAGCGCGCTTCGAGCGTGTCGAGATCGATGGTCTGACCCAGAAATCGAAGCGGGGGCGCATCGGGATGCGGGCTTTCATCTGCGGCGCCAAGCGCGTGGCAGCCGGCGCAGGCGGTCTCGGCAATGGCTTCGCCGCGGCCGACGCTTTCTTCCAGTTCCGTGAATTCGAAGTCATCCGCAGCGGCGGGCACTGCGACCGAAGCCTCAGGACCCGAATCTGTTGGGATACTGTCGGAAGATCTGGAGCAAGCCGGCGGGGCCAGGACAGCGATGAGAAAGAGGAGGGCAGCCCCCGATCTCATCACGCCGCTGCCATCAGGCTTTCAAACAAGCGGGTACCATCCGCCCCGCATTCGGCGCCGCCAATCGCGCGTTCGGGGTGGGGCATCATGCCGAGCACGCGGCCATTCTCTGAGAGGACGCCGGCGATATCCCGGGCTGCGCCATTCGGGTTCTCGCCTACGGCATAGCGGAACGCCACGCGGCCATCGCCTTCGAGCCGGTCCAGCATAGCCGCGTCGGCGTAGTAGTTGCCTTCCGCGTGCGCGATCGGGATCACGATCTCGCTGCCGCCGGTATAGGCGCTCGTGAAGGCGGTGTTTGCGCTTTCCACCTTCAGCTTCTGCTGCCGGCAGACGAAATGCAGCGAGGCATTGCGCACCAGCGCGCCCGGCAGGAGGCCGGTCTCAGTGAGAATTTGGAAGCCGTTGCACACGCCGAGCACATAGCCGCCGCGCGACGCATGGGCCTTGAGCTGGGATATGATTGGCGAGTTGCCGGCCATGGCACCACAGCGCAGGTAGTCGCCGTAAGAAAAGCCGCCGGGCACCATGACAAGGTCGGTGCCTTCAGGGATCAACCCGTCCTTGTGCCAGACCATCGCCGGCGGTTTGCCGGTCAGCCTGGCTAATGCATCATGCGCATCGCGGTCGCAGTTCGAGCCCGGAAAGACGATCACAGCTGTTTTCATGCCGCGCTTCTTAACAGGGAGTCGGCGTGCTTGAAAACTGGTCCTGCACCCCGGAACACACTGAGACATTTTGGCAACAGAGGCCTCGTGATTCCAAATCTGATCTCTTGCCCTGTCTCAAGTGCAAGGTCATTCTTGTCCCTACCAACCAAGCAGGAGATTGATACATGAAAAAATTCGCAGCCGTTCTTCTCGCCGTCGCACTGATCCCGACTCTCGCCGCCTGCAACACTGTCAAAGGCGTGGGCAAAGACGTCCAGGCTGGCGGCGAAGCCGTCGAAGAAGTCGCCAAAGAAGTCGAAAAAGAAATCACCGAGTAATCGGACGGGGGCTGGCGAAGCCATGAGGCTTCGCCAGCAACTTTCCACCTGCCAGACTAGCTTTTGCCCTGGAAGATGAACCAGGCGCCGAGCGCGATCAGGCCGAACCCGATTGCGTGGTTCCAGCCGAGCGGCTCCTTCAGAACCCAAACCGAAAATCCCGCGAAGACGACCAGGGTGATCACCTCCTGGATCGTTTTCAGTTCAGCCGCAGAATACACGCTGTGCCCCCAGCGGTTGGCGGGGACGGCAAGACAGTATTCGAAAAAGGCGATCCCCCAGCTGACGAAGATGACGAGCAGCAGGGGCGCTGCCTTGAACTTCAGGTGGCCATACCAGGCCAGCGTCATGAACAGGTTCGAAATCGACAACAGGATGATCGGCAGGATGTGCGGGGGCATGCATCGGCTCCGGGAAAGCGCAGGCGCTGGGGTAGAAAGAACGGGAAAAGGGCCTTATTTCAACGAGACTATTTCGGCAGATCGGACTTCGAAAGTAGATATGGCCATGAAGCGCCTCAAACTTGTCTCGGGCTCCGTCTTCGCCCTGATGATGGTCACCGGGTGCAATACCATCGCTGGCCTTGGCCAGGATCTGCAGGCGGCGGGTTCAGCGATCAGCGAAACTTCGGACGAAGTGCGCGACGCCGTGATCAACTCTGATGGCACCACCCAGACGGCGTCCGCTTGTGACGAGCCGGCCGGCCGAAGCACCCGATCGAACTGCAGGTAGTTTGCGCCGAGAGGCGCCTCAGTCCGCGAACGTCGCGATGACGGGCACGTGGTCCGATGGTTTTTCGAGGGCGCGCGCCTTGCGGTAAACCTCGATACCCTGCAGCCGGTCCGCCATGCGGGGGCAGGCGAGGACGTGGTCGATGCGGATGCCGTGATCCTTCTGGAAGGCGCCGGCCTGGTAGTCCCAAAACGTATACTGGTGCGCCCGGCCATCGCAGGCCTCGAAGGCTTCGGTCAGACCGAGATACTTCAGGCGGCGGAAGGCGGCGCGGGTTTCCGGCAGGCCGAGCGCGTCGGTTTTCCAGACGGTATCGTCCCAGCAGTCATCCGGCGCCGGAATGCAGTTATAGTCGCCGCAGATCACGAACGGTTGTTCGGCCCGGAGCATTGCGGCGGCGTGGTGCTCAAGCGCCTCTGACCATTCCAGCTTATAGTCGTACTTCTCGCCCGGCGCGGGGTTGCCATTCGGCACGTAGACGCCGGCGACCCTGACCGGGCGGGGGCTGAGCACAGTCGCCTCGATGTAGCGGGCGGCATCGTCTTTCAGGGTCGTCATCTCCTTCGAGATGTCCTCCAGGGGGAATTTCGAGAGGATCGCGACCCCGTTATAGGTCTTTTGCCCATGGACGGCGCAGTTCCAGCCCCTTTCCTCGATCTCGAGGTAGGGGAAAGCGCCGGTCTCGCACTTCAGTTCCTGCAAGCACACGACGTCCGCCGCGATGCCGTCCAGAACTTCCAGCACGGTCGGCAGCCGGGCCTTGATCGAGTTCACGTTCCAGGTGGCGATGCGCATGCGTCCTCATAACAGCTTCGCCCCATTGTTCCAGCGGGACGGGGGGCCTATACTTTGGCAAATCTTCAGGAGAATTGCGCATGGCACCCGGTTGGATGCAGATTTTGTTGGTCGCAGTCGTCGCGATCCTCCTGTTCGGCGGCCGAGGCCGTATCTCCAACATCATGGGTGACATGGCCAAGGGGATCGGCGCGTTCCGCAAAGGTCTCAAGGACGACGACAAGCCGGCCGACAAGGACGAGCTCGTCAACATCACCCCGAAGAAGGACGAAACGAAGTCCTCTTCGTGATTGCCTGACCCGGAGGGCGCATCGCCATGCTGCCCGGTATCGGGTTTTCCGAAATCCTCGTGCTTGGGCTGGCGGCGCTGATCTTCATCGGCCCGAAGGACCTGCCGATGCTGATGCGCAAGCTCGGCCAGTTCGTTGGCAAGGGCCGGCGGATGGCGCGGGAGTTCCAGGCTGCGTTCGACGATATCGCCAAGCAGAGCGAACTCGATGAACTCAAGAAAGAGATCGAGGCCCTGAAACGCTCCAACCTGATGACACAGGCGCAGGAAGACCTCGCCAATGTCGAGGCAGACATCAACTCCGCGGTCATGCGCCAGAGCGCTGAGCCCACCTCTACGCCGGAACCGGCGCCGCCGCAGGTCACCGGGGAGGAGAAGGCATGAGCTATACCCCCCCCGCCGACGAGAAGCCGGAGATCACCGACGATGTGGAATCGAGCCGCGCGCCGCTGCTTGAGCATCTGAATGAGCTGCGCGGCCGGCTGATCAAGTCGATCCTTGCGCTGTCCGTATCGACAGTCATCTGCTTCTTCTTCGCCGAGGACATCTACGGCTTGCTGGTGCATCCGTTTGCCACCGTGGCGGAAGAGGTGCGCGGGTCCCAGCTGGAGTTCATCTTTACCGCGCCGATGGAATATTTCTTTGCGCAGCTGAAGCTCGCTGTGTTTGCAGGCCTTTTCCTCGCTTTTCCCGTGATTGCCTGGCAGATATATGCCTTCGTCGCCCCGGGGCTCTACAAGTCGGAGCGTGGGGCGTTCTGGCCTTATCTCGTGATGGCGCCGGCCCTGTTCGCGCTGGGCGCCGTGTTCGTCTACTACCTGATGCTGCCTATGCTCGCCCGCTTCACGGTGTCGATGGAGCAGGTTGAGGCGGCCGGCACGACGATCCGCATGATGCCGAGGGTGGGGGACTATCTTTCGCTCGTCATGGCGTTGATGCTGGCGTTCGGCCTGTCTTTCCAGCTGCCGCTTGTGCTCACCCTGCTGGGCCGGATCGGGATCGTCACCGCCAGCATGCTGGCCAAGGGCCGGAAATACGCGATTGTCGGCATCCTGGCTTTCTCCGCTGTGTTCACGCCGCCGGACCCGATGTCCCAGATCCTGCTCGCGGTGCCGGTCTACCTGCTCTACGAAATCTCGATCTTCTGCGTAAAACTGATCGAGAAAAGCGCGGCAAAGGCGGAGTCCGCTACGGCATAGACTGGCGCAGTGGTTTAACGCCTGTCGTAGCCCCGTTGCATTTTTCTTGCAGGTGTCGATTGTGGGCGGCTGGTAATCAACCGGGTCCCGAGAAGCGAGGAACCTCCCGCGTGGCGCGCGTACAAAGCGTTTTGCTGGTCGATTTCGACAACATCTACGGCGCGACCAGCGAGGACGTGGTCAATAGCCTGTCTAACTGGCTGTTATGGCTGGAAGATGGCGCGCTGTCGCATGGTCAGAAACGGCGCACTTTCGTGCACAAGCGGGTCTACTGGAACCTGCAGTTCGACAAGTACCGTCCCGATTTCGAACGGGCGGGCTTTGAGGCGTTCAACTGCCGGGCCCTGGCCAAGCGCAAGATCAGCGCGGGCAAAAGTTCGGCCGATATCGTCATCACCATGGATGCAATCGAACTCGCCCTGCAGACGAAAAATCTCGATGAGTTGATAATCCTTACCACCGATTCCGACTTCGTACCGGTTGTGAACCGGGTCCAGAACCCCGGCCTGCGGGTCGTGACCGCCGGCAAGGAAACCGACCCGACCTACGAACTCTTCAGCCAGCACGCCGACGCGGTGATGCATATCGCGGCGCTGAAATCCGCCTTCGAGTATCAGCGCGGGGCGCGCAAATGGTATCAGCTGCGCTCGCCAGCGCCGGTGATTGCGCCGCTGACCCTGCAGCGCGAGCGGCAATCGCCTTTGATGGGCAGGGTTCGCGCCGCGCTGAACGGCGAGGGCAACGGGCCGTCGGAGCTGCAGAGGGCCGCCGACATCATCAAGGCGCTGGGCGAGCGGATGCCGGACCAGGTGCTGTCCAAGACCAAGATCGTGCGGGCGCTGACGGCGCTGCCGGAGTTTACCCCGGCCTACGAGAACGGCATCCGGCCCTGGCTGGGCCACAAGAACTTCGCGGCGATGATGCGCCATCTCGAGAAGCTGCAGCCGGAAATCCAGGTCAACCATCTCGGCAAGGGGCGTATCGAGGTGATCTACCGCGAGCCGGGCAGTGCCAGCCGGACCGGACGGGCCGAGGTGATGGGCGAGGCGCGCGCGAATGTGAACGAGGACGAGACCGAATCGCCGCTGCCGGCGGGGTTTGGTTCGCCCGCCTGAGTGTGGACAGGAGGGGGCGGCGCGGATTAGAGCCTGTCCCCAGAAACCTGACCCTTCAAGGCACTGAAACCCATGTTCGATATCCGCGCGATCCGCGAGACCCCTGACGTTTTCCGCAAGGCCTGGAACCGCCGCAAGGCCGGGCTGGGGGACGAGACCGTCTCGCGCATCCTGGATCTCGACACCGCCTGGCGCGCCGCGACGACCGCCAAGCAGGACGCTGAAAGCGCGCGCAATGCGAATTCGAAACTGATCGGGCAGGCGAAGGCGAAGAAGGACGAGCCGGAAGCTGCGCGCCTGATGGCGCTGGTGGCGGACGCGAAGACGGCCATTGAAGCCGCAGAGGCCGAAGAGAAAACGAAGCGAGCGGCCCTCGACGACATCCTGATGGGCCTGCCGAACCTGCCGCTGGATGAGGTGCCGGAAGGCACGGATGAGCATGGCAATGTCGAGAAGAGCCGCTGGGGCACACCGAAGGGTATCAACAATCCGAAGGATCATGCGGACCTTGGCGAGGCACTGAAAGTGCCGAGCGGGTTTTCCATGATGGACTTTGAAGCCGCTGCGCGGATGAGCGGCGCGCGGTTCGTGGCGCTGCGCGGGCAGCTGGCGCGGATGGAGCGGGCGCTCGCCAACTTCATGCTGGATATTCAGACGACGGAGCATGGGTATCAGGAAACTAGCGTTCCGCTTCTGGTGCGCGATCACGCGCTCGTGGGCACGGGGCAGTTGCCTAAGTTTGCGGAAGACCTCTTTGATACATCTATACCGTTGGAAACGGTTGTTACCGTCCTGAACACTGCTGCCGAGTATCTTGAAAAAGGCGAAGAGCCAGAAGTTGTCGCTGCGGTTATTCGAGATAGAGCTGTTGATTATGAGGAGATGCAGAGTTCTTACCGTAAGTTTCTGATCCCCACCTCCGAAGTTCCGCTCACCAATCTCGTCCGTGAACAGATCCTCGAGGCGGCGCAGCTGCCGCTGCGGTTTACCGCGCACACGCCCTGTTTCCGTTCGGAAGCGGGCAGCGCGGGGCGCGATACGAAGGGCATGATCCGGCAGCACCAGTTCTACAAGGTGGAGCTGGTCTCCATCGTGGCGAATGAGGAGGAGGGCCTGAAGGAACTCGACCGGATGACGGCCTGCGCAGAGGAAGTGCTCAAGCGGCTCGACCTGCCGTTCCGCCGCATGCTGCTGTGTACCGGCGACATGGGGGCAGGGGCCCGCAAGACGTTTGACCTTGAAGTCTGGCTGCCGTCGCAGAATACCTACCGCGAAATATCGTCCTGCTCCTATTGCGGGGATTTCCAGGCTCGGCGCATGGATGCGCGCTACCGCGTGGATGCGAAATCGAAGCCGGAGTTTGTGCATACGCTTAATGGGTCGGGGCTGGCTGTCGGGCGCACGCTGGTGGCTGTGTTGGAGAATTATCAGAACGCGGATGGGTCTATCACGGTGCCGGCGGCGCTGCGGCCTTACATGGGCGGCGTTGAGGTGATCCGGTGAGAATCCTCCTCACCAATGATGATGGCATCAATGCCCCCGGTCTTGCGGTGCTCGAAGAGATCGCCAAGCAGTTGTCCGATGACATCTGGATTGCCGCGCCCGAGGAGGAGCAGTCCGGCAAGGGGCGGGCGATTTCTCTGACGCAGCCGGTGCGTGTACGGAAGGTCGGGGCGAAGGCCTGGGCGATTGCGGGGACGCCTTCGGACGCCGTGCTGCTGGCCTACAAGGACCTGATGCCGGAGCCGCCGGATCTTGTGCTGTCCGGCGTCAACCGGGGACAGAACATTGCCGAGGATACGAGTTTTTCCGGGACGGTCGCTGCTGCCATGTTCGGGATGCAGATGGGCGTGCCGTCGATTGCGTTGAGCCAGGCGCAGAATTTCCGGGACCGGGGCTCGCTGCCCTGGGAGACGGCCAAGGCCTGGGGGGCGAAGACGCTGGCGCCGCTGCTGAAAATGGGCTGGCCGAAGGATGTGGTGATCAACGTCAACTTCCCGGATGTCGAGCCGGACGATGTGCGCGGCATCCAGATCACGCGGCAGGGCTTCCGCGACGAGACGATCATCCACACCGACCGGCGCGAAGACCTGCGCGGCAATGATTATTACTGGATCGGCTACCGGGGCAAACTCTCCCGGCCGAGCGAGGGCACCGACCTGCGCGCGATCTATGAGGGCTATGTATCCGTCTCGCCGCTGCATGTGGACTTGACGCATGAGGCCTTCCTGCGGACGCTGCAGACGACATGGCCGGATTGATTGCTGACCCGTTCCGCGCAGCGCGCCTTTTGCTGCACCTTCGCCAGGAAGGCGTGACAGATGCGCGCGTGCTGACGGCGATGGAGACCATCGACCGGGCGGCGTTCGTGGACGATCCGGCGCTGGCGCCGCTGGCCTTCGAGGATGCCATGCTGCCGATCCCGTGCGGGCAGGTGATCCTGCGGCCGGCCTCGACGGGGCACTTGTTGCAGGCGCTGGCGCTGCCGGAGGATGGCTCGGCGAAGGTGCTGCTGGTCGGGTTCGGGTCCGGCTACATGGCGGCGCTGGCGGCGAGCCTGTCGCGGCATGTGTTTGCGGTGGACCGCTACGGGCGCCTTGTGCGCGAAGGCGAGGCGCGGCTGGCGCGGCTGGGCATCGGCAATGTCACGGTGCGCCAGGCGGATGGGCAGGATGGCTGGCCGGAGCAGGGGCTGTTTGACCGGATCGTGCTGGCCTGCGCGGTGCCGGAGGTGCCAGACCTGCTGCTTAGCCAGCTGACACAGGGCGGGCGGCTGGCGGCGCCGGTGGTGCGGGGCAATGACCGGGCGATTGTCTCGGTCACGCTGGGCGCCGGGGTGCTGCGAACGCCATTTTTCCAGCAGCTTCCGGCGATGACCGAAGGCAAGGCTGCGGTCCTCTGAAGCCTGCAGGCGGGGTTTGCAAACCCGGCCCCCCCTAGTTATACGCAGGCAACTTCTTACATGTGGCTGGAATCAGGGAGAAATAGGCATGCGGAACAAAATGTTGATTGCGGGCCTTTTGTTCGCCTTCGCGGCTTCGCCCGCGCTGGCGCAGGCCGCTGCGGCGCCTGCCGGTCCAAGCCTGATCACCCAGCTGCTGTTCTTCCTGCCGCTGATCCTGATCTTCTACTTCCTGCTGATCCGGCCGCAGCAACAGCGCGCCAAAAAGCACACCGAAATGATCGCGGCCATCAAGCGCGGCGACACGGTCGTCACCTCCGGCGGCTTGATCGGCAAGGTCAACAAGGTCAATGATGGCGAAGTCTCGCTGGACCTCGCCGAGAACGTCCGCGTCCGCGTGATCAAGGCCATGATCATCGAAGTGCGCAACAAGGCCGAGCCTGTTCCCGCGAACGACTAAGGCTCCCCGGCCGGCATCGCCCGGCTGAAATCAGGAACGCGCCATGCTTCAGTTTCCCGCCTGGAAAGTCCTCCTTGTTCTGGCCGTGCTGGCTTGGGGGGTGGTGATGTCGCTGCCCAATGCGGTGAACATGTCCGGTGCGCCGGACTGGGTGCCGAAGAAGTCCGTGAACCTGGGTCTCGACCTGCGGGGCGGCGTGTATCTTGAAATGGAGATCCGCCCGGAAGAAGTGATCAGCGGGCGCCTCGATGTGTTTGCGCGCGATGTACGCTCGGCGCTGGCACGTACCGATACGCAGGATCCGGTTGCGCACCTCGCGGAAGTGAGCGGGCGCACGATGACCATCAAGCTGACCCGCGCGGATGCCACCGGCAACTTCCCAGTCGATGAGGCGATTGCCCGTATCGAGAAAGTGAATGGCCCTGTCGAGGGCGGTCTGGCCGGCGGGAAAACCTTCGACGTTGCGCGTGCCGGTCCGGACACGATTGCGATCACGGTGCCGGCAAACTCCGAAAACCTGATGATGGCGGACGCGCTTGCCAAGACCGAGACGATCGTCCGCCGCCGGATCGACCCGGATGGTGTCGCTGAAATCTCGATCACGCGCTCGGGCTCGAACCGCCTGATCCTGGAGGCGCCCGGTGAGCCGAATCCGCAACGCCTGAAGGACCTGCTCAGCCGCGATGGCCGGATGACCTTCAACATCGTCGACGATAGTGCGTCCTCGATTGCGGCCGCTCAAGCGGGCGTCGTGAAGCCGGGTTTCAAGTTGATCTCCGGGCCAACGACCGGGCCCTTGTTGATCCGTTCGATCCCGGAGATTGTCGGCTCGGATATCGCCAGCGCCAGCCAGGGCAATGACGAAGCCAACCGGCCGCAGATCAACTTCCGCCTCAATTCCAACGGCGCTCGCAAGTTCTTCGAGACGACGCGGACGAATACCAACAAGCGGTTCGCCATCGTGCTCGACGATTCGATCATGTCGGCGCCGAACATCAACGAGCCTATCCCGGGCGGCAACGTGCGCATCACCGGTGATTTCACGATCGAGGAAGCGCAGGATCTGGCCGCAATCATCTCGGCAGGCGAGATGCCCGCGAAGGTGCAGTTTCTCGACCAGCGCGTGGTTTCCTCGACACTGGGGGAGGATTCGATCAGGTCCGGCTATCTCGCAGCCGTTGTGGGTCTAGCTCTGGTCGGGTGCTTCATGATCCTGGCCTACGGTGCGCAGGGCGTCTTCGCGGTGGCGTCGCTGGCGATGAACATCGTGCTCATCTTTGCGTCGTTGACGCTGCTCAACGCGACGCTGACGTTGCCCGGCATCGCGGGCATCATTCTCACCATCGGCATGGCAGTGGACGCCAACGTGCTGGTGTTCGAGCGTATACGCGAGGAGCAAAGATCCGGCCGTTCGATCTGGACGGCGGTGCAGGCGGGCTATGAACGCGCGCTGATCACCATTCTCGACTCCAACATCACGACGCTGTTTGCTGCGGGCATCCTCTACGCCTTGGGCTCCGGCCCGGTGAAAGGGTTCGCTGTCACGCTCGCCCTCGGCATCATCACGTCCGTGTTCACGGCTTTCATATTCACCCGCATGCTGACGGTCTTCTGGATGAAGATCGCCAAGCCCAAGCGGTTTGCGATCTAGCCAGGCGAGGACATGCACCCATGCTGATCAAATTCTGGCCTGCCGAAACCAAGATCCCCTTCATGCGCTACCGCTATGTCGGCGTGACGCTGTCGATCCTGATGATCATCGGATCCTTCTTCCTGCTGGCGACGCGCGGACTGAACCTCGGCGTCGACTTTGCCGGCGGATCGGTGATCGAACTGACCGAATCCGAGACCGTGACGGTGTCGGAAGTTCGCAGCAAGATCGGCAATGGCCTGACGGTCAACTCCGCCACCGACACAGACGGCACCCGGCGCATCGTGATCCGGTTCGGAGACCTCGACGAATCCCTGCTCGGGCCTGAATTCGCGGCCTTGTCGCCTGAAGAGAGAGTTGAACGCGCCTCTTCTGCGTCGAACACCTTTGTCGTGAACGAGATCAAGAACACGTTCAACCTGACCGACCAGGATATCCTGCGCAACGACTCCGTGGGCCCGAAAGTCTCAGGCGAACTGTTCCGTGAGGGGATGATCGCGCTCGGCGTCGCAACGGTCATGATGCTGCTCTACATCGCGTTCCGGTACAGCTGGTCGTACGCCATCGGCGGCGTTGCTGCGCTGGCGCACGACGCGATTGGCACGATGGGGCTTTTCGCGCTCCTTCAGATCGAGTTTGACCTGACGACCGTTGCGGCGCTGCTGACGATCATCGGCTACTCAATCAACGACTCGGTGGTGGTGTTCGATCGGATCCGCGAAGTGCGCCGCAAGTACAAACAGATGCCATCGAATGAAGTCATCGACATCGCGACGAACCAGACCCTGTCGCGCACGTTCCTTACGGCCGGCACGACCCTTATTGCCATCCTGGCCATCACGATCTTTGGCGGGCCAGTGCTTCAGGGCATGAGCATCGCGATGATCTGGGGCATCTTCATCGGCACGTATTCGTCGATCTTCTTCGCTTCGGCCATCGTGATGGCACTCGGCACCGACATCCGCAGGCCTGGCGTGCCGGACGACACGCCCGGTTTCCAGGGCGCTTCGTAGGCGAAGTCTAAACGTTGAACCGGAAGAGCATCACGTCGCCGTCCTGGACGACGTATTCCTTGCCTTCCGAGCGCATCTTTCCGTTGTCCTTCGCGCCGACTTCGCCGCCGAAGGCGACGTAGTCTTCGAACGCGATCGTCTCGGCGCGGATGAAGCCTTTTTCGAAATCGCCGTGGATCACGCCGGCGGCCTTGGGCGCCGTCCAGCCTTTGCGGATGGTCCAGGCGCGTGCTTCCTTCGGGCCAGCCGTAAAGTAGGTCTGCAGGCCCAGAAGCTCGTAGCCTGCGCGGATCAGGCGCGTGAGGCCCGGCTCTGTCAGACCGAGGGAAGCAAGATATTCCTCACGGTCCGAACCGTCTAGCAGTGCCAACTCGGATTCGATCTGAGCCGAGAAGACCACGCAGCCTGCGCCTTCGATCTTTGCGCGTTCTTCGACGAGCTTCGAATAGGCATTGCCGGTCGCCGAGCTTGCCTCGTCCACGTTCGCCACGAAGAGGACAGGCTTGGAGGTCAACAGCTGCAACATCTGCCAGGCTTTCACATCATCGGCTGGCACCTTTGCCTTGCGTGCCGGACGGCCCTCGGTCAGCTCAGCCAGCGCAAGATCGATCAGCGCGACCTGCGCCTTGGCTTCCTTGTCGCCGGACTTTGCTTTTTTCTCGACGCCGGCCTTGCGCTTCTCGAGGCTGTCGAGGTCGGCGAGCATCAGTTCGGTTTCGACGACTTCGAAGTCGGCGATGGGGTCGACCTTGCCGCGCACGTGCGTGATGTCGTCATTGTCGAAGCAGCGCAGCACATAGATGACCGCGTCCGTCTCGCGGATATTGGCAAGGAACTTGTTGCCAAGGCCTTCGCCCTGGCTCGCGCCTTCGACGAGGCCGGCAATGTCCACGAAGTTCATCCGAGCCGGTATGATTTCCTTGGAGCCCGCCACCTTTGCCAGAGCATCGAGGCGCGACTCGGGTACGGCGACTTCGCCGACGTTCGGCTCGATCGTGCAGAACGGATAGTTTGCGGCCTGTGCGGCGGCCGTTTGGGTCAACGCGTTGAAGAGGGTGGACTTGCCGACGTTAGGAAGACCCACGATTCCACATTTGAAGCCCATGGCGCCTTGCACTCCGGATTAGCTGATCCGGCGCATTAGCCCCTTTTGCCGCCCGAAAACAGGCACAAAAATCGCTTCGCAGCTTAAATGGCTGGCTTGGCCGTGCCGCGGGGGTATTCTCCCGTGGTTAACCGTATCAGAAGGGTACACGCCCCATGAGTTATGACGTCTTCCTGGTGTCCGCGATCGAGGACCGGGACACCGCCAAACTGGTGGCGCGGCGCCTGCGCGCGCTCAAATTCCGCGTCTGGCTGGACCAGAAGCAGGAAGACGAGACCTTCGATGCGAAGGACGCGCGCGATGCGATGAACTCGCAGACGATGCTGGTGCTCTGGTCGGCCAATGCCGTGAAGAGCGACTGGGTGCGAGCGGCCGCAGCGGTCGGAAACTCCCGCGCGGGCACGCTGGCCGAAGCCGCGCTCGACAAGACCATCCCCTATGAACCTTTCCGCACACACAAGCGTTTTGCGCTCGATGGCATGACGTCGCGCAAGTCGCCTCCCGCCTTCGCAGACCTGATCGATGAACTTGGACGCCGTCAGGGCCGTAGCGACCTGCGCGAATGGAACGCGTTCGGCGCGCAGGACGAGGACAAGCGCCTCGACTGGCTCGCCGCCCACCCGAATGACCCGCTGGCGCTGGACGCCAAGAAGAAGCGGGAGAAGGATCTCGGCGTCAAGCCTGCGCCTGCGCGCGAAGCCATCGGCGCCGCAGCACTCGCTGCCGCCTCGCTGCGCGGTACGACCTCTGCGCCGCCGCCGGCGAGCACGCTGACGCCGCAGCGCACAAACGGTGCGGTGCCGCTCGCCTCGGACGGCGCCATCGCCTCAGCCAACCTTGCCGGTGAAGCGCTTGGTTTCGGCACCATGATGGCTGTGAGCCTTGCGATTGGCGCGATGCTGATCCTTGCCTGGGCCTTCCGGTCTCAGCCCGCCGCGACGGCGCCGGGCATGATGCCCGCGATCGCCAATGCCAGCCTGGCGCCCGCAGCATGCCCGGCGGGCACCGTGCCGCGCTCGATGCTCCGTGTACTGGAGCCCGGCCCGATCATTGACGATATGCGCCCACCGCTCGAGCCGGGTCCGATCATCGACGATACAACGGAACAACCGGGCTGAGGCGCGCCTCGCTGAAAAAGAAAAAAGCCGCCGGGCGAACCGGCGGCTTTTTTGTTCCCTCACGGAGCGTCAGTCGCTCTATTTGAGGACGCGTTCGATTTCGCGGGCTGCGGCTTCGAACTGGTCGACGCCGGTCTGGTCTGCCATCACGCGCCGAGCTGCCTCAGTCGCTGCATCGGCAGCAGCGCGTCGCACTTCGCTGGCCGCTTCGGCCTCTGCGCGCGCGATGCGGGCGGCAGCCTGCGCTTCGCGGCGGGCAATTTTTACAGCGAGATCTTTCTTTGCTTCATCGAGAAACGCTTTTGCTTCGACCTTTGCCTGCTCGATGATGGCTTCGGCTTCCTTGTCAGCATCCTGCTGGCGGCGTTCAGCCAGGGCGAGGGCTTCTGCCGCCTGTTCACTCAGGTTGGCTGCCTGCTCCAGTTCGGCCTTGATGCCGTCCACGCGCGCATCCAGACCGCCGAGTATGGCCTTGAACGCGCCCATGCGGCCTGCAATGAGCAGGAACACGACCATGGCGAGGAAGGCTGTATGGGTGACTGGATCCTTGAGGGCATAAAGGAGACCGGCAACGAAGGCGCCAGAGCCGTCGCTTTCCGGTGCTGCGGCTGCTGCGGGCACCAGGAGCGCCGACAGAAGAAGAAGCGAGGACATTTTCTTCATCGGATCACTCCAGCGCCTTGGCGACAGCCTTGCCGAGTTCGGCCTTTGTGGCCTTGACGCCGAACTTGCCGATCATCGCCTCGGCGGCGTCCACGGCAATCGCTTCGACGTTCTTCATGGCGTCAGACCGCAGGCGCTTGATTCGCGTTTCAGCAGCTTCCAGCTTCTTGCTGACGTCAGCGTCGACACGGGCTGTCTCGGAAGCAAGTTCGGCTTCGGACTTGACGCGCGCCTTCTCGGCTGTTTCCCGCGCTTTCGAACGAGCTTCCGCCAGGCGCAGCTCAAGCGCCTTGCGGGCTTCGACCGCCTGGTTGTTAAGCCGGGCGGCTTCATCAAGGCCAAACGCAATGCGGTTGGCGCGTTTCTCGATAGTGTCCGACAGCTTGGGGAGTATGTAGCGTGAAAGCGCTACATACAGGGCCATGAAAAGGATCGCCAACCAGAAGAGCTGGGACGGCATATGCCACGTTTCGAAGGGCGGAAATGCCGCGCCTGCGTCTGCGTCGCCTGCAGTCTCAGCAAGGAAAGCGAAGATCATGTTGTTACTCCGGCCCGGTTGGTCGCCCTAGTACTGGATGATCAGGCGACGAACAGGATCAGGATGGCGATCAGCACCGAGAAGATGCCAAGTGCTTCTGCGAGGGCCATACCGATGAAGAGGTTACCGGTCTGCTGCGGTGCTGCCGACGGGTTGCGCATGGCAGCGTCAAGGAAGCTGGCGAAGATGTTGCCCACGCCGAGCGCGGAACCGATCATGCCGAGCGTAGCGAGGCCAGCGCCGACATATCTCAGGCCTTCGGTGATGTTGCCTTCCATGAAGGGTCTCCTTTGAAAAAGTTGATCAGGGTGATTGATGGCCCGTGAACCTTGTTCGCCGGGCTCCGTCAAGCAGTTTGATGCGGGATATCGTGACGCAGCCTGACCGGCCGCCTCAGTGATCCCCCGCATGCAGTGCGTCGTTGAGGTAAACGCAGGTAAGGATTGCGAAAACATAGGCTTGAAGGCCGGCGACAAGGAATTCCAGCGCGTTGAGGGCGACCCCCATGCCGAAGGCCAGGAGCGCGACGGGAAGGTAGATCGTGCCGGCGCCAACCAGCGCAACCGCGAAGCCGGCGAAAAGCTTTAGCATGATGTGCCCGGCCAACATGTTTGCAAACAGGCGCAAGGCAAGCGTCAGGGGCCGCGCGAGGAAAGAGATGATCTCGATCGGTGTCAGGATGATGTAGATGTACCAAGGTGCGCCCGAGGGGGCGAACAGCTTGAAGAAGCCCAGCCCGTTCTTGAGCAGACCCACTACCACAACCGTCACGATCACGCTCATGGCCAGGGCGCCGGTCACGATAATGTGGCTGGTCGTCGTGAACGCATAAGGCACCATGCCGATGAGGTTTGCGAACAGGATGAAGAAGAACAACGTGAAAACGAAGGGGAAGAACTTCAGTCCTTCCTCGCCGGACGAGCTGCGCACCATGTCGGCAATGAACCCGAAGCCCATCTCGGCGGCCGACTGCAGCCGGGAGGGCACAAGTTCGCCGCGGCGCGCTGCGATGCCGAAGAAAGCGATGACCAGGACCACGCCCAGCAGCATGAAGCCGGACGCATTGGTGAATGAAATATCGAAGCCGCCGAGCCGGAGATCGATCCACTTCTGGACCTTGAACTGGCTGATGGGATCAAGCGCGAGGGCCGGAGAGAGTATCATGCGTCTTTCGTTTCGTCGTCTGGGGCGCTGATGCCCTGTGAAATCTTGAGCGCGCGGGCATTCAGCTCGCGGTAGGCCCTCATTATTGAGCGGATTGCTGCTGCAAACCCGAACCCGATCATCACCAGAAGGCCCCAAGGGTGCGTGCCCGCCCACTGGTCGATCCAGTAGCCGAGAAAGCCTCCTACAAACACACTCGCGACAAACTCAATTCCGAACCGCAGCGCATACGCGCCTGCCGAGACAGTACTATCGTCGGATGCTTGCTTGCGCTTCTTCGCCGTTTCCCGGGCCTCGCGATCAGCCAGTGCCTTTGCGATCCGGTCGCTCAGGTCATCAGGCTGCTCGCTGGACATGGCCTTGGCGCTCCCTGCACGCGATTCCGATCCGATGGAGGTACCCTCCCAGATTGCGGCGCAAGCTATGAGGGGGGCCTTGGCAAGTCAACGGGGCGTTTGAAATGTTAGAGCTCTGTATTATATCGAAAATATAGAGCGCCGCCTGCGCTACTCCGCCGCAACAAGCCGCTCTGCTGCAGCAAGGTCCACGGAAACCAGTTTCGACACGCCTTTTTCGCGCATCGTGACCCCGAAAAGCCGGTCCATCCGGCTCATTGTCACCGGATTATGGGTGATCACGACGAATCGGGTGTCGGTTCGCTGGCGCATCTCGTTCAACATGTTGCAGAACCGGTCGACGTTGGCGTCATCAAGGGGTGCATCGACTTCGTCGAGCACGCAAATCGGGGCGGGGCGCGACAGGAACACGGCGAAGATCAGCGCCGATGCCGTCAGGGCCTGTTCGCCTCCGGACATGAGCGCGAGTGTGCCGAGCTTCTTGCCAGGGGGCTGCGCGAAGATTTCGAGGCCCGCTTGCAGAGGGTCCTCGGCATCCACCAGTCGCAATTCGGCCTGCCCGCCGGCAAAGAGCGCGACGAAGAGCGCCTTAAAGTGCATGTTTACCGCATCAAACGCCTCGATAAGACGTTGACGTCCTTCGACGTTCAGCGCCTCGACCCCTTCGCGAAGCTTGGCGATGGCGGCGGTCAGGTCATCGCGCTCGGCAATCTGGGTGCCGAGCCGTGATTCGAGTTCTTCCGCCTCCTCCTCGGCATTCATGTTCACGCCGCCGAGCTGATCACGCTCGCGGCGCAGACCATCGAGGCGCGATTCAGCTTCGCGGGGCGTGAAGGCGCCGAGTGTGTCTTCGTCGAGACCGGCTTCCGCAATCGCGAGCAGGCCTTCAGGCGTGCGCTGGAAGGCGTTGCGGGCGTGCTCGACGCTTTCGGTCAGCTTGGCTTCGGCATTTTCGAGTTTCACTTTCCAGGCCGCCAGCTGCTCGCGGGCTTCCGCCGCAGCGGTCGCGGCCTTGCGGGCAGCGGCATCGGCTTCGCGGATCGCGGCTTCCTTGCGTGCCAGAGCATCGGCGGCGGCTTGGCGTTCGGTTTCCAGCGTTTCGGTCTCGGCAGCGAGACCGTCGATTTCTGCGCGCAAGGCTTCCGGCCGTTCACGCGAGGTCTGGACTGTCGCGGCTACGTCTGCGCGGCGCTCGGTCACCTGCGCGAGGCGTTCGTCCGCAGAGGCAAGGCGTGTGGTCCATGCCTCAACGTCGCGGGCCGAGGCAGCGCGGCGAGCCACAGCTTGTTCGTGGCCCCGCAACAGGTCGGCGAGCTGGCCTCGCGCTTCCGTTTCTGCTTCGCGGGCCGCTGTCAGCGTTTCCCGGGCGTTCATCATCGCCGCTTCAAGCGCGGCGTCTTCGTCAGCCCCGCCGCCGGGTGTTGCGAGGGCGAGCATCTCGACGATGGCCGAAAGATCGGCTTCCGCGCGGGCGAGGGCGTCAGTGCCAGCCTCACGCTTCAACTGCGTGCGTTCGTTTGCTTGCGTCGCTTCAATCGCAGCGGCGCGGGCATCGGTGAGGGCGCGCTGGGCCGGGGCGATGAACTGGCGCAGGTGGCGGAGGTTTTCTTCTGCCGAGAGCCGCGCCTTGCGGGCAGCTTCAAGGTTGGCGGCGAGTTCGTCTGATTCGGATTGGCGGGCGATCAGCTCTGCCTGGGCCGCATCCACGCGTGCCTTCTGTTCCAGACGTGTGGCTGCGCTGACGGGAGCATCTGGCGTGCGAATGAAACCATCCCAGCGCCAGAGGTGTCCTTCGCGGGAGACGAGCCGCTGGCCGGGCTTAAGGCTGGTGAACAGACGCGCACCCTCCGACGGCGAGACGAGACCGCACTGCGAGAGCCGCGGCGCCAGTTCGCCCGGCGCCTCGACGAATTTTGTCAAAGGCTCTACGCCGTCCGGAAGTGCCTGCGAGATCGATCCAGCGCCGCTCCAAAAAAGGGCCGCAGTGCGATCTGTCGAAGCTTCGATATCGTCGCCCAGCGCTGCGGCGACGGCGCGCTCATAACCTTCATGCGTGCGCAGTCGATCCAGAACAGGCGGCGCGGCAGAGGGATCCGAGCGGCGCATCAGGCGTGCGAGACCGGCGATCTCTGCTTCGAGCGCGCGCACGGCATGGTTGGCGGCATTGAACGGCGGCTCAGCTTCGCCTTCGGACACGCGGGCGCGGGCCAGATCGGATTCGGCCAACTCCACGGCGCGTTCCGCGTCGCCCAATGCGATCTCGGCTTCGGCTTCGGCATTCTTGGCCTGGCGCAGGTGAAGCAGGTTTATGCCCGCATCTTCGAGGCCGGTCATCTCGGTGCGCAAACGCGCAATCTCTGTGGTCAGGTGTTCCTTGCGGCGAGACTGTGCGCCGGCGCTCTCTTCGGCGGCCCGGCGGCGGGCGCGCAGTTCGGAGAGACGCTGCTGCGCGTCGTCGGCGGCACGCTCGGCATCCGCGAGATGTGTCCTGGCTGTTTCAAGTGCAGCGCGGGCGTCGGCATCACGGCGGGCCGAGAGCGCTGCATTCTCCTGCGGCAGGGAGGCGAGCTCTTCCTGGGCTTGTGCAAGCGCTGCGGCGGCTTCCTCGCGCGCCGTCGACTCGCGGTTGAAGTCGATCGACAGGCGAAGCGATTCGGCCTCGAGCCGGGCATGCGACTCGGCGGCTATGCGCCGCTCGGTTTCGAGTTTCGCCAAAGTGATGCGGGCCTGGCCAAGCCGCGCTGCGGCGTCCATTTCTGTTTCGCGCAGCGGCGCAAGGCCGTCTCCCGCTTCAATTCTCTCCTTCTCGCGCACCGTATCTTCGCGGGAGAGGTCTTCCACCTTGCGCTTCAGCGTATCCAGCTGCGCGCGCGCGGTTTCAGCGGCGAGCCGCGCCTCCACCCAGCGCAGGTGCGCAACGAGGGCCTCAAGCGCCTGGATTTCTTCGGTCAGTTTGCGGTAACGGCGCGCCTTGGAAGCTTGCCGCTTGAGGCTGCCGAGTTGGCGTTCGACCTCGGCCGAGACTTCAGCGAGACGCTGGAGGTTGGCTTCGGCGCCGTCGAGCTTCAGTTCGGCCTCGTGGCGGCGGCTGTTCAGACCGGCGATCCCGGCGGCTTCCTCAAGGATCCGGCGCCGGTTCTGCGGCTTGGAGCCGATCAATTCCGAAATTTGTCCTTGCCGGACGAGGGCGGGGGAGTTCGCGCCGGTGGACGCGTCGGCGAACAGCAGCTGGATATCCTTGCCGCGCACGGTGCGCCCGTTGATGCGATAGCTGGAGCCCGCGCCGCGCCGCAGCTTTCGCTCGATCTCAAGCTGGTCTGCGCCGTTGAACTCCGGCGGGGCTGTCCGCTTGGAATTGTCGAGCACCAGGATGACCTCGGCCGTCTCCCGCGCCGGGCGGCCATCAGCGCCGTTGAAGATCAGGTCGTCCATCTCGCCGCCGCGCATGGCCTTGGCAGAGTTGGCGCCCATCGCCCAGCGCAGGGCTTCCAGCAGGTTTGACTTGCCGCATCCGTTCGGGCCGACGATGCCGGTCAGGCCCGGCTCGATCGGCACAGTTTGCGGGTCTACGAACGACTTGAAGCCGGCAATGCGAAGCTCAGTGATCTGCATGCCGGCGCCTCATCGTTACTGAACGCCCTTCTCGGCGAGCAGGGCGTCAATCTGCTTCGAGAATCCTTCTACGGTACGGTAGTCGCCCTCGAAATTCCGAACCTTGCCATCGAGAATGAACGTCGGCGTGCCATTGACGCCGAACTGTTCGGCCGACTGGTACACGGCGGCCAGCTGGTCGCGGTACTCCGGGTTCGCAAGGCAGGCATCGAACTCTTCGTCGGTTTCGATCCCGTGGCGTTTGGCGACGGTTTTCAGCATGTCGCCGAGCGCGCCGACATTAGCCGCTTGAACAATGCCTTCCTGATTCTCGAATAGGTCATCCAGCACGTCAAAATACTTGTCCTCGCCGGCGCAGAGCGCGACCACGTAAGCGGCAACATCGGCCTGGCCGTGAATCGGGAACTCGCGGAACACGAACTTCACCTTGCCGGTGGCGACGTATTTCTCTTCGAGAGCCGGAAAGACTTCATCGTGGAAATACTTGCACGCCGGGCAGGTGGGCGAGGCGTATTCGATCAGGGTGATCGGCGCGTTGGGGTCGCCTTTGACATGGCCCAGCTCGCCCGAAACGGCGGCGGCAGGGGCGCCTGCGCCGGGCTTTGGGGTCGTGGAGCTGTCGCCTGTAGCTGCGCCGCAGGCAACGACTGCCAGTACGGGAAGAGCCATCAGGGCCAAACGCCGGGAAAGAGATGCCATGGTCATGAGCCTCGCGTTAAGGAATGAGTCGCACCGGTTGCCAAATAGTTAAGGAATCTGGCCCGGCTGTTTACGGATCTGCCGATAGCACAGCCTTGCCCAGAGCAACAATTGCGGCGCGCAGGCGCGGATTTTCGATGCGGTTGGCTTCGGTTTCTAAAGCTTGCGCCTCATCCGGGGTCAGAGGGCGGGCTTTCGGGCGATAGGCGACGGTTTCGGCGCCGCGCTGGATGGGTCCCTGTACGATGCGGATAGCCGTGATGTCCCCGCCGGCGGCGACGGACACTCGTTGGCGGATTGTCTCCGACTGGTGCTGAACCAGCGGCGCGGCTTGCGGAATGACCCGCAGGGTGAGGACGCGGCCATCCTTGGAGGCGCTGATCTTTTCCGGGTGCGAGAACTTGTAGATCTGCTCACCCGCAATCTCCCGCCAGCGCGCTTGCAACAGCTTGAGCGGGGGCAACTTGCCGGCCCCGGACTTGCGGCCGACCCGGTCAGCCGAGATCGCGACTGCCTTCATCGGCGGACGAAGCGCGCGGGCCCGCGTGTAGCGCAGCTTGACGAGCGCGCGCGCCTCTTCCAGCGGATCGAGGGTTGATCTTGTGACCATGATCGCAAATCTGCACGGCTTCTGAGGCGAGGAAAAGGCATGCGCGCGAAAAGTGATCAGCCGCTTGCCGGTATCGTCCCGAAGCTGCTCGCATGGTTCGACCGGTCCGCGCGCACGTTGCCCTGGCGCACTGCGCCTGGCGTGGAGCGCGATCCCTACCGCGTCTGGCTGTCTGAAATCATGCTGCAACAGACGACTGTGCCGCACGCAGCGCCGTACTTTGCTGCCTTTACGACGCGCTGGCCGACCGTGGAGGCGCTTGCGGCGGCGCGGGACGACGACGTGATGCAGGCCTGGGCGGGACTCGGCTACTACGCGCGCGCCCGTAACCTGCTGAAATGCGCACGAGAGGTCGCCGCGCGGGGAGGTTTTCCTGAGACGGAAGCTGGGCTGAGGACGCTCCCGGGGATCGGCCCCTATACTGCAGGCGCCATCGCGGCGCTGGCCTTCGGTGAGCGCACACCTGCGGTGGACGGAAATGCCGAGCGGGTGTTTGCGCGGCTTCTGGCGATCAAGGAAGACTGGGCGGCCGCAAAGAAACGTATCGCGTTGCTCGCGCGCGATCTTGTGCCCGCGGATCGTCCCGGCGCGTTTGCCGAAGCGCTGATGGATCTTGGCGCGACGGTCTGCACGCCGAAGAAACCCAACTGCGCGATCTGTCCGGTGGCACCGTATTGCAGGGCGTACGCAGAAGGGGAGGCTGAGCGGTATCCGATCAGGCCCGAGAAGATAGCGCGGCCCGAGCGGTTCGGCACAGCGTATGTCCTGCGCCGTGGCGGGTACATCTGGGTTGTCCGGCGGCCGCCTTCGGGGCTGCTTGGCGGGATGCTGGCTCTACCCTCTTCGGAGTGGAGCGATTCCCGGCAGGACGCAGCTGCTCCTGTTGACGCTGAATGGGAAGTGCTGGGCGAAGTGCGTCACGTGTTCACGCATTTCAGCCTCAAGCTGGACGTAAGGTTCGCCGAAACGCCGGACACGGTTTTGCCAGAAGGCTTCTGGACTTCTGAAGACGAGATCGACGGATTGCCCACTGTCTTCGCAAAGGCGGCGGCGCTTGCCGGCCTCAGCGCGCGGCGAAAACGTTGATCTGCACGAAGGCTGCCATGTTGATGGCGACGGTCATCCAGAACAGTGTACGGAAGGTTTTTTTCTGCGTCTTGTGACGGAACACTTCCTGCGCGACGATGGCGCCTGGCCAGCCGCCAACGAGGCCGATGAGCAACAGGATCGTTTCAGAGACGCGCCACTGTTTCTGGCTCGCCGCAGCCTTGTCGAGCCCGTAGCCCGCGAAGCAGGCGACACTGGCGACACCGTAAATGACAAACCAGTTCGACGAAATCGGCTGCACGGTCGAGATAGCGACCACGATGAAAAGAAATGCCGCGATGACCAGAAACCGCGGTCCGCGCTGCAGGAATTGCGAGAGAACGCTGGGGCGGGCTTTCGGAACGGCAACGTAAGCTACGCGCTTCGCCTTAGGGCGCCCGTCCTTGCTGATGTCGAGGTCGAATTCGTAGTCGCCTCCGACTTCGATATGGCGGCCTTCCTTGTCAAAGGCGCTGGCATGCACGAACACGTCTTGTCCGCCGCCGTCAGGGGCGATGAACCCAAAACCGCGCTCGTCATTCCAGCTGATCAGGCGTCCACGCGCGCGCGCGGCGGCAGGGGGCACTACCGCCTTCATGACGTCTCTTCGCGTGCGACCGAGGCGGCGAGAGAAGCCGACAGGAACCGGTCGATGTCGCCATCAAGGACGCCGCTTGTGTCGGAGGTCTCAACCTCGGTACGCAGGTCTTTCACCATCTGATATGGCTGCAGCACGTAGGAACGAATCTGGTGGCCAAATCCGATGGCGCTCTTGTCTGCATACTGAGCGTCTGCGACGGATTTTCGCTTTTGAAGTTCAATCTCGTAGAGCTTCGAGCGTAACATCTTCCAGGCTTCGTCACGGTTCTGGTGTTGCGAACGGCCGTTCTGGCAGGACACGACCGTGTTGGTCGGAATGTGAGTCAGTCGCACGGCGGAGTCCGTCTTGTTGATGTGCTGACCGCCGGCGCCGGAAGCTCGGTAGGTGTCGGTCCGCACATCGGACGGGTTGATCTCGATCTCGATCTTGTCATCGATTACGGGTGTGACACCTACGGACGAAAACGATGTGTGGCGCCGCGCTGACGAATCATAGGGCGAGATTCGCACGAGGCGGTGGACGCCGGTTTCCGACTTGAGCCAGCCATATGCGTTCTCGCCCTTGATCTGGATCGTCGCGGACTTGATGCCGGCTTCCTCGCCTTCGCGCTCGTCGAGTTCCTCGACCGTGTAGCCGTGTTTCTCCGCCCAGCGCACATACATGCGGCGCAGGATCGAGGCCCAGTCCTGGCTTTCCGTACCGCCTTCGCCGGCATTGATTTGCACGTAGCAGTCGTTGGCGTCGGCTTCGCCTGAGAGCAGCGCGGCGAGTTCAGCCTTCTGTGCCTGGTCGGCTGAGCGGGCGAGCGACGATTGCAAGTCGGCCAGCAGGCCCGCGTCGCCCTCTGCGAGTTCCATGAACTCCGGTGCATCGGCAATTTCCTTTTCCAACGACTGTACCATGGCGATGCCGTCCGCCAGTTTCTGGCGCTCGCGCATCAACTTCTGCGCTTCCGCCGGATCATTCCAGAAGTCCGGGCGCTCCGAGAGGGCGGTCAGTTCGTCGAGGCGCTTTGTGGCTGTATCCCAGTCAAAGACGCCTCCGTAGCAAGGCGGCGGACTGGCGGATCTGTTCAATCAGGGATCGGATTTCGGCGGACACGGGCGCGCCTCCTTCAGGTAAACGTTGAATGGGTCTGGACGGGCTATAGACGTGCCCGAAGGCACGGTCAAAGCAAGGATCGCTGGCGCGGCTGCGTCAGAATATGCCGTCAAGGTTCTCGTCTGCGGTGTCGGCCGGGTCGGTGCCGTCCGGCATCGTGCCTGCCGTTTGTGTGCCATCGCCGCAGGAACCGGAGATTGACAGACAGTCTTCCTGGCCAGTGAACACGTTCATGCCGGGTTCGGTGCCGGGACGGAATGCCTCGTCGATCACGCCGGGGCCGCCGCCGGGAGACGGCGCGCCGGTGCGGGCGTCGACTTTCACAAGACGCACGCCGGGCGGAATCCGGAACGGCGTGGCCGGATTTTTCTCGAGCGCGACTTCCATGAACTCCGTGAAGATCGGCACCGCAACCGAGCCACCGGCTTCGCCTTCGCCCAAAGAGCGGTTGTCATCGAAGCCGATGCGCACGCCCACCACAAGGTCCGGCGAGAAGCCGACGAAGATCGCGTCGCGGTAGTCGTCGGTCGTGCCGGTCTTGCCGGCGACGGGCTTTCCGATGCGCAGGGCGCGGCGACCGGTTCCGCGTTCGACAACGCCTTCCATCATGTGCGTGACCTGATAGGCCACGATCGGATCGAGCACCTGGTCCCGCGTATCGGGGAGCACCGGAGGTTCTTCGCCGTTCCAGTCCGCGGCCTGGCACCCGTCGCAGGCGCGCTGGTCATTGCGGTAAAGCGTGCGGCCGTAACGATCCTGAACACGGTCAAGAAGGGTTGGCGTCACCATCTTGCCGCCGTTCACAAAGGCCGCGTAGCCGCGGACGAGGTTGATCAATTCGGTGTCGCCAGACCCAAGAGACATGGCTGCGTAGGGCGGAAGCTTTTCATAGATGCCGACGCGCTCTGCGAGGTCCGACACCGACTCCATGCCGATATCCTGCGCTACCCGGGCGGTAACTTGGTTCAGCGATTTCTCGAGTGCTACGCGCAGCGTCACCATCCCGTAGGACTGGCCGGCTGTGTAGTTCTTTGGCGCCCAGTATTTCTTGGTCGAGACGTCATACGAGACGAACGGCGCATCCAGCATCCGGCTCGCCGGCGTGTAGCCCTTCTCGAGCGCGGCCGCATAGACGAACGGTTTGAAGCTGGAGCCCGGCTGGCGCTTTGCCTGGGTCACGCGGTTGAAGCTCGACTTGAAGAAGGAGTAACCGCCCTGCATCGCCAGAACGCGCCCGGTATGCGGATCGATGGCAATCAATGCGCCGTCAACTTCCGGCACCTGGCGCAGTGTCGCGTTGCCGATCGGAACCATCACCGGCTCGATCGGGGCAGCCTCTTCTTCACTGCCTTCGGCAGATGCGGGTGCCGCTTCGCCCTTTTGTTCTTGGCGTTTGAACTCGGCCAGGATGACGTTGCCGACCTGTATGCCGGCTTTGCCTTTCTCCGGCTTGAACGTCTGGGCCCATTTGATTTCGTCCGAGGGCATCTTGATCGTGGCGCCGTCGGTGAGAAGCAATTCGGCGGAGCTGGAGCCGACCTTGGTCACCAGCGCGGCTTCCCAGGTTCCATTGCCGCCCGGCAGTTTCACAGCCCTGAGGGCTTCCACCGCGGCATCATCCACCGGAAGCGTCGTGATCGGCCCGCGCCAGCCGTGGCGCCGGTCGTATGCGATGAGGCCGTTCTGAAGCGCAGCTTGCGCCGCGAGCTGAAGGCGTGTGTCAATGGTGGAGCGGATCGAAAGGCCGCCCTGTTCGAGCGTGTCTTCGCCGTAGGTCTTGATCAGGTCCCGGCGCAGTTCCTGCACGAAATAGGTCGTCGCCACGAATTCCGGGCCGCGAAGACGCCGAACCGTCGACAGGGGCCTCGCAAGCGCTTCGTCCATCTGCTCGCGCGTAATGTAGCCGTCCTCGCGCATCCGCTCGAGGACGTAGTTTCGGCGCTGGAGCAGGCGCTCGGGGTTCGAATAGGGGTTCACCCGGCCCGGAAATTTCGGCAGCGAGGCAAGTGTTGCTGCCTCGGCCAGATCGAGTTCGGTCAGGGATTTGTTGAAATAGTTCAGCGAGGCCGAGGCAACACCGTAGGACTGGCCGCCGAGGTAGATTTCGTTGAGGTAGAGCTCCAGGATCTGGCCCTTGGTAAACTCTTTCTCGATACGCTGGGCGACGATCGCTTCCTTCGCCTTGCGCTCGATGTTCTGGTCCTTGGTTAGCAGCATGTTCTTGGCAACTTGCTGCGTGATGGTGGAGCCACCCTGCATGCCGCCGCTGCCGGTGATCTTGTTCTTCGCCGTATTCACTGCGCCGCGCGTGATGCCGGCATAGTCGAGGCCGTCATGCGTGAAAAAGTTCTTGTCCTCGGCGGCCACGAAAGCCTGCACGACATGTTCCGGGATCGATTCGTAGGGTACGAACACGCGATGCTGGTCGGCAAACTCGGCAATCAGCGTTCCGTCGCCGGCATGCACCCGTGAGGTGATCGGCGGTTCGTACTGCTTGAGCTTGGAAATTGACGGTACGTCGCGGCCGAGGGCAGCGAAATAGGCCCAGACCGCAATCAGGGCGATCACGCCCAGCACGAAGAGCGCAATCGCACCCCGGCGGGCCCATTTCAGGGGGCCGGAATACTTCTGCAGGGTCGCGCGGAAAGTCGGAGGAGGAGCGTCAGTCATCAACTGTACCTGTGCGGTGATTCGACTGCCATAAGCCACATATGCCCATGTTCAGGGGTGTGCGGAGGAGTTCGCACGCGTTTCCGGCGATACTATGGCGCGCCGCGGCCCCGCAAAAGGGGCCGATGTCAGATGTCCTGACGTTCAACCTCAAGGTCTTCGAGCGAAATCTCGGGAAGGGGGCGCTTTTCCGGTTTGGGCGTCGTCAACCCATCCTTGAGCTTGGTGGCAATCTGGTCGCGCTCGGAACTGGGGGGGTAATTGTCGAGTGCCTTCTGCCAGGCAGCGCGGGCATCGTCCTTGCGGTCTAGGTGCCAATAGATGTCGCCCAGGTGGTGCTCGATTTCCCAGTGGCTCTTGGGTGCCAGCTCGTCCCGGGCGCTTTCGATCAGTCCCTTGGCACGCTCCAGATCGCCCAGCTTGTAGAGCGACCAGCCGAAGGAATCGGCGATGTACGGATCCGAATCTGCCAGCAGCAGGGCCCGGGCGAGAACTTTGTAGCCCTCCTCGTACTTGTCGGTCCGCGTAATCAGGAAATAGCCCAGCGAGTTGAGCGTGTAGGGGTCATTCGGCCGGGCGAGACGTTCGGACCGCAGGATTACAAGTGCGTCATTGATCAGGCCCGCTTGGCCCAGTGCATCCGCCAGCACCATCCGGCGCTCATGGGTATCGTCCAACGCCCGTGCATCGCGGGCATGGTCCGCAGCCTTCATCACGTCACCGAAGTGGAGATAGACCGAACTTGCGGCGCCGTGCGCTGCGGCCTGTTCGGCGGCGTTCTCGGCAAGGCTCAGGAGCTCTGGTACCAGATCGTAAGCCGCTGTCTTGTCGTCGAGCAGCGCACGCAACTGGAGGGCGCCGTAAAGCGTCGAAAGGCGGTCGGCGTCGTCGCTGATATCAAGGGCGGCCTCGATGGCATCGCGCGCGCCAGGCTCATCACCGTTCATCAAAAGCGCCTGCGCCGCTGAAATCTGCAGCGAAGGCGAAGCTTCCGGCGCCGTCCGGGCCACATGCGCCGCGCCGGCATAGAGGGCTTCGGAATAGAGCGCGTCGATGACGCCGCTGCGTACGTTCTCATTCTCAGGGTCGATCAACAGGATCACGAGATCAAATGCGGCGCGCTTGTCATCGAACCCATCGATGTTGCCGCCCATCATCACGGTCTGGATGTAGCGCTGCTGCTGCATCGAATAGGAGACGTCTGACAGCGCCAGCGCAAAGCCGGTCTGCACGGTCAGGGGCTTGTTTTCGAGGTTCTTGCCGGTCTCAAGGCTGTCGATAGCCGCGGCGTAGCTGGTGGCCTGTTCCGGCTCTGCGTCCGCGAGCTTCTGGTAGACCAGCTTCGATTCCTCGATCCGCCCCATCCGCTGCAGCAGCAGCGCATGGCGAACGATGACCGTGCTGATATGCGCAAAGACGATGCCCTGCGGGTCAAACTCGTGTTCCGGCGCCTCGATAATTGTCGGCGTCAGGGCATCATAAACGGCGAGGGCTTCTTCGTTCCGGCCGGCTGCTTCCAGCATGGCCGCGAGCGAAAGGTCGGCCGTAATTCCGGGCATGCCGCCTGCGACTTCGCGGTGGCGGTTGATGGCACCTTCCAGATCCCCTTCGAGCGCGGTCAGCCAGGAGTCGATCCAGAGATAGAAGCCCGGTTGTTCGAAATCGTCAGCGGCGTCGCCCGTCAGGCCGAGATAGGCGCGGGCGCCGGCCATGTCGCCGGCTGCCGCCCGGTCGATCGCCAGATAGGCATTGAGGAACCGGTCATCGCCGCGCTCCTCCTCGGTCTCCGCCGCGAGCAGGCTCAGGTAACCTGCCGTATCCCCGGCTTGCAGCGCCTCCACCGGTGTTGCGTAGATCACCCGAAGGCCATTCGGTTGGCGGATCGCCGTGGCGAGCGCCGCGGACGACAAGGCTGGTCCTGCAGTTTCTGCGGCCAACTCTGAGGGGGCAGCTTTGCTCGACGGCAGACTTGTACAGGCTGAGGTGCCAAGCAGAAAAGCGAGGGCGATAAGGGACGGCTTCAGGGGCATAGGCGCGGGAGCTCCACCTTGCAGGAAGCGTGAGTGAAGCAGGCCCTCGGGGCAAGAGCAAGGCGTAGGAGGCTGTGAAATGCGCAGGCGCGGGGCTCACGCCTGCGTTACACTCACATGTTCGGGTAAGCTGGTCCGCCGCCGCCTTCGGGCACCGTCCAGTTGATGTTCTGGTTCGGATCCTTGATGTCGCATGTTTTGCAATGGATGCAGTTCTGCGAGTTGATCTGGAACTTCAGGTCCGCACCGGACCCCACCCACTCATACACGCCTGCCGGGCAATACCGCGCCGAAGGGCCTGCATAAACATCGTGCTCGGACGATTTCTGCAGCGCCATGTTTGCGACAATAAGATGCACAGGCTGATCTTCACCGTGATAGGTATTGGTGAACGATACGTTGGTCAGTTTGTCGAAGCTGATGACGCCATCGGGCTTTGGATACTCGATGGGTTTGAAGTCCTTGGCGGGTTTCAGGGACTCTGCGTCCGTCTTGGTGTGATGGAGTGTCGGGAGGAATCCGAAGCCGAACAGGACCCGCATCCACATGTCCGGTACGCCGATCATGGCGCCCATCAGGGTGCCGAATTTCGACATCAACGGTTTCATGTTGCGCACAGGGGAAAGGTCCTTCCAGACCCACGAGGTGCGCACGGCGTCCGGATAGCTTTCGAGCACGTCGCTCTGTCGGCCGGCCTTGATCGCATCAAATGCTGCTTCGGCCGCGAGCATGCCGGTCTTCATTGCGTTGTGCGTGCCCTTGATGCGCGGCAGGTTCACGAAGCCGGCCGAGCAACCGATCAGCGCGCCGCCCGGGAAGGACAGTTCCGGGATCGACTGGATGCCGCCGGAGGTGATGGCGCGGGCGCCATAAGCCACCCGCTTGCCACCCTTGAGGTAGCGGATGACATCCGGGTGATGCTTGTAGCGCTGGAACTCGCTGTAAGGCGCGAGGTAGGGGTTCTTGTAGTTGAGGTGGACGACGTAGCCGACCGAGACGAAGGCCTCGCCATTGTCGCGGAAGTGATAGAGGAAGCCGCCGCCATCGCCGTTCTTGCCCATGACCGGCCAGCCGAACGTGTGCTGCACAAGGCCTTCCTGGAAAATCTCCTCCGGCACGGACCAGACTTCCTTCAGGCCGATGCCGAACTTCTGCGGATCGCTGTCAGCGCAAAGGTCGTACTTCGCCATCAGCTGCTTGGTCAGCGAGCCGCGTGCGCCTTCGGCGAACAGCACGTACTTGCCGAGCAGTTCCATGCCGGGCTGGTAATCCGCACCCGGCTTGCCGTCCTTGTCGATGCCCATGACGCCGGCGACGATGCCGCGCACCGCGCCCTTGTCATCATAGACGACTTCCGAGGCGGCAAAGCCCGGGAACACTTCGACGCCAACCTTTTCAGCTTCGGCGCCCAGCCAACGGCAGACGTTCGCCAGTGAGCCGATGAAGCAACCATGATTGCTCATGAGTGGCGGGAAGGGCGCCCAGCCGACTTCGGCCGAGCCGTTCTCGCCGAGCAGCTTGTAGCTGTCGGTCTTCACCTCGGTTGTCAGTGGGCGATCTGCGCGGGTGCGCCAGTCTGGCAGCAGTTCGTCCAGAGCCTTGGGGTCAAGCACGAGGCCCGACAGGATGTGCGCGCCGATCTCGCCGCCTTTTTCGATGACCACGACCGACAGGTCCTGACCGGCTTCGGTAGCGAGTTGCTTGAACCGGATGGCGGCGGACAGGCCCGCGGGGCCGCCGCCGACGATCACCAGGTCAAACTCCATCGACTCGCGTTCGGGGGCATCGGCCATCGGTCAGCTCCTTGTTTGCGCTTTGCGCCTTATCTCTATCCGGGTAAGCACTTACAGCCTGTTTCCTCAAGGTCCAGCCCGTCCGCAATGCCAACCCCTGCGTCAAGAGAGCCAATTTCCGCGCTCACCGATTGGTGGGCCGACATGGGCGTGAGCGTGGATACCGCGTTGGTGGACGCACTGCTCAAGTCTGCACCACGTCCAGAGAAGGCCGAACGCAGCGCTGAGCCAGCCGCCCCGGTACAGGTCCGGCGAGGCTCGAAAACCGTTTCGGACTGGGCGAACGAGGCGCGTACAGCCGCAAAATCCGCCAAGACTCTGGACGCTCTCGCGGACGCCATCCGTGCCTTCGAGGGCAGCCCGCTCAAGGCATCTTGCGAACAGGCCGTGGTTTACGATGGCATTCCCGGCGCCAGCCTGATGGTGATCGGGGAGGGCCCAGGCGCCGAAGAAGACCGGCGCGGGCTGCCCTTCGTCGGCAAGGCTGGCCAGTTGCTCGACAAGATGCTTTCGGCCATCGGTCGCTCGCGGGCCGAAAACACCTTGATTACCAACGTCAATTACTGGCGCCCTCAAGGCAACCGGAACCCGGAAGCGGATGAGTTGGCCGTCTGCCGGCCGTTCGTCGACCGGATGATCGAGATTGTTCAGCCGAAACTGATCATCGCGGCGGGAGGGGTGCCGGCAGTGTCACTGCTCGCCAGCAAGGACGGCATCATGAAGCTGCGCGGCAACGAGTACGCTTATTCGACACCGGATGGCTTTAAAGCGCCAATGATCCCGATCCTGCATCCCGCCTATCTGCTCCGCCGCCCGCAGGACAAGAGCCGCGCTTGGCGAGATCTGATGGTGATCGAGAAACGACTCGCTGAACTGTCGTAGTCAGTCCTCCAACGCGTTTTCGGCTTTTTCATCCACCAGCCCGCGCTCTTCTTTCTTGTGGCGGGCGAACTCCCCGCCAATGTCGCCGCTCTCGTCCGCGCCGATGACCTCCCGAGCGATCGGGAAGACGTCGTCTTCTTCTTCCTCGATATGATGCTCGTAGCGCTCCTTCAGCGTTCTGAAACGGGCCATCCAGCCGGGTGCACCGAAGTCCATGTCGTTCAAACCCTGGATCAGGTCGTCGAGTTCCTTGTGCTCGGCGACCGAATGGCGCCCTTCGGATTGGCCTTCGGATTCAGCGATCAGCTTGCTGTAGAAGGCGAGTTCTTCGGCAGCGGCGTGCGCGCCGACGTCATAGTAGAACGTTTTCCAAAGCTTGCGGCGCTCTTCGGAATCGCCTTGGGTCGCAGCGAGCTTCTTCAGCAGGTCCCGGTGTTTGTCATGGTCGGATTTCAGCGCGTCATAAATCGTCGTCATGGCAGTGGCTCCAGTGATTATCTCGGGATGCAACGTCTGAGCAGGCCTTCCGTTCCCCGTATCCACGCCGCTTGAGCATCGCCGCAGATGCCCGCGCCGCTCTCTGTCATCTTGCCCACACTGAACGCGGCGGCCGACTTGCCGCTTGCGCTTGAAAGCTTGCTGCCGGGTTTGGAAGCCGGCCTCATCCGGGATGTGATCGTCGCCGACGGTGGATCGACCGATGCCTCACGCGCGATTGCCGGATCAACCGGAGCGACCGTCATCGATGCCGCTCCTGGCCGGGGCCAGCAGCTGCGCGCCGGTGCGGAAGCTGCGCGCGGCGAGTGGCTGCTGTTCCTGCATGCCGACACCGCGCTTTCGCGCGACTGGCCCGAACGCGTCGGCGCGCACATCGACACCCGGCCCGGCATGGCGGCGGCGTTCCGGCTGAAGTATCGCTCCGACGCGTCTGAAGCGCGCTGGCTTGAGGCGCGCGCCAACCGCCGCGCCCGCTGGTTCGGCCTGCCGTACGGCGATCAAGGCTTACTGATCTCGCGCGCGCTTTACGCCGAAGTCGGCGGCTACTCGGATGTGCCGTTGATGGAGGACGTGATGATTGTGCGCGCGATCTCTAAAAAGCGTCTGGTCATCCTCGATGCCGAGGCGCGCACGTCTGCGGCGAAGTACGAACGCGATGGCTGGCGCAAGCGGGCGTGGTCAAATGCCTGGCTATTGTCTCGCTTCCTGATGGGAGCGAGCCCTGAAACGCTGTCGAAACTTTCTCGCTAATTCTCGTCTGCCCACCACGCAGGGTCGGCGAATTTCTCGGCATAGTCCGTGATCAGAAATTCCCGTAGCCCGGCAAGGTCCGTCACCGTGCACGAATAGGCATCGGTCCGCACGATGCCAAACTGGTCGTCGCGCGCCTTGTCCAGGTCGCTACAGGACGGCATCGCAATCTCGTATTGCGGCGCGCCATCAATCGATGCGTTGGTCGGACGCGCAACAATATAGCTCCACGCCGAGTCGTCGCCGTCGCTCAGTTCTACCTCGCCCAGATAGATCGGCACGCCGCCTGCTTCGGTCAGCGCTTCAAAGCGCATGCGCAGGTCTTCCTCACCTTCGTCTTCCGAAGCAATGATGTACCCATCATCCGAGGGGTACCCAGTCTTGCAGGGCGGCTCGTCCGGCGTGCAAAACGCCACGGGCCCCTGCGCCAGCAGCACGCCGGCTTCGAGGCGCGGCTCGGCGGACATGAAACAGGCGCTGAGAACCGACAAGGCCAAGATCGAGGTCACGAAGACGTGCGGCTTCATAACGGTTTGATTTCCTTGCATTTCCAAAAGGTGTCGATCAGTCTCGTCCTTCTTTCCGGCAAATCAAAGGCCTTGTGCACATGCGACCTGCGACCCTCCTTGTCTTCGCAAAGCCGCCGAGGATTGGCCTGTCAAAAACGCGCCTCGCCAAAGGAATGGGCAAGACAGCGGCGCGCCGGATCGCGAGCTTTACGCTTGCCCGGACGCTGAGAGCCGCGCGGGCGAGCGGGTGCCGGGTGATCGTCTATGTGTCGCCAGATGTCATCGCCGGCCAAACGAGTGGGCAGGGTGTCTTTCGGGGTTTCGATCTGAAGCCGCAGAGAGAAGGCGACCTGACCCGGCGTCTTGGCCTTGGGTTCAGCGAGGCGCCGCCTGGCCCCGTTCTATTCATCGGTACTGATACGCCGGACGTTAGCCCCGCCCGCCTCAAGCAGGCCGTCTCGGCACTAAGGCGGAACGACGCCGTCTTCGGTCCTGCGAGGGATGGTGGCTTCTGGCTGTTCGGCCTCCACAAAGGACCGCAGACGAAAGCCCCATTCAATGATGTACGCTGGTCCGGACCGCACGCAATGGAAGACGTCTGGAGCCGCCTGCCGCCGCGCAGTCGTATCGGCCTCCTCGACGAACTGATTGACATCGACGAACTCGCCGACTGGAAACAGTGGACTCGGCGAAAGGGCTGAATTCCCCAAAAGCCTCAACACGTGTACTTGCTTTGTTCTTTTCTCTGTGGCTTCTTTCAGGTCATGAGAACGGGACAGAAACTGAAACCCTCGGGACGCGTCACGCTTATCGAAGCGGCAGAAACTGCC